>JARVCL010000176.1:0-5955 GCA_040405695.1 Halorubrum sp. | reverse complement strand
GAACGTTCGGAACAGCGCGAACACGAGGACGCTCATCCCGAGGAAGGCAAGCGCAACGCCGAATATCGCGGTCTGTGCGGTGTCGGCCGCGAAGCTCGCCGACACCTGATCGATGGCATCGAGCGTGAGCCCCGCCTCGTTCGCCTGGTCCTCCAACTCGCTAGCGAACCCCTCCGGATCGTCTTCTGACGCCTGGAACGTCACTACCACCACGTCGTCGGCCGGGATCGTCCGAACGGAGTCAGGCTCCTGTTCGAACGCCGCGTCGATCCGCTCTCGAACGTCACCCTGGCCGTCGTCGGCGATCCGGAGCTCTACCCCACCGGTGAACTCCAACCCGAGGTTCGCCGGGGCTCCCGTGACGAAGTACCACCCACCGATGATCAGGAGGGCCAGCGCGAGCACCGCAAGCGGAACCAACACGAGCTGTCGGTTCGAATACTCGGTGTAGTCGACTTCCGGTACCTCTATCGCGGGCATAGAACGGCTTCGTCCGTGAGCCCGAATAAGCCTTCTTATCTCTGAAACCAGACGCTCCTCACCGGCGAGGGTTCGCGGCCTCGATCGCTATCGAACGACACAATTCCCGCGTCGTAGACCAGCCACATCACCCGAAACTGCCTTGTTAGACGGTGTCATACAACACGATATGAGCGAACGAGAAGCGTCTCGGGTCGTCCTCTCGTATCCCGAGGGACTCAGCGACTGGGGCCGCGAACAGATCGACACCGAGCGGTATCGAGAATACTTCAGACGCACGCTCGGGACGGTCGCCGTCGGCGACCGCCGTGAGGAGTTCGTCGACGTCGGCTGCTGTGGCGACAGCCTCGACGTCCCGTTCCGCGTGGTCGACGTGGCCGTCGACGGCGACTCGGCTGAGACGGGGATCGTGACCGACGACACCGCGATCGCGTACGACACCCACGACGGCGACGTCGACGGCGGCTGGTGCGTCCAGAGCGCCGCCGGCCCACGAACGTAGCGGGTCCGTGGCCGACTCGCGGCTTCCAGTGGTTCCTCGGCCGTTGGCCGGCGACCGTCAGATCAGGGAAGATACCGCACGCTCAACACCCCGGGTTCGGACCGGACTTCCACCCGATCGACCCCGAGTCTCGCCGCCCGCGACAGCGTTCCTTCCCGGTCGTCGAGGACGTCCTCTACCGCCTGTTCGGTCTCGCCATCCGGCGGACACAACACGTGGATCTCTCCGACACCGGCGCGGGGCTCGCGTGCCACCTCACCGACCGGGAGTTCCGCGGCGAGGTCGCGCTCTTGCACCGTCGGCGGCTCTTCGCTGTGCGCTATCGAGAGCGAGCGGCGATCCGTGACCTCGATCACCTGATAGGTAACCTCCAGGGGCGGGTCGGGAGCGACGGTCGCCTCGAGGGCGTCGTCGACCTCGACCCCCGGGTTCGAACTCAGCGTGTGTACCTGGCCATCGTGTACGTCTTTGAGCACCGCCGAATCAGACTCGACGTGTGTCACGAGGAACGTACTCTCTTTCTCTTCGGTCATCGGTACGCGCTACGGGGCCGAGTCATTTCCGGGTTTCGAGCGACCACTGGCCGTTTTGCCGGAGTCGTCGTCCCCGCCCCGTAGCCGAAAGTGCGTCAAGAACACGACACCGGCCGCAACGACCGGCGGCACAAATCCGGCCAGTTGTGGCAACGCGTACAGCGCCGAGACGACGATCGAACCGGTCGGTTCGCGGAGGTCGGCGGGCGCGGAGATAACCATCCCGAGGTACAGCGAGATCAAAAAGAGGAACCCGGAGACGGCCAGCCACCGGTCGTATCCGGACGCGACGGGGTCGCCTCGGCGGTGTCGACGGGCGACGAACAGGAGGGGAGCCAGAAGCGGTGCGACCGCCGCGAACCCGGCGATTACGTACAGCGACCGCGAAAACAGGAACGTCCCGCTCTGCAGTTCGGCTGTCTCTCCCATCCAGACGACGAGGGCGAGGGTGACGACGAGAGCGATGAACCCCGCTGCTGCCGCCCCGACGACCCCGTAGATCCGCATCGCCCACGAATCGGTGTTCCGGATCGCATACGGAATCGCCCCGAACACCCCCCGGTAGCTGTCAGTCATCGCTCGTGATACGAGCGACATCTGATTAAACCCCTCGTCATCGCGTCCTCGCGTTTTTATCCGTCGCGTGGCATCCCCCGATGTGGCTCTGTACGACACGTACCTGGCCGCTCGCCACCGGATCCACGACGGGGACCCCCCGGATCACGTGACGATCGTCATCACCGAGCGAGACCTGCTCGCCGACGGGGCGTTCGACACCCTCACCTCGACGCTTCACTGGGCGTTCAGCTACGGTGCCGAGCGGGTGACGGTCTCCGTCTCCGTCCTCGACGAGTCCGTCGCCCCGTCGCTGATCCGCGAGCTCCGCCGACTCGACCTTCCGCGAGCGATATCCATCCGTGGTCCTGACGACACGGACCCCGTGGAGGCACCGATTCGGGTGAACGTCGGCCTCGGTGGAAAAGCCGAGTTCGCCGGTGCGGTGCGTGATCTCGCGACCGATGTCGACGACGGAACCCTTCGGCCCGAGGCGATCGACGAGACGGCGATCGCCGACCGGCTCGTGTTCCCGGCTGAACCCGACCTCGTCATCAAAACCGGCGCAGAACGGCTCTCCGATTTCGCCATCTGGCAGTCGGTGTATGCCGAACTCTACTTCACCGACGTGAACTGGCGAGATTTCCGGAAGCGGGATTACCTGCGTGCGGTTCTCGACTTTCAGGACCGACAGCGCCGGTTCGGCCGGTGATCTGGCAGGGCGACGCCGGCTGATTCGAAATCTCCCCGTCGGCGACGCCGGTCACCAGACGAACCCGAACAGAACGTAGAACGTCACGAACGCGCCGATCGTCGAAAGCAGCGGCACGACGTTCTGCAACACGACGACCCTCGCAGTCGTCGTCGGATCGAACAGATCCGACGCCGCGGGGATGTCGCCGGGCTCCTCCTCGCCGATCCCGACGACCTCGTCGCCCGGCTCGTCGGCTTTCAGCGCACTAACCGCGACGTTGGTCTCCGCCTCGCCGCGGATCCCCTCGGATACCGTCGCCGTTCTGGTCGCCCGTCCCCATCCCAATCCGACGATCGACATCGTCGCGATGATGACGAACGATGCCGGAATCCCGATCGCGGAGAGACCGATGACGATCCCCGAGGAGACGACAGCGACGACGATCGCGGCAGTCAATGGGAGGTCGGTGATGTCGTTCCCGAGCGTGTCGAGCGTCCGGCGGGCGATTGTGAACGCGCCGACGGCAACTGCGGCGCTCCCGAGGACGATCAGGGGGTTCATCCCGACGACGCCAGCCCCGACGAGGGGAGCAATAGCGTTCGCGATATTCGACGTTCCAGAGGAGAACGCCATCAGACAGCCGATGGCGACGACGACGATTCCCCCGACTATCTCTCGACGGGTCGTGTTCGGACCCGCTGACGGTCGCGGGATGCTGCCGGAGCGGTCTATCTGGATGAGCGGCCCTGGCGTCTCGTCGATTGCGACCCACCGGTTGATCCGCGGGTAAAAGTAGCGGCCGATGACCCCGGACACCCAAAACCCAATGATTGGCGCGACGATCCACCAGATCGCGATATTCCCCATCTCTGCCCAGTTGAGACTGTTGGTGGCGACCCCCAACCCAGCGATCGCACCCACCGCCGTCATCGAGGTCGACGCTGGGACACCGAAGTAGTTACCGACGAACAGCGCCCCCCCAATGAACAGGAGCACGACGATACTCGATTCCAGTGTGAACACGCCGGCTTCGGTGATGAGGTCCTCACCGAGGGTGTCGACCACACGCCGTCCGAGCGTCCCCGCCCCGATGAAGAAGAACACCGACATCAGCGCCGCAGCCCCGGCCTTCGAGAGTACTCCCGAGCCGACGGCGGGGCCAAACGCCGGCCCAGTCGTTGCGCCGCCGATGTTGTATCCGACGAACGCCGCGACGACGAGTCCAACCACGAGGAGCAACTCAACCATTCGATCGAACGAACCCACCTCCAACGGTTAAACGGTCCGCTTTCGGAAACGATGGGGCCGGATCGAGCTGCCCGCGTGTCCTAATGGAGACTCCCGTGAGCAGCGCGAACGGGAGCCAGGCCAGAAAACGACCGCAGGGAGTGCACCGGCCGAGATTTGAACTCGGGTTGCAACCATGGCAAGGTTGCGTGATACCACTACACTACCGGTGCGCTCTGTGATTACAGATCTGCCGGTCGAATATTTAAACCTATCACATCTCGTTGACCGAAACCACACGCACTGCGAGTCAGTCTAACTCTTCGTCGCCGCCCGGGCTGCCGCGCTGGTCGTCCCCGTTCGGCCGTGACCGGGCCGATCGAATCTCGGCGGCGTGGCGTTCGACGAGCGCGGCGAACGACTCCGCCTCGGCTGTTTCTTGTGTGGCGTCGCTGCGCCGGTCACGGATTCGGTGTTTGATAGCCCGAAGCGCGTCGGGCGCTCCCTCGGCGATCGCAGCAGCGACCTGACGCGGGTTTGTGTGCACACGCGAGACGAGACCAGTCCGACGCGCGGATTCGGCATCGAGGACCCGTCCAGAGAGTGCGAAGTCGAGAGCGTCGCCCTCGCCCATCACTCGTGGTAATCGGACGGTCCCACCCCACGCGCCGAACAGGCCGAACCGAACACCTGGCTCGGCGAACGTCGCGTCGGGCGTTGCGACTCGGATGTCCGCCGCGAGCGCGAGTTCTACTCCCCCGCCACGGGCCGCGCCATCGACCCCACACACGACGACCGGGTCTCCGTCGGCGAGCGCCGACGCGGCCCGCTGTCCAAGTCTGGCGAACTCGGCAGGATCGTCGAGCCTCGAGACGACGTCGAGATCCGCTCCCGCACAGAACGCTGATCCGGACCCGTGGAGATACACGACCGGCTCCGTCGCTTCGGTCACCTCGCGTTCGAGCGCGGCGAGGTCGGCGGGTCGCATTGCGTTCCGCTTCTCGGGACGGTCGAGCGTGATCACCCGCACCGACTCTCGTTCTCGGCTCCGAACCATGGACATCGGTGGTGGCGGTTTCCAAAGGTCTTTGCCCCTGCCAACCGAACAGATGGGCACTGATGGACGACGCCACGCGAGCGCGCAATGCGGTGCTCGATGCGCTCGCGGATATCGAACCCGAGCGCCTCCGCGAGACCCTCGTCGACCGGCTCGCGGATGCGGCCGTGACGCCGGGGGTGTTGGCGCTCGTTACGGCCCGCGCACTCGATCCTGCTGTCGACGCTGATACCGTGGTCGATCGAGCCGCAGGCGTCCAGCTCATCTACGAGGGGCTCCGCCTCACGCGTCGGCTGACTCGCGAGGAACCCTGGGGGTCGGCGGCGACCCGTGACGCGGACATCGAAGCCGACATGGACGTGCTCGCGGCCGACGTACTCGTCTCTCGTGGATTCTCGTTGCTCTCACACACCGGAGCGGCCGCCGCTGCGGTCGAAGTCGTTCGTGCGTTCGGACGCGATCAGACCCTCCGTCACCGATCGAACACCGGTCCGGAGGCGGCGGCGACACTCGACAGGAACCTCGAAGTGGACGCTCTCGAGCTGGCGGTCGTTGCTGGAACGACTGCTGTCGGTGGCGACCCGCCATCGGAGCTGCTCGAGTACGCCCGCGAACTCGCTGCCGACTACGACGGCGAGTTCCCACCACCGGGGCGGGCCCTTCCCGAGACGACCGCCGACCGGATCGCCGACATCTCCGAGCGGGCTGTCAGCGCGACCGATCGATAACCTGCCGTAGAATCCCCCGACGGTTCCGGGTCGGATCGGATCGAAACCCCTAAAGTCGGTTCCGGACAACCAACGACTGCGCCTGGGTAGCTTAGCGGTAAAGCGCGTCCTTGGTAAGGACGAGAGCCCGGGTTCAAATCCCGGCCTAGGCTTCCTTCCTCTTGATTTCGCGGGTTTCA
>JARVCL010000175.1:0-26485 GCA_040405695.1 Halorubrum sp. | reverse complement strand
GCATGGTCCAATTTGGTGTCCAGTGTCACCGGCGACCCGGATGACACCGAACTACCAAGGCTCACATCAGATCTCCTCTGTACGCCGGAGCGCAGGGGGCGAGATCCTCATCCTTTGCGGACCTGAACATTGTCCACGATAGGTCATAAACCCATCGGAGTTTGTCCGGTCCTGCGAAACCGAGCCGAGTTGAACAGCCCGAGTTCGCGGTGCGTTCTTCGCATTACAGTGAACGCCCGGGTTGTATTTAACCCCGTCGAACTATCGGCACCGCGTCATGCGGTTTCATGACGCGGTTCCAAAGAACGCGACTGAGATGTCGTGAGCAGCTACAGGCGTCAGATGGAAGTGACCCAAGCTCGGAGTGGACTGGAACGCCCCGCGAGGGAGACCGACTCGGGCCGAGCCGCCGGAGTCGATGAGCGGGTCACGCGTGTGTGCATGCAAGAGCGCGATTGAATAGAATACTGAAACGGGACGGAGCGGAGTAGGACGGGACGGGGTGTGGATCCGGTCGTCACTCCTCGTCGAGGTACTCGATTCCTTGCTTCGAGACGTTTGCCTTCGTGATGTCTTCGAGGTCGTTGAGCCAGAACTCATCGTCCGCGTCGTCCACTTCGGGAGCGTCAGCTTTCCACGCCCATCCTTCGTACTCGTGGACCTTCTGGGTGCCCTTCTCTCGAAGCCTGATCGTCGTTCGCTCCGCCTCCTCCTCGGATGGCCCCGGTTCGAGCGTTCGGGCGGCCTTGAGCGCCGCCTGTCTCGGCATGTTCCCGGAGAACTCACTCGGTTCCGACCCGTCCTCCTCACGAAGGGCGAAGTTTCGCTTACCGTCTTCACGTACCATGGTTTTACCTCCATGCCAACCCAGCACACAGTGTGTAATAAATATATCGGGAAAGTGAAAACTGGTCGGTAGTTAGTTTATAAGTGAGGGGCCATGGGCTGGCGGTTTCGGCGGTGGCAGTCAGCACCAACACGTGATCCACCGGGCAGGAAACGAAGAATCAACCGCTGATGGCTGTCGCGCGCGACGAGAAACACACACGAGCCAGCAACCAACACTTATATATCTGCTGTGGCGAAGTCCGAGCCACACAACCGCGATGGTCCGTAAAAAGAAGCTCAGCCCGAGTGGTGCCAAAGACGAGGACGGGGAGTATCACAACGTCCACGTGAACCTCCACGAGGACGAACTCGCGGTAGCGGGAATGGAGATCGGTGACGAGGTGTTCGTCCGCGTCCGCGACGGAAAGATCATCATTCAAAAAGCGGACGCAGACCCAGAGCAACTCGAACACGATTTCTGATTCACGACGAGGTGGGAATCATCGGTGCGGTGAGTCTCGTCATTCCTCACAGCCATACGGAGTCGGCGGATTGATTGTGAACGGTCACGAGAGATCGATCGATGGGCGTCTACGACCTGTTGAAGCCAGCGGCGTTCGCGCTACCACCGGAGACCGCGCACAACGCCACTCACAGCCTGTTGAGCGTGGCACAGGGAACACCTGCGGAGCGTCTGCTCGAAAGTCGATACGTGGTCGACGACGACCGACTCAAGGTGAGCGCGTTCGAAACGGAGTTCCCGAATCCGGTCGGCGTTGCCGCAGGATTTGACAAAAACGCCGAGGTGCCACGAGCACTCGCCGCGCTCGGCTTCGGCCACGTGGAGGTCGGCGGGGTAACCGCAGAGCGGCAGCCGGGAAACCCACGACCTCGCCTGTTCCGTCTCCGTGAAGACGAGGCGCTGATAAATCGTATGGGATTCAACAATGAGGGTGCCGATGCCGTAGGAGAGCGTCTCAAAGAGATGCCAGCTCCCGACGTGCCGGTCGGCATCAACATCGGGAAGTCGAAGTCGACGCCGCTATCAGAGGCGGCAGATGACTACTTGTACACCTACGAACGGGTCGCCGGCGGCGGGGATTATTTTGTCGTCAACGTGTCGAGTCCGAACACGCCCGGTCTTCGCGAGCTCCAGAACCGTGAGTCGTTGGCGGAGATTCTGGAGTCCCTCGCCGGCGCAGGGGCCGCCCCCTTGCTGGTCAAGCTCTCGCCAGATCTTCCGAGAGGCGCCGTCGAGGATGCGCTCGAAGTGGTCGACGAGATCGGTCTCGACGGCGTGATCGCGACCAACACGACGACCGAGCGCGCCGAGAGCCTCAAGAGCCCGAACCAAGCGGAGCGGGGCGGGCTATCTGGGAAGCCGATCGAAGATCGATCGACCGAGCAGGTCAGGTTCGTCGCCGAGCGGACCGACGTTCCCGTCGTCGGCGTGGGCGGAGTCTCCGACGCAGTGGGTGCTTACGAGAAGATCCGGGCCGGCGCGTCGGTCGTCCAGCTGTACACCGGGCTGGTCTACGAGGGACCCGCAATCGCGCGAGAGATCAACCGAGGACTTCTCGACCTGCTCCATCGCGATGGTTTCGAGACGGTTGAAGAAGCGGTCGGTGCGGACCTCGAAGGGTAAACCGCGCCTGTCGGGGCGAATCAGTCGTCGTTCGCAACGATAACCGCGACCCCGTCGGCGTCGAGCAGTTCGCCATCACCGGTGTACTGACGGGCCTCCTCGATGTCGAACTCGTCTGGCTGTAACGTCACGCCGGCAACACGGAGGGTTTCGCCGTCTATCTCGTAGTCGTCGTTGGCGAGTGCGGCCTCGATGTCACCGACCTTGCTGCCGTGTTTCGGTCCGACAGTCGCGTAATCGAGGTCGATTCCCGTGACGACGGTTTCGACCGGCGCGTCCCCGTCAGGGTGGACTCGAAGATCGTCCACGTGCATCACACCGGTGATGTCCGTCTCGAAGCCGCGAACGTCCGCGTACACCTCCACCGTGTCAAGTTCGGCGTTCAGCGGCAACTGGTTCTCACTTTTGTACCGGCGGAGCGCGCCGACGACGCTCATCGCTGCAGTTCCGGCGTCGTGATCCGCCGCTATCTCGGTTGGTTCCGGCCAGTCGGCGAGATGTATCGAATCGCGGGCGCCGTCGGCGTGCGCCATCGGCGCGTCGGCGACGTCAGACGCGTACATGTCCTGCCACAGCTCCTCTGTAACGTGCGCGAGGATGGGAGCGAACGTCTTCAGGAACTGGCGGTGAGCCGTTCGGAGCGTGTACGCCGCGGATTCGTCCTCCCGCTGTTTAGCGATCTCGAGGTAATCGTCACAGAACGTGTTCCAAAAGAAACTTCGAATGCCGTCTCGAGCCTTCGAGAACTCGCGGTTCGCGAGGCGGTCGGTCAGGGTCTCGATTTCACGATCCAGCTCCGCGAGCAGCCACCGGTCGATCTCACGGAGTCTGTCTTCAGGAACATCGGGGAATGGGTCGGGTGCGAGCGACTCGACGAGCTTGGAGGCGTTCCACAGCTTCCGGATGAGCTTCTCGCCGGCACGGAGTCCCTTCTCCTGATACGGGAGGTCGTCGCCGATTGCGGAGCCAGTAGCCCAGTAGCGGGCCGCGTCTACGGGGTACTTCTCTAGCACCTCGTCGGGCGCGACGATGTTCCCCTTCGACTTCGACATCTTCTCGCGGTTCTCGTCGAGCACCATCCCATTGATCATCGTCGATTCGAACGGCACCTCTCCGGTGTGTTCGTAACACTTGATAACCGTGTGGAACAGCCAGAACGAGATGATATCGTGACCCTGCGGCCGAACGTCCATCGGGTAGATCTCCGGTCGTGCCATCGTGAACGTCTCGGCCTCGTCGTCCCAGTCCCAGCCGACGTTGATGAGCGGTGTCAGCGAGGAGGTTGCCCACGTGTCGAGGACATCATCTTCGGGGACGAACGACTCGCCTCCACACTCGGGACAGGCATCGACCGGCGGATCGTCGGAGAGCGGGTCGACGGGAAGGTCGGTCTTTTCGGCGAGCACTTCGTTGTCACAGTCGTCACAGTACCAGACGGGGAAGGGAATTCCAGAAGACCGCTGTCGGGAGATGAGCCAGTCCCACTGGAGGCCTTCGACCCAGTGTTCATACCGGGTGAACATCTTGTCGGGGAACCACTCCATGTCGCGGCCGGCCTGAAGGTACTCCTCCCGCTTGTCGAGCACCTTGATGTACCACTGTTCGGTGACGAGGAACTCGACGCCTGTGCCACACCGTTCGTGGACGTTGACCGTGTGTGAGATCTCCCAGCGGTCGAGGAGAGCACCGGTCTCGTCGAGATCCGTGACTATCGCCTCACGGGCTTCCGACGCGTGAAGTCCTTCGTACTCGTCCGCGACGGCAGTCATGTGGGCGGATTCGTCGATGGCGACTCGAAGGTCAAGATCATGTGCCTGGTACCACTCGATGTCGGTCTGATCCCCGAACGTGCAACACATCACGATTCCCGATCCGGTCTCCATGTCGACGCGGTCGTCTGCGATGATCGGGACTTCGTGGCCGAACAGAGGTATCGCTGCGGTTTCGCCGACGAGGTCGGCGTTCTCGTCGTCGTCGGGGTGAACGAAGACGGCAACACAGGCGGGGAGAAGCTCGGGACGAGTCGTCGAAATTGTGAACGCCTCGCGGTCTGCGCCGTCGCTCACGACGCCGAACTCGATGTCGTGGAAGTGAGACTTCTGTTCGTCGTCCTCCGTTTCGACCTGTGAGATGGCGGTCTCACACTCAGGACACCAGATCGCCGGGGCTTCCTGGCGGTACTCGCGTCCCTGTTCGTACAGATCGACGAACGAGAGCTGAGAGACGCGCTGCACCTCTGGGGAGATAGTCCGATAAGTGTTGTTCCAGTCGATCGAGAGGCCGACCCCCTGCATCTTTTCAGTGAACTCGTCCTCGTACTGCTGGCAGACCTGCCGAGTCTTCTCTTGGAACACGTGGCGTTCGAAATCCTGGTGACGGATGTCGAGTTCACGCTCCGCGAGTCGCTCGGAGGCGATACCGTTGTCGTCGTAGCCGAACGGGTAGAACACTTCGCTGTCGTGCATCCGGTGGAAGCGTGCGACGACGTCCTGCAGGATCGAGCCGTATACGTGGCCCCAGTGGAGGCTCCCCGAGACGGTCGGTGGGGGCGTGTCGATGGAGAAGGCGGTGTTCGGATCGACGGGCTCGTCTGGGTACGCGTACGTCTCCTCGTCGACCCATTGCCGCTGCCAATGCGGCTCGGCGGTATCGGGGTCGTACTCTCCGCTGGGCATTATCGGATAGAGTTTCCCGCGTTTCCCTCTTAATGGCCTCGGTTGCACGAGAGGAGACGACACGCCGTGACGGGTGTGGCTCTGCCGTGTCCGATCGTGAGGTGTGAGAGAGTCGTCCACACTCGACCGTCGTGAGAGCGACGACCTAACTGATCGATGAAGAGAGATCACGGTTTATATACGCGGGTGAAGAGAGTTCCCAGCCGAATGGGTTCGACACAACGGCAGGCCCTCCAGTTGCTCGGTGTGAGCACGACGGCCGGAGTCGCCGGCTGTCTCGAAGGCGACGCCGGGACACCGACGCGGCTAGTCGAGCTCAGCGGCGTCAATTACACCAGTGAATCACGAGTGCTCACCGTAGAGATACGAACCGACGGCGAGACACAGTACACGGAGTCCACCGAACTCGACGGAACACCGGAGGGCGAGGGAGGGTTCGACGCGTCGCCGTTCGACGGGTATCCGACCACGCCAGGTTCGTACGTCGTCCACAGCTGGCACGACGATCAGGCGCGTGCGGACGCCACGACGTTCTGAGTTCACGAACGTCAACCGCGAGTGTGTAGCGATTATCGTTCAGATCGGGGCGTCCCCGCATCTAGAGGATATCGGCTCCGATATCAGGGTCATGTATCCGACCGGCTGCTCAGAGATGGGGTGATGCTGATGACTGGGAGTCTGTACCGCCGCCACGGCGCGTGTCGCCGTGGACCGCCGCTACACCAGATTTTTCGACGCTGTCTCTGAAGTTGTTCGCAGTGCGCAGTGTGATGGGTAGTGAGCAAATCTTGTCACCGCGATCTGAGCGTGCTCATGGAAAGTCACCGAGAGCGGTGCCGTCGCTCAGGGTGCGACACCGACCGTCAGGAGCGTCCCCCACGTCCGGTAGCGGTCGACCATCGCTTCGCGGTTCTCCCACTCCTCTGTCGGAAACGCTTCCGCCGGCGGAATCTCGGTCTCTCGGTCAGGGATCGCGTCCTGTTCGGCGACGTAAAGTCCCGCATCGCGAAACGCTTCGCGGTACGCCGAACGGTCCCATAGCGTCATCTCCACGGAGATGTTTTCCTGCCAGTCGTGTGTGTGTTCGCTCTCGGCGAAGTAATTCACCGCACAATAGAACGTTCCACCGGGAGTCAACACGCGCTCGATTTCCGACAGCGTATGCTTCGGGTCTGCCGCGTAGTAGAACGCCTCCATCGAGAACACGTGGTCGAACGTATCGTCAGCGAACGGGAGGGTGTCGAAATCACCTACGAGGTAGCCAATCGCGTCGTCGTCGGTGTAGCCGCGGGCGTTGCGTGCCATCTCTGGCGCGCCATCGAGACCGTACCCCCGCTCGATGTCACGTTCACGGAGTGCCCGGAGCGCGTATCCCGAGCCGGTGCCGAGGTCGAGAACGACGTCACCCGTCTCGACTGGCATGCGCGAGAGAACGTGTTTCGCGGTGTTCCAGTGTCGGTCCTCCATGCCGCGGTCTTTGCCCGAAGCCGCCCACTCGTCGAACTCCGCTCTGACGCTCATACCACACGGGAGGAGCGGCGGGGTCAAAACCGGATCGACCGCGGCCTGATCGCTGCCTGCTGGCCCCGCATCGTTAAGTCGATTCGGCGGCTGTCACGAGTATGGAGTATACGCTCGCGGTCGAGAACGGACCCGAAACGATTCCCGGCGGCACCGGGCTCCTCCTCGTCCACCCGAGCATCGGTGAAACCGACCGGATCGATACGGATTTCTTGAAAACCGACACCGACGCGTTCCTCGTCGTCTCGACACGGACGACCGCCCGTGAGGTCGAACAGAAACTGGAGTATTACGACGTCGACGAGCGAAAGGCGACCATCCTCGACACACTCTCCGTCGAGCGAGGCTACTCACGGCGGTCGAGTGACGATGTCTACTACGTCTCCGCGCCCGACGACCTCGAAGGGGTGGTCGATCGGGTCGAACGCTTCCTGCGGGAAAACGAGGGGAAACGCCGAGTCTCTGTCGACTCGCTCACGGAGATGGCGTACTACGCCGACGACGACGCAGTGTACGAGGCGACCGTGGAGATACTCGATCTGCTGAAAGAGCACGACGCGGTCGGGATCTTCCACCTCTCCGAGGAGGTCCACGAAGTTGCGACACTCGATCGGTTCCGAGAACTGTTCGGCGGCGTCATCGAACTCGACGAAGCGGGGAACGTCAGCGTCGAGATGTAACACACCGGGCTCCTGTCAATCGACGTCGACCAGTGACTCGAACGTCTTCTCCGCCCACGTCACCGCGTACGGCGCACCACGGTCACGGTACGCCGCCGTATCCAGTGCCGCGAACGGGGCAGGGAGATCAAGGGCGTGTCTGACCGTCGAACAGGCGTACTCCGTCGCGGCCGGAAACGAGGTCTCCCCGCGAGCGACCTCTCCTGCGAGTTCGGGGAGTCGCCCCTCGAGACGCTCACCGGCGTCGACCCACGCGTCGAACAGCCTGGGGTGTTCCGTCTCCCACGAGGCGAACGCGTCCCGAGTGTGAAGACCGAGCCACGCGTCGAACAGCGCGGCAGCGACCTGATACACGTCGCTCGGGCTGAATCCGGTGCGTGACTCTCCGGTTTCGGGGTCTGGGCGGCGAATAGCCGCGTCGAGCTCCGGATAGAGCGGTCCGAAGAAGGCCAGAAACGTTTCGGGAACATCTGTAGAGGTCCCCTGCGTGTCAGTCGAAGAACCGCCTGTGAACGAGTGGTCCGACGACGGAGAGGCTGCGGGCGGAATCGAGTCCGGCGACGGGTCGATGCCGATCTGCACCAGTCGGTCCGCGATGAGGAACGCGAGAAAGTCCGTAGGAGTCCCTTCGGCTCGTCGTTTTACTAACACCGCGGGGGGCACCGTCTGTGTCGTCCGCACGACGGTCCCAGCGCCGGGGAGACCGATCGTAAATGTCGGGCCCGCATACGCGCGCAGATGGTTCGGAACCGTATCTGGAAGCCACTCGGCAGGGTGTGAAGCGGGGGCCAAGCCGTCGACAAAGAGCCCTAGGTCTTCTGCGGCTGCAGGTGGAAGCGTCTCGAAGTCCGACGCGACATCGATCACCGGAGAGTCCGGGGCGTACTGGGCGCGAACTCCGGCGATATCGTCGTCTAGATCGCGGGTCGAGAACATCAGCCCAGGATACCAAACACGTACGAAAGGATGATGAGAACCGACAGGGCGGCCGATGCGCCGATCGTTCCGAGAACGATCTTGGTTGGTCTGCTCATACGATACGAGTACGCATCGACCTGTTAAACTCATTCGGTCGCCGTTTGGCTGGGAGAGCGCGCCACGGGAAGAGCCGTGACGCGGGTTTATCAGTACAGAGAAAATAGCTGTGGTATGCGTATCCGTGACGCCCTCGAATCGGACGCAGCCGCGCTTGCGGAGCTGACCGGTCGCCCCCGTGATGTCGTTCGTAACCTCGTTCACGAACGCTCGGTTCGGGTCGCCGTCGGCGGTTCCGAACCGGTGGGCACGAACGGAAACGAACCGGAAACGAGGTCGATCGACGACGGGGAATCCGGAGACGACCTCGTGGGGTTCGTCGCGTTCGACGTTCGGTCGGGAACGGTACACATCACCGACTTCGACGGGAAGGCGTCGGCGGTTCGTCGACTGCTCGAGGAGCCACGGCGGTTCGCTAAACGGGAGGGGATGAACGTCGAAGCCATCGTTCCAGACGGGGAGCGAGACCGAATCAAAGCGGTAGAGGACGCTGGCTTCGAGGCGGTCGGGCGTGGCCCGCGGTTCGACGGACGAGAGACCACACGGTTCCGCCTAGAGATCGGGGACTGATATCCGAGGGGGATCGGTCGCCGTTGTCCTAGACGTGTACTCAGTCGAATCGCTGCTGGACGATCTCTAACGCCTGTTCACGGTCGTCCCACCCGACGAACACTGCGACGGAGGTGGCGCTGGTGATGAGATCGATGATGTTGATACCCGAGTCCGCGAGCGGCGCGATGATGTCCTGAATCACACCAGACTGGTTGGGGAGTTCCCCACCGGTAACCCGGATGACGGCAATCGGGTCTGCGACGGTGACCGACGAGAGGGCTTCGTCGGCGACGACCGCCTCGTGAAGAAGCGCCTCCGCACGTTCGGCCACGTCGACATCGACGTAGAACGTGACCGAGTCCATTCCAGACGCGACTGCGTCGATGTTGACCTCGTCCTCTCTGAGCCGGTCGGCGAGTTCGGCGAGGATTCCAGGTCGGTTCCTGATCGCCCGTCCCGCGACCGTGAGGCAGGCGAGCGGCGTCTCACGCATGTCGATGAGGCTCTCGAACTGGCCCTCGATCCGGGTTCCACCTCGAAGGAGGTCGCCGTGCTGGTAGTGAACCACACGGACCGCGAGGTTCTCTCGTTTGTACGAGAGCGCCGAGGGGGCGACGACCTCCGCCCCACGGAAGGAGAGGTTCCTGAGCTCGTCGACAGTGATTCGTCCGACGTTTCGGGCGCCTTCGACCACGCGAGGATCACCGGTCATCACCCCTTCGACGTCGGTGACGATTACCACCTCGTCGGCCTCCATGTAGTTGCCGAGCATCACGGCGGTCGTGTCCGACCCGCCGCGACCGAGCGTGGTGACGTTGCCGTCGTAATCCTCTGCGAGAAATCCGGTGATGATTGGGACGACACCGTCGAGGCGCTCGGCGAGCAGCGCCGCACGGCGACGCGTCTCGTCGACATCGACCTCGCCGAGGTCGTTGGTGACGATCGGCCAGTCGGGGTGGCCGGGTTCGAGGAACACCGCCTCAACGTCCCGAACCGCGAGCGCCGCCTTGAGCATCCGGACGCTCGTGCGTTCACCCATCGAGACGATCTCGGCGCGGTCCTCGTCGTTCGTCTCGAAGGTGATGTCTTCGAGGAGTTCGTCCGTCGTCGACCCCATGGCGCTGGCGACAACCGCTATCTCGTGACCGGCGTCGACCGCGTTCGCGACCGAGTCCGCGGCTCGTTCGACCCGATCTCCGCTTCCGAGGCTCGTTCCGCCGAACTTCGCGACTACGCGCATACTCCCTCCGGAGCGAGGTGAGAGTCGTCCGAGCTGGGACGGCAGGCAGACTCGGCTATTCTCGTTGAAACGTACCGATCAGACGGTGCTCCAGCACGTGAGAGTGTGATCGACGATCGCGGTCGGGCCGGATGTGATGAGAGACCACCCACAGAGCGGTGGGAGTCGGCCGCAGAGCGGTGGGAGTCGGCCGCAGAGCAGTGGGAGTCGGCCGCAGAGCGGTGAGAGTCGAGCCGCCCGTTCGCGCTCGACGGTGCATGGTGAGCATCAAGCATGGGCCCTCATAGCAGAGGCTCGCGGATAACTGTGTCCAATCGCACACCGGTCACCGCCTGACTCCGGGGTAAGCACCCGATTTGGGGATCGCTTACTCGTCTGAAACGCCCCAGGCGTCCGGCATCTCGATGACGTACCGCCCGTCTTCCTGCAGTGAGATGATGTACTCCTGTCGGTCGTACAGCTCCATCAAATTCAGTTCGTACTGACCTGGACTCACGATTCGAATGCTCTCGAACTGCTCGTTGAGTTCGTGACGAAGCTCGTCGACATCTGGGCGTGAGTCGGTCGACACGCCGGTGGCTGGAGCGTCCGTAGGGGGTGGAGTCTGACTCGCGCGGTCGAGTTCGTCGGGAGAGACGACATCCGAGCGAGCGCTCGCCTGTGCGGTGTTCTCCGTTCCAGCGTCCTCCAGTTGCTCTGTTCCGACATCCTCCGGTCGCTCCGTTCCAGCGTCCTCCGACTGCTCCATTCCGGTGTTCTCTGGTTGCTCCGTTCCGCTGGCGTTCACACGCTCGGATCCCGCTTCCAGCGCTGGATCCGTGTGCTCGGTGGTATCGAGGTCAGAATCGGACCCGGAGTCGATCGTCTCACCGCTTTCTGTGGGATCTGTCTTGCTCGTCGGTTCGGTGGCAGTCGGGTGGGCTAGAGATTCGTCTTCCCCGGTCGCCGATGGGCCGTCAGCCGCCGGATCGGCGGGTGACTTTTGGGTGTTTTCGGTCGATTCCGATCGGTTCTTCCGAGGTTGGAACTGAAACTTGTTTCCCCCACAGTCTGGACAACCGGAGAGCATCTCCTTCGAGCCGTCGGGGAACGTCCGGCCGCACTCGATACACTGGTGTGGCATTGTGAGTTACTTCCGGGAGACGAGCGTGCTTATGAGGTTCTCGTCTTTGTGTAGGGTCTGAATTCGGTTGGCCGGACCGATGACGGTCAGCTTCTGCGTGGACTCTCGCCCCATCAGTTTGTCCAAGAAGCTCTGGTTGTTCGCGTCCGGGTTCGGATAGGTTTCGATCTCGATACCAGTGAAGTCGTCCGGGCTTATCTCTGTCATCGTAACTTCGATGAGCTTCGACTCCTCGTCGGGAGAGAGCCCTTCTTCGAGAATGACGATGTTGCCGTCACGAACACCGTCGAGGATGAGGCGGATCTTCTCCATGCTCGTGAGCCCCTCCATTCGAGCGCCGCTTATCATGTCGATTCGAACGCCGTCGTCGTCGTTTCCGTCGACGTCTGTCGTCGCCCCCGGCATTATCCGAAGTACTCCGCGATCTTCGTGTACACTTCGTCCATGTTGTCGCCTTCGAGCGCCGATAGCGGGACGGTTTCGTGCTGTGGAAACGCGTTCGCGATCTGCTGGACGTCCGCCCCTGGAAGGTCGGTCTTGTTGGCGAGGATCAACGCCGGGAGGTCCTGCGACTCGATGATCCCGATGAGCATCGTGTTCACTTGAGTGAACGGGTCGGTCGTCGAGTCGAGCACGTAGATGACTCCATCGACATCCTCACGGAGCCAGTGCATCGCCTCCGCGACCCCTTCAGTCGCCTCTCTCGAGCGCCGCACCGCGTCTTCTTTTTCCATGTCGTGATCGAGGAACTCTTTGTAGTCGACCTTCGTCGTGACACCCGGTGTGTCGACGATGTCGATCGTGACCTTTCGGCCGTTCCGTTCGATCTCGACGTTCTCCTTGCGACGCGCTCGCCTCGTTTCGTGTGGAATGTGACTCTCCGGGCCGACGGCGTCGCCGGTCCAGTCGCGTGCGATGCGGTTCGCGAGGGTCGTCTTCCCGGCGTTCGGTGGTCCATAGATTCCGATTCGTTTCGGCTCGGAATCCGTGAACAGTCCGTCGGTGACCCGTGATATGCTGTCTTTGAGATTCGTTAGCAGTCCCATCCTGACCTCCACCACTGTGGTGTTCTCCCAGACGCCCCGTCTGTCGTCTCACGATTTCGTTTCGGGCGCGTGCGGGTATATCTGAGACTCCACGCCCCTCTCACTTAAGAACTGCGTCAGACGTGTTTCGGCGATCCGAGTGGTGTGTGAGGCAGAAACCGGGTAGTGACGTGAAGCCACACATGGGACAGCAACAGGTCACCTGTAACGGTCGACACCGTCGGGTTGTCGACAGTGACAGAAAGACCACGGTGACAGCAGCAGACACGATCGTGTTGAGGCAGATGTACTTCAAGAGGTAGGTACGGTCACGAAGCCGTCAACGTGTCGATGGACGCCATCAATTTTGGCGCAGTCAACGTGCCGGTAATGCTGTCGGCCCGGCTCGGTTGTCGATTTGTTCCCTCCCCCACCCCTTCGTTTCGTGTGGAGACGGGGATGGTGCCGTGTGGATTGACGAGGGTGTTCTGTATATATCGAACCAGAGGTATCAATACCCGATCTGGTGCTAAATTTAATCACTGAGTATATAATATAAAGTTTTGGGGATTGTCGAGGGTACTGTTCTACCGGATATATAATAAAACTTTCCGTATGTGATTCCCTCTTCCCTCCCCCTCTGATAGAAGTGTTCCACACGAAACGAAGGGGTGGGGGGGTTGGACCTGCGGCAATCTAGCTGAAACTGAGGAGGCGACGAACCTGCCGACTGAAACAGACAGATCCACGCGGACAGATGCACGCAGATATCGTCCCCACGGAAGGCCGACCGTCACAGTACCAGACCAGCTGACGCCCCATCGTGGACCACACGCCAAACTGAGTTGGCACACTCCTCAGCCAGTGGTCACTTCTCCCTCTATTTTCGTCTCTGTGTCGGTCTCTCTGTGTCGGTTTCTCGTATCTGTTGTTGCTTGTGTTCATCGCCGCCCGTGTCCATCATCACCTGTGTCAACCGTCGTTCGTGTCCAATCGTCACGTGTGCCCATCGTCACCCGTATCCGCCATACCCACCGTTGTTGTCTCCGTCGCCGACTACCGCTGCACGCGTGATTTCACTTTCACTCTCCACCCCGAAACGGCCAAAATAGCGATTTTGAAGGCGTTCACCGACCGATTTCACTATCAGATAGATCCCCTCATATCAAGTCCGGAAAGGAACACTTTAGTAGCCCCTCTTCGTGTGCTTCGACTGCATCAAGTGGACGCACCCGACCATCCAGGGCGTGCTCATACCGATATAAAAGGCCTCACTCGGCTGATCTCGGATAAACGGAAGGCTATCTCCACCTGAAACAGAGGGGTACTACATGGGCGAAGAGGAACATACACCGGGCGAACGAGCAGAGACGAACAGAGACGAAGCTACCGTCAACGACGGAGAAACCGACGGTATTACTGGTTCTCAGACGACCGACGATTCTGGGAGTGGTTCCGACTCCGATTCCAGTTCGAGTTCCGGGCCGACTTCCCTCACCGACACGCACGTTCCCGAGAGTGCTGCTTCCGAGGAGGCATCCACCGCAAAGAAGACTCCGTCTGTCGACACCTCCGCTCATTCCGACGACATCTCGTCGTCCACCAACACTGCAGACCTCGACGGCGGCGGCCGCGACCGCTCGTCGACAGATGTCGACCTCGACGGCGTCGTTCTGGACGACGACGGCGACAATCAAGGTCTGTTCGACGACCTCCTCTCCGGCGAACCGATCTTCGAGAACAAAGAGGTACTCCGTCCCTCGTACACCCCTCACGAACTCCCACACCGCAACGACCAGATCAACCGGATGGCGACGATTCTCGTTTCTGCACTCCGTGGTGAAACCCCTTCGAACATCCTCATCTATGGAAAGACCGGAACGGGAAAGACCGCCTCTGCGAAGTTCGTCTCTCAGGAACTCGAGTCGACGTCCCAGAAGTACGACGTTCCCTGTGAGGTAGAATACATCAACTGTGAGGTAACAGACACGCAGTATCGTGTTCTCGCACAACTCGCGAACACGTTCATCGAGAAGAATCAGGCGGTAATCGAGGAGCGGATCGAACGGTGCCAACGGCTTGAGTCGGCCGCCAGCGACGATCCTGCTGCACTCGAATCCACCGAGTTCGCGACGATCGGAGAGGTCGAGGCCCGAATAGATCGTCTGCGAGACGATGCGGACGGAATGGAAGAGGTGCCGATGACGGGGTGGCCAACGGACCGCGTCTACACCACCTTCTTCGACGCGGTGGATTACCACGAACGCGTCGTCGTAATCATGCTCGACGAGATCGACAAGCTCGTCGAGAAGAGCGGCGATGACACGCTGTACAACCTCTCTCGGATGAACTCCGAGCTCGACAACTCTCGGATCTCTATCATGGGGATCTCGAACGATCTGAAGTTCACCGATTTCCTCGATCCCCGGGTCAAATCGAGCCTCGGTGAGGAGGAGATCGTCTTTCCACCGTACGACGCGAACCAGCTCCGCGATATTCTTCAACACCGTGCAGACATCGCGTTCAAAACCGACGCACTCACCGACGACGTGATTCCGCTCTGTGCTGCGTTCGCCGCACAAGAACACGGCGACGCCCGTCGTGCGCTCGACCTCCTCCGGACCGCCGGAGAACTCGCAGAGCGCTCTCAAGCAGAGATCGTTGCAGAAGAGCACGTGCGTCAGGCGCAAGACAAGATCGAACTCGACCGTGTCGTCGAGGTGGTTCGAACCCTCCCAACACAGAGCAAGATCGTCCTATTTGCGGTCATTCTCCTCGAAAAGAACGGAGTTCACAACATCAACACCGGCGAAGTGTTCAACATCTACAAGCGACTCTGTGAGGAGATCGACGCCGACGTGCTCACGCAGCGCCGCGTGACGGACCTCATCAGCGAACTCGATATGCTGGGTATCGTCAACGCTGTCGTCGTCTCGAAGGGGCGATACGGCCGCACGAAGGAGATGGGTCTCTCGGTCCCCGTCGAAGAGACGGAGGCGGTCCTGCTCTCTGACTCCCGTCTTGGTGACATCGAGAACGCCCAGCCGTTCGTCCAGGCACGGTTCGACAACTAATAGAGCGAGAGTCGATCTGCCACGGTCTGATCGCTGCTGGCGGTTCTACCCATATTCTGCCTTCGAAGGGGATCCCCGTCCGCTTTCGCGTCTCGTTCGTTCGAGTTGAAACACGACCTCACCTCTCGGTCGAAGCGACACTCACTTCTCAGAACTGCGCACGTGCGACCGGCACGACGCGATTCACGTCTAACGGGTGTCGCTCCCGATCAGCATCCAACTCCGACTCTCGTCTATCCATCGGCTGAGACGGGGTGGACACCGACGCGGTCGGGAGCGCTTCGCCCGGTTCGATCGACGCCGTCGACAGCAGGTCACCGACCTCGACCTGCCCGGTCGCGATCAACCGCACGTACCCGAGATACGGGATTCGTAGCCGAGCGACCCCGGTCACCCACTCCTCGGCGACGGGCTCTGTGAGTCCGTTCGCCTGATCGTACTGCCGGTTGTTGTCGCCGAGCGTAATGAACCCGTCTCGTGGTGCGGGACAGTGTCTCAGTTCGTCGCAGTCGTCAGCGTCGTGGTACGCCGGGTCTGCCCGATCGTGCCAGTCTTCACCCTCTTCGACGTGAAACATCGCGCGGTGGATTATCGGAGAGGCTTGCCTGCCGGGTGGTTGGAAGATGACGACTGATCCGTACTCGTTGAAACTCTGGTAGCCCACTTCTGCTCCAACCTCGTGGGTCACGACGCCGATGTCGTTGTTGGCGGCGTCCGGCGCGAACCGTCCTGGCTCGGTGACGAACACTAAGTCTCCAACGTCCATGTTCGGCTCCATGCTGCCGGACTCAACTGCCACCATGGGTGGCCACACTCCGCTGAGCCCGAAGAGAAGCAGTCCGATCAGCAGGACGATCGCGACGCTGGAGAGCATCTCTCGAATCCACATGAGCGGGCCCTCCATGTCGGTGCGGAACCGATGGAGGATCCCCACTGGCTCGTCGGCTGGATCTGTTTCTGGAGGCCGTACGCCGCTCTTGTTCGTGTCTTCGCCGGGCGATCGGCCACCGACTCTGGAGGCGGTCGAGTCATCCAGATCCGGCCTGACTCTCGTCTCGCTCGAAGCCGCTTCTCGCTCGGGGTCGGCTCTGTCATCTGCTAGAGATTCGTCTCCGTGCTGATCATCGTCGTCTCCAGCCGTGTCTGCCACCCCTGACTCGCAGGTCGGGTCACCTACGTCACTCGGCTCGGTCACCGATCCGTCCCCAGTCGCCGTGGAGCGGTCGGCAGACGGGCTGTCACCGTGCTCGCTCCTGTCGGGAGCCGACTCGCTCTCCGTCATCGTATCGTCTGTCTCAACACCAGCTGTTGTATCGCTCAGATCGTCCGTCTCGACAACATCTGCCGTATCGGTCGGATCACCCGCCTCGGTCGAATCGTCGTCGTCAGACGTCGACCGATCCTCAGGGTCCATCGTGGCGAGTTTGGCGGCTTCCGGTGATAAGTCTCTGGGTACGTGGTCGAGAAAAAATCGTCGACGACGACCACGCTCCGCTTCGACCGACCGGGTGACAGGGTGGCCAGTTGACACCGGTCAGCCGTCGAACTACCTGATACCGGTCACCCGCCCACGATCAGTCGTCGTCGTCGACGATCACTTCGACCGGACCATCGTCGGCGTCAGCGTTCTCGCTCTCACCGCCGCTGGTTCCAGCCCCGGAACTCGCCTGCTGATAGTACAGTCCGCCGGCGACTGCGAGTACGACCCACGAGCGCCAGTTGGCGAGGTTCAGCGTGTAGCCGATCCCGAACGGCTTCTCGACGAGCATCCCCTTGCCCGGTTGCCAGTACGAGGAGAGGAGCCGGCCAAGGCTCGGTCGTTCGAAGTTGTACGGGATCCCAAGTATCTCACCCGACGAGGGTTTCTCGTCCATTTCGTCCATACCCGACTGGTCGCACGCCGGGGATATAAATCGTGCCGCCGCCCACGACGGGGAACCGACGATCATCCAGTGAACGTCCGACCACTCACGAGCTTTCACGATCCAGAACCGGTCATCGGTATCGGCCGCGGTCCCGAACCGCCCGCAACCGATCGAGTACTGTCCGGTCTCCGACGGCCCGGTATCCCGATTCGAACGCCTCGATGAGGGGGTCTGGATCGGCTGCGGTCGCGGTTACCGACCCCTCGAACACGTGGAGATCCATCGCGTGATCCTCTACGTGACCGGTGTGGTATCCGAGGCCGAAGTCGATGAGTATTGCTCGCGGCTCCGCATCCTCCCGGCACGGGTCGACCCGCACGTTCCGCGTCGTCGGATCACCGTGAACCATCCCAGCGTCGTGGAGCCGTGCGAGCTGTTCACCGACCGCTCTGGTCATCGATGCCACGGTGTCGGGTGCTCTGGACTCGACTGACTCCTCTGTAGCGGCGTTCGCAGCCGTGATGTCGGCCGCGAGGTCGCGGTCGCCGACGTGCTGGAGGGTTAACGTCGCCGTCGGGAGGTCCACGTCGTAGACGAGTGGCGTCGGAACACCTGCTCGTCTCGCATGACTCGTCAACCGAGCCTCTGTGACGGTCCGGTCCCGGCGGATCGATCGGTCGAGTTCGCGATGTCGGTACCGTTTCGGAACTCGCCGTTTAACGACGTACCGATCCCCGTTCGCCCCCTCGTCGACGTCGACTGCCGCGTCGCGACCACTGGTGCGGCTTGAACTGCTCGTCCGGACATCTACCACCGGCCCCGAAACGACCTCAACGGTTGCCTCCGCGCCGCGCCGGTCGACGTGGTCTCTCGTCCCGTCGTGAACGACCGACCGTGCGTCCGTCCGCCACGTCACCGGCACCTGATCCGGTCGAAAGTTCGGATCGATCCTCGACTCGGCGATCGGAAGTGTGTCGCCGGCAGCAGCCATTTTCGCCCCCAGAATTGCGATCATCCCGGCGTTGTCACGGAGGAACGCCGGCTCTGGCGCGTAGAACTGGGCTCCTCGTGAGGCACACATCGTCTCGAGCATCTCTCGGAGCCGGTCGTTCTGTCCGACCCCGCCGCCCAACACGAGCTCGTCGGCACCCGTCAGCGATAGCGCCCGCTCGGACACCTCCGTGAGCATTCCGAACACGTGCTCTTGTAGGGCGAAACAGATCTCTTCGACGGGTTCGCCGTCGTCGTACGCATCGTTGGCGGCGGAGCTGATCCCCGAAAACGAGAAGTCCATTCCCTTGACGACGTACGGTAGATCGAGGAGCTCCGCGTCGTCTCCGTTCCGAGCAGCCTCCGCCGCCGCTTTTTCGACCTTCGGCCCGCCGGGGTGGCTCCATCCGACGTGTCGGGTGAACTTGTCTATCGCGTTGCCGACCCCAGCGTCCATCGTCTCTCCGAGGACTCGATACCGACCGTCGTGGTAGCCGAGCAGGTGTGCGTTCGCGCCCGACGCGTTCAGACAGACCGGATTCTCGAATCCCGACTGGTGCCGACCGACTTCGAGATGTGCTACCATGTGGTTGACGCCCACGAGCGGGACGTCGAGTCGCCCGGCGAGCGCACGCGCCGCGGTGCCGACGACGCGGAGACACGGTCCGAGTCCTGGTCCACGAGAGAACGCGACGGCGTCGATCGCAGGACCCCCCTGTTTCGACTGGACGCGTGTCTCCCCACTCGATTCGGCCGAACCTCCTACTGTCGTCCCGTCACCCTCCAGCACCGACGCCACGACGCCGGGAATCGCGTCCGACATGTGTTCGGCGGCCTCGCGCGGATGAATGCCACCACTGTCTGGTTCATACGGGTTCGATTCGATACGAGTGGTGTCTGTCTCGGTGTCGTGGAGGGCGGCACTCGCACACCAGGCCGTTCCTTCGATACCGAGGACGCGCATCCGGCGCGTCTCAGGCCTCTTCTGCGCCGTCCTCTCCGCCGATCTTGTTCCGCTCTAGCATGTGGTCCTGCTCGACATCGAGCGCGTGCGCTGCGGTCTCGTACACCTTCGCGTAGCCGACCGTCTTTCGCATCCCGAACTTCGTGTTCAGTTCGTGGACGACGACCTCTTCGGAGGCCTTGTCCAGTTTGGCGGCGAGAGAGTCGCGGACCGAGAGACGAGAGGGCGTCGCATCTTCGTGGGTCGTCTCGAATCGAATGTCCGTTCGGTGCAGCATCGGATTCTCCTCTTCGGAGATGATATCGACGTCCATAGTTCAGTTAGGTGTACTACCCGCCGAACGCTGTAAAAGGATTTCGAAGCGGCCACCGTGTGGTGCTCGAACTCCCCGCCGAACGGCGGCACGCACCCGATCCGTCTTCGTCGCCTCGTGCCGCTCGGTGCTCGGTGCAGGGTTTAGGTTCCTCCAACCCGGATACGTTATTGAATGACCGAGAACGAAGACCGGTTCGTCGAACCGGGAGAGCGCTCGCGATACGAGCTGATGCGGGCGAAACACCTCATGGTGCCGGTGTCGGCGGCCCGGAAGGCGCGCTGGTGTGGCTACCTCCTGTTGCTGCCCGCGCTTGCGGCGCCGATCGTGTTCACCCTCCCGGAGCCGATCGTTTCCGCACAGTTCACGGGGGATCCGATTCGAACGCCGCTCGGTGCGGCGGCGGTCGCCTCCTTCGGCGTCCTGTGTCTCGCGTTCGCCGGAGTTGGCCTAGGGGTCCTCGCGAGAGTGGCTCACAGAGACCCTGACGAATCACGTGTCTGGACGCTGATCGGGCTGGAGGACGCATTCTCCGGAATCGCGTTCATCACCGGTTTCTTGGGGGTTACGACCGGCGTCGGCATTCTCGCAATCGGGCATACGGGAGTCGAACGAACCGCGTGGTTCGCCGATATCGGCGTCGATCCGTATCTCACGTTCGGGTCGGTTCCGGTTTCCCCGCTCGTGACGAGTGTCATGGCGATCATCTCGGCCGTTGTCGTATTCGCTCTCTCGCTGTCGGCAGAGTGACCCCCGGCCGATCCGGTCGAACCCATACTGGTTAGACTTCGGGCTAAGGCTCCTCGAATTCATACGGTGAATCGATGTTACACCACGACCCAGAGATCGGTCGAATCGGAGATCTGTTGTCCGCTGACAGTCACGTTCTCGGTCTACCGTCTCCGGCGTATTCGACGGCCGGCAGCGAACACGAACTCGTCCGTCGATTCAAACGCCTATGCCATCCGGGCTGAAACGCGATCTCGGGTTGGCGGAGACGACCGCCATCGCGGTCGGTGCGATGGTCGGATCGGGAATCTTCATCCTCCCGGGTATCGCGTACGTGTACGCCGGCTCCGCCGCGGTGCTTGCGTTCCTCATCGCCGCGATCCTCGTCTTACCCGCGGCGCTGTCGGCCGCCGAGATGGCGACGGCGATGCCGGAAGACGGCGGCCCGTACCTGTTCGTCGAGCGCGGGATGGGGCCCTTACTCGGCACCATCGCGGGCGTCGGGACGTGGATCATGCTGTCGCTGAAGAGTGCGCTCGCGCTCGTCGGTGGCGTTCCGTATCTGGTGTACGTCGAGCCATCGCTCGCCGAACTGATCACGTACCTCGCCGTCGGGCTCGCGCTGTTCTTCACCGTCGTCAACCTCGTGAGCGCCGAAGGGTCCGGCAAACTGCAGTTCGGCATCGTCGCAGTTCTCTTCGGCGCGCTCGCGTGGCTCATCGTTTCAGGGGTTCCCGAGATTCAACCGGCGGGGACTGCGGGAGCCTTCGACCCAGGAACAGAGGGGCTCCTCGCGGCGACAGCCGTCGTATTCATCTCGTACGCCGGCGTAACGAAGGTTCCTGCGGTCGCCGAAGAGGTAAAAAATCCCGGACGCAACCTCCCGCTCGCGATGGTGGGCGCGCTCGCTATCGTGGCGGGGCTGTACGCGGCGGTCGTGTACATCACGGTCGGTGTCCTCGACATTCCAGCCGCCATCGAGGCGGGTCAGCTGCAGTCTGACGGCGAGGGCGCGATCATCGCGCTCGTCGCGGACGAGGTGCTCGGGGGGATCGGCGCCATTGCTATCGTGATCGCGGCGATCATGGCGCTCGCGTCCACGGCGAACGCCGGGATCCTCGCCGCCTCTCGGTTCCCGCTCGCGATGGCCAGAGACGGCGTGTTCCCCTCGTCCTTAGAGGAAGTGAGCGACCGATTCGGGACGCCGGCGAACGCGGTCGCGTTGACCGGACTCGTGTTGATGTTCCTCGTCGCTGTCTTCCCGATCCAGGCGGTCGCCTCTTTCGGTAGCGCGTTCCAGATTCTCGTGTTCATTCTCCTGAACATCGCACTCGTCGGGTTCCGTGAGGGTGCCGTCGACGACTACCAGCCCGCGTTTCGTGCGCCACTGTACCCGTGGCTCCAGCTGTTCGGGATCATCGGCGGGAGCTACGTGCTCTTCCAGCTCGGTCTCGTCCCCGCGCTCGGCGCGCTCGGGATCGCAGGTCTCGCTGCGGTCTGGTACTTCGTGTACGCGCGTAGCCGAGTAGAGCGTGAGGGGGCGGCTCGCGACGCTGTGAGACGTGGCGTCGCAGAGCGTGCGGTCGACCGCACCCGCGAGCTGTTCGACCGGGCAAACCCGGCTGATGTCCTCGTCGCCGTGACCGAAGGCACGAGTGACGCCGCCGCCCGCGACATGACCCGGATCGGCCTCGACGTCTCCCGCCTCCGCGGGGGCACCGTCGATCTGGTTCGGTTCGAGTCGCACCCACACCGCGTGTTCACCGCTCACACCGACCGGGTCGAACCCGACGAGTCGTCGTTCTACGACTGGTCAGCGGAGGACGGCGACCCACCGTCGTGGTTCACCGATCAGCCTCGTGGGGACGGCGCGATCGAGATCGACGAGACGACCGATCGGGACGCCGAGTCCGTTCCGGCGGGATCCGGTGGCGACGGTGCCGATGAGGCCGACGTTGACCTTCCACTCGAACCCCTTCGCCCAGATGACCCCGACCGGGGTCGACTCCGCCGGCACGTCGTTCGGACGGAAACCGTTCCGGAGTCGGTCGCGGAGTACGCCGCTCACGAGAGTCACGATCTCGTCCTCCTCGAACGCCGATCCGAAGAGTTCCACCGCCGACTTGTCGGCGGGGAGACAACCAAGATCCTCCGTGAGGTGCCCTGCGGCGCGGCCGTCATCGAGGATCGTGACTTCGACGGCGCAGACGAGATCGCGGTCGTCACCCAGCGCGGCGCGTACGACCCGCTCAAGCTCCTCATCGCCGACGCGCTCGCCGAGGAGACGGGGGCGAGCCTGACCCTGATCCAGCCGATCCCGGCGGACGCACCCGAGAGTCGACGGGAGGCGGTTGAGGATTACCACCGCGAGCTTACCCGGATCTGTACCGTTCCGGTCGAATCCCGTGTGCTCGAAACCGACGACCCTGTCGACGGAATCGTCCGCTTCGCCGAGCCTGCTGACCTGCTCGTCACCTCCGTCGAGAGCCGTGGGCTCCTCGGCGACCTGTTCGGTCGTCCCGGTGACGAGGTGGTCGACCGGGTTGACTGCACCGCTGTGATGGTCCAACCGGCCGACGAACAGCGCGCGGGAGTCGTCCAACGGCTCGTGTTGAATCGGCTGTTCGGGACCTGAACAGACTCACGTCTGACTCTCGTCCGGTTATTTCTCCTGCACGACACGCCCCGTCCACGAACCCAGGGACGGGACGTCTTCAGCAGCCGCCTGCGTCGCCGATCTGGAGTCGTTCGTACGCGGCAGTAACGTCGCCGTCGAGTTCGTCGAAGAGAGCGCGGGCCGCCGCCCGCGACTCGGGTGTCACCGCAACGTGGACCATCCCCTCACCGGGTTGACCATAGACGACGGTCCCTCCGACCGGCGTTGCGATGATCGCTGGCAACGCGGCGAGGTCTTCCTCGCCATCGACCTCGATCACTACCGGGCTCGGGTCGCCCAGCGCCGCAGCCAACGCCTCCAACAGTTCTTCGGTGAGTGTCGCCGCTGGGTTCTCGACGGCGATCCGACGCTCCTCGGCGTCGTCGAGCGCGTTCGCAATCGTCGTCGTGACCGCCTCGCGTTCGGTCTTTCCGTCGACGAACGCGACATCGGGAATCTCTCCGGCCGCTCGGAGGTGGTAGGTGACCACGTCACCGACCGCGACGATCGGAGCGGTCGGCGCACCGTACTCCTCGCGCGTCTCCGCAGCCGCCGCTATCAGCGCGTCGGTGTCGGTCGTCACCGGCCCCATGGGGTCTTTGAACGCGTCCCGCAAGGAGTCGGGGAGCACCAGCATCGCTGTGGCCCCCTTACCGGACCTTCAGCGCGTAGGATCCGGGCGTCGAGACGTTCATCTCCTCGGCAATCTGGCTCTCTTCGGGCTTCGTGATGATGACGTAGCCAGCCCAGTCTTCCGTCAACGACGAGGAGCCACAGCTCTCACACGTCTGGGCGTCCGGGTCGTTCACGTAGTGACACTCTCGGCAGGCGAGTCGGTCCTCCGCCATCAGTCGTCCTCCGGGGTCGCGCCGGACTCCGCTCTCCGACGCCGGTCACTTTCGAGCCAGTCGTGCTTGCCGAGCCCCGGCTGTTTCGCGGTGAGCCCAATCTTCGAGTCGCGCGGATTCCGCTCGTCGATGCTCTTGGTGACGACTCGAACCCGGACCGCATCGTCGACGCCTAGGGTCTTATCCGAGTCGGAGGAGGCGAGCTGCTGGTTCGCGCCGTCGAAGGTGAGGTACTCGTCGGTGATCTGCGAGACGTGGAGCAGGCCGTCCACCGGCCCGATACCGACGAACGCCCCGAACTCGACGGTCTCGACGACGGTTCCGTCGATAACCTCCTGCATGTCCGGGTCGAACGTGAGCGCGTCGAACTCCGCCTCGTAGTAGACGCCAGGCCGGTTGTGCAAGACCGCGCCATCGCCGATGTCGTGCACCTCGATGACGCTCACGACGCTGCCAACCTCTTCGTCCATTCGTCCTTCTAGTTTGTCCTGCAGCAGAGCTTTCACTCGTTCGTCGGTGACGTCCGCCAGGTGTTTCGGCGGGACCTCCACCGTGTCCTTGAGTCGAACTCGTTTGTACATGTGCGTGGGTTGTGTTTGTGATCGCGTGTGTCCGTCGGTTCGTTCGCCGTTCCGTGCCGCCCGCGGGCGCGTCGTCTGTTCGCGCCCGCTATGGTTCCGTTATCGCCAGTGTGTTCCGCCCCCTTAAACAGATTACTGGTGTGTCCGCGTCCAGCACCCGTTCGACGAGAGGGCGGTCGTTCGTGACGACGTACCCGACCCGCCCCGTTCGCGCGAGTGCGACGAGTGCGTCGTCCGCGTCGGTGTCGCCGTCCGATCCGCCGTTCGCGTCGTCATCACCGGTACCGCCGACCTCGACCGTCCGGGCCCGCGTCGCCAGATCGCTTCCGACGCTTGCCGCGGTCGCAGCGGTTCCGCCACCCGACGAGAGCCCCGCTAGCTCCGACCGAACCGAGGCCGGTACGACCGTCTCGTACGCTCCGAGCAGCCGGTCGAGTTCCTCGAACAGCCGAACGTCCGCTTCGACCGGGGCCATCAGCGCGCTCGTGTCGAGCGCGACGATAGGGGGCCGACCTCCGCCGTCTCTCTCGTCGTCGGCCGACGAAGGGGCGTCGGTCGGACCGACGCTCTTCTCCGGACCTTCGTCCGTTCCGGTCACGCTACGAGAGGGTTCCGACGCCGATGAGCCGCCACCGCGCGCCGACCCGGCGATTGATCGCGATCTGTGCCCCCTCTTCGGCACACACCGGGCGTTTGAGGCTCACTTCACACTCGCCGTCGCGAGCGCTCGTCACGGCGCCGACGGTGGTCGCGGTGCCGACGGTCAACATGAGCGGCTCACCGGTCGTGATCTCCTCGATGTCGCTCTCGCCGCTCTCGTCGTCCTCCTTGCCGACGACCCGGTCGAGCAGGTCGACCTGCATCTCGAACTCGTGACGGGTGGGCGGAAGCGTCCCCGGTTCGCCCGCAACCTGTCCCGCGAGCGCGTCGCCTTTCGTCAGGCTGGGGTCGAGTCCCGTCCCAACGCCGAGCAGGCCGCCAGGACGCGCCACCTCGACGTCACGTGACCCCGCCTGTAGCGACCGCACCGTCGTCTCGAGCGGCCGCCACTCCGTCTGGCCTTCCTCTTCGACCTGCCGACCGGGGCGGATCTCTAAGCCGTCGCCGACCGCCAACTCACCGTCGACGAGTGATCCCCCGACGACGCCGCCTTTGAGCTCGTCCGCGGTCGCGCCCGGCCGGTTGATATCGAACGAACGAGCCGCGTACATCCGGGCGCTCTCGTCGGAATCCCGCTCGGGGGTCAGGATCTCCTCCTCGATGGTCTGCATGAGCAGGTCGAGGTTCACTGCTTGCCCGGCGGAGACGGGAACGATCGGCGCTCCCTCCGCGACGGTGCCCTCGACGAACTCTTGGATCTGCTGGTAGTTGTCGACGGCACGGTCGCGGTCGACGAGGTCGATCTTGTTCTGTGCGATGACGATGTTCTCGATGCCGATGAGATCGAGTGCCATCAGGTGCTCTTCGGTCTGTGCCTGTGGGACGTCTTCCGTCGCGCTCACGACGAGTACGGCCCCGTCCATGATCGACGCGCCGGAGAGCATCGTCGCCATCAGGGTCTCGTGGCCCGGTGCGTCGACGAACGAGACGGTTCGCAGGAGTTCGCTCGCAGAGCCGTCGGGACACTCCTCTTCGGTGGTGTAACACTCGGGAGCGTCGACGCCGGGGCAGCGGCGGAACGTCGCGTCCGCGTACCCGAGTCGGATCGAGATACCGCGTTTCATTTCCTCGCTGTGCTGGTCGGTCCACGAGCCGGACAACGCCTGTACGAGCGTCGTCTTCCCGTGGTCGACGTGACCGACGAGACCGATGTTCACCTCCGGTTGTGTGTTGGCTTCAGTCACTGTTGGACCTCCTAACGGAGTAGTCTTACCCGGATTTTCGCCCCGTGCGAGTGATAAAGTTGCTGTTATAGTGCCGTCAGGGTCGCCGACGGCGGTGACAGACGAAACGGCGGCCACGACACGGTCGTAGTTACGATACCGATCACGGCCACGACCGATCAGATACACCGCCGTGTCCGGTTCCGACGGTTCTTATATAGATTAGGCGAGAAAACCCACGACTTTAGTCGTGGGATGAATCGCCGAACGGTTCTCAAACACTGTAATCGAAAGGTTTGAGTGCCCATACTTCGTATC
>JARVCL010000174.1:0-5991 GCA_040405695.1 Halorubrum sp. | reverse complement strand
GAGTCGGGCGTCGCATCCGGATCTAAGAGGGAGTCTGCTCGCACGCGGCGTTTCACGCGCTTTTCGACCGAGCGACAGAGGTGCTCGCCACAGAGGTGGGCCCCTGAATAGGCCGCGTGATGGATCGCGTCGGCCCCACACTTGTCACACTCCATTGTGACGGCGTTGCCGACGGGCAGACATACGGGTTTCGACCCGCCGTCTGCCTCGGCGACTCTCCTCGTGTCGGCTCGCTCCGTGTCGGCTCGCGTCGATTCGGGACCGACACCCGTCCAACCACTGACAATCTCTAACAGGTTGTTTCCCGTTCCGACACCGGTTTGTCTCCGGACGGCAGCAGATCAGACGTGTCGGACGACGACGTTACCGGCTCGCCACGCTCGGAGCGGAGCGACACGACCCCAGACCGAACCGCGGACACCCCCACGGGCCTCGACCGCGATCCGGACCCCCAACCGGTGGACCCAAACCCGCCGGCCGAGAGCCGCCGCACCACGCTGTGGCGGTACGGATTCAACCTCCTGCCTGCCTATCGTGGAACCGGCGCGCGCGTCGATCACATCGCCGCCGACTGGCGATACGTCCGGGTTCGAATCCCGTTCAACTGGCGGACGAAAAACGGCGTCGGGGCGACGTTCGGCGGCAGTCTCTACGGCGCAATCGACCCGGTGTACATGACGATGTTCCAGCGGATCCTCGGCGACGCATTCACGATCTGGGACAAGTCGGCCGCCATCGAGTTCATCGAGCCCGGCCGCGAGACGCTGTACGCCGAGTTCGAACTGACGGACACGGAGACCACGGCGATCCGAGAGGCGCTCTCCCCCGGCGAGTCGACCGACCGCGACTACCTCGTTCGGATCGTCGACGAGGAAGGTATCGTTCACGCACTCTGTCAGAAGACGCTGTACGTGCGGCGGGACAGGTGAATCGACTCTGTCCGGGAGCCACCCGGTCAGTCGTCGGCGTGCGCGCCCGCTACGCCGAACGCCGACACAGAGATGAGGAGGCGGCCGTCGCTGGTCGTGCTCACCATCTTCGACTCGGGGAACGTGCTCCCGTCGGCGCGAACCCCGGTGCTGCGTCCGGTCCAGCGGTCTCCCTCCATCACGGCCGGTAGCACGTTCGTCCGGATGTGGTCGACTTCCGCTTCCGGATGGAGACGCTGCCACCGTTCTCCGACGAGTGTCTCGGGGTCGTAGCCGTACGTCCGACCGTAGGCTTCGCCGACGTACTCGAAGGTGCCGTCGGGGCTCACGGTGCAGACGCCGTCGAGCGTCACCTGGTCGTCGATCGCTTCAGAGTCGACATCGGCTCTCTCCGTCTCTGAGGACCCGAACGAGCCGTCGTCCCCGTCGCTCGCGTGTCCGACCCGCCGGATCAGCGTCGTGTACGCGTCCGTCCCGCCGTGTTTCTGCACGTAGTCTGTCACGCCGACGCGAACCATCTCGGCGGCGAGTTCGTTCGACCCGGTTGCAGAGAACAACAGAACCGGTAGTTCGGGACGGACCTCGCGGGCAGCGGTGAGGAGTTCGATACCGGTCCGCTCGGGCATGTCGTAATCGGTGACGACACAGTCGAACGACTCCTCACGAATGCGTTCCAGCGCTGCCTCGGGGTCGGTCTCCGCGGTCGCCTCACAGCAGAGATTCTCGTCACGTTCGAGATACACCGCGACCAGTTCGGCTAGCCCCGGCTCGTCGTCGACGCAGAGCACTCGCAGGGGGGTGTCGCTCATACCCCCGCTCCGTCGAGTCCGCCTAAATCCTTTGCTCCCCAATACTCAGTTCTGATACGTTCGCGTGTGGCCGCGTTACGCGGTTGCGCCTGCAACGAGGCTCTCGCGGACGGTTTCGAGGAAGCGGTTCGGGTGCTCGACGTGTGGGAGCAGCTTCGCGCGGTCGAAGACGACGAGCCGCGCGGATTCGACGGCGTCCGCGAGCTCGCGACCCTCTGTCAGCGGGCTCACCTCGGCTTCACGACCCCAGACGATCGTCGGCGGCACGTCGAGGTCGGCGAGGGCGACAGTCAGATCGATGTCGCTGTTGAGATATCCCGAGATAAACGATGCGGGCGCGAACCGGGCGTTCTCGACGTGCGTCGTTCGCCACTCGTAGTCGACCCACTCGTCGGTCGGGTTCGCGGGGTCGTCGTAGCCGTGGTCGGCGTTGAAATACCGGATCGAGGGCTTCGAGACGATCAGGTTGAACACCGCCTGGCCGACGAGCGGTGCCCGAATCAGTTCACGGAGGGGTGACTTCGGCGGGCTCGGTCCTGCACGGGTCGTCGGACAGACGGCGACGAACCCCGAGAGGTCGATGTCGTCCGCGGCGGCCGCGTACGCCGCCGAGAGCGACGAGGCGACGACGGCCGGCTCGTCGAACGTCGAGAGGAAGTCGCGGACGAAGTCCTCGTACAGCGCGGCGGAGTAGCGGAGCGGGGGGCGATCGGATCGCCCATATCCCGGGAAGTCTGGCGCAACGACGTGGTAGTCGGCGGTGAGATCGCCGAACACCTCACGCCACTCGCCCGAGGATCCGGCGGCGTTGATCCCGTGGAGCAGTACCAGATCGGGGGCTTCCGGGTCACCGCCCTCGGTGTAAGCGACATCCATTCCGCGCCAGCGGAACGTCCCCTCGTCGCCGACGAGCGGTGATTCGAGGTCCCCGTCGTAGCGGAGGCCGGTGTTGATCGCCGCCATCGCGCCGACGCCGAGGAGGGCCGTTCCGGCGAGGTTCCTGAGTTTCATAGAAACCTGTTGGTTCGCACCCAACTTAAGACTCGTGGGGGGCTGTCACCCCTCGTTTCTCTCTGTGTCGTTGCCCACACACGCCTCGATCGGGTCGACGATCTCGGCAGCGACGGTGTACGGGTCCGTCTCTCGCCGACGCACCCGCTCCGCGAGCGCATCGATGCCGCCGTGACGGTCGATCTCCGCTTCGGCGAGTGCGCCGACATCGGACCGGACGAGCGTTCGGATCTCCTCGGCGTATCGCTCACGGTGCGTTTGGTCGAGTTCGCCCGACTCCCGAAGGTAGCGGGCGTGCGCGTCGAAGACATCGATCAGCGTCTCGACGCCCTCTCCGGTGTTCGCGACGGTGTCGAGCACGTCTGGCGTCCACGTCGGCGCGTCCCCCGCGTCCGACTCGTCGCCGTTCCCATCGTCCGGGTGATCCGGGGTTTCGAAGCCGTGGTGGCCAGTATCGAGCCCCTTCGTCGGGCTCTCTCGTCTGTGGACCATCTCTTCTAAGTCGGCGAGAGTTCGGTTCGCGCCGTCCATGTCGGCTTTGTTGACGACGAACACGTCGCCGATCTCCAGGATCCCTGCCTTCAGCGTCTGGACGTCGTCACCCGACCCGGGCTGGACGAGCACAGCAACCGTGTCGGCGGTCCGAACGATGTCGACCTCGTTCTGTCCGGCTCCGACGGTTTCGATTATCACCGTATCCTTGCCGAAGGCGTCGAGCGCTTTCACCGCGTCTGCGGTCGCCATCGAGAGCCCGCCCAACTGGCCGCGCGCGCTCATCGAACGGAAGAACACGTCCATGTCGCCGACGTTCGAGGCCATTCGGATCCGATCACCGAGGAGGGCTCCGCCGGTGTACGGCGAGGAGGGATCGACGGCGACGACGCCGACGGTGTCGCCCCGGTCGCGATAGGCGGCGGCGAGCTTGTCGACGAGCGTGGACTTCCCCGCGCCCGGCGCGCCCGTCACGCCGATCACGTTCGCGCCGCCGGTGTGTTCGTGTAACGCCGCGACGATCCCTCGGTGGCCGGGTGACCGGTTCTCGATCCGCGTGATCACTCGGGCGAGTGCGCGGTGGCTCCCGTCGAGGAGGTCGGCGACGAGCGCCTCGTCGCTTTCGGGCAGGTCGGTGATGGCGACTCCGCCGTCAGCCGATCGGCTCTCGCCCGTCCCGTTCTCGTCCATCTACTCGCGCTCCGGCACGTTTGCCCGGACGAACTCGATCGTCTCTTCCATCGGCGTTCCCGGACCGAACACCTCGGCGACGCCGAGCGATTTGAGCTCGTCCTCGTCGTCGTCGGGAATGATCCCCCCGACGATGACGAGCGTGTCCTCGAATGCGCCGTACTCTTTGAGCCCCTCGATCACCTTCGGAACGAGGGTGCCGTGCGCGCCCGAGAGTATCGAGATTCCGAGGACGTCGACGTCCTCCTGCACTGCCGCCTGCACGATCTCGTCGGGCGCCCGATGGAGCCCGGAGTAGACGACCTCGAAGCCGGCGTCACGGAACGCCCGTGCGATGACGTGTGCCCCCCGGTCGTGGCCATCAAGCCCGACCTTCGCGACCAGACAGCGGATGGCCCGCTCTCGCTCTTCCGTTTCGACGCTCATACGCTCGTCTGCGTGGGCAATCCGCTTGATTCTAACGGACGACCGGGAAGAATTCGATCGAGACCGACTCACTCCTCGGCTTTGAACTCCACGAGCGTCAGATCGCGATCGAGCGCACAGTAGTCGTGTGGCGGGTCGCCGAGCACCTGTTCGATCCGGCGTTCATCGTCGAAGCCGGCTCCATCGGGGACGCAGTACTCGTGGCTCGGACACTCGGTGTGAGGACACGGTCCAGCAAGCGACGCTCGGCTGCCCGCGTACGCCGTCTTCGACGGCACGTTCGCGGGCACCGGCGCGGGCTCCACCTCGACCGCCCGGACGCCGGTGTCGTGAACCGCACAGTCGAGCGTCTGTGCGTTCTCCCGCACGTCGGTGATCCGATAGCGGGTTCCGACAGAGAGGTTGAGACACTGACTCCGGTAGGGACACCCCTCACAGTCGGGCGACTCCCCTTGATAGACGAACTCGCGGCCGGTGTCCGCGAGCCGCGAGCCGATGAGCGTAACCGTAGGCATACTCGCCGAAACGGGTCCCCACGTGGTAAGCCTCCCGCCCCGAGGGCCGGATGCTCCCGACGACGCCGTCCCGAGGGGGAAGACACATCCGCCGCCGCGTGGAAGACTGACCGATGATCGCGGAGCTCGTGACCGATCTGCAACGCGAGGCCGAGCGGGCGAACGAGCGGCGGCTCCTCGTGCTCGCCGGCGACCGCGACCACGGCATCGACGCCGCGTACGACGCCATCGCCGCGACCGGGGTCGACGACGAGGCGGTTTCGTTCGTCTCCACCCGCGAGGGGTTCCGGTTCGACCGAACGAGCCCGCGAGGCACCGACGAACTGCTCGGACGCACGCGCGATGTCGTCGTGCTCGACTGCCACGAGCAGTTCGTCCCGAACGCGCTCGGTCGTACCGTCGGTGCGGTCGATGGCGGCGGACTGCTCGTCGTGTTAACGCCCCCGCTCGACGAGTGGCCGACCGTCCGCGACCGGTTCGACGAGTCGCTCGCGGTGCCGCCGTTCACGCTCGCGGACGTGACCGGTCGGTTCCGACGGCGGCTGGTCGAGACGCTCCGCACGCATCCAGGCGTCGCGGTGGCGTCGCTGTCGAGGACCACCGACGGATCTACTGGCTCCGGCGACGACTGCGACACCGACCTGGAGAGCGACACTGACACCCGCTCTGATGACGACGTGACGCCACAGAACGCCTCGTTGAAAATCGAGCGCGACGGACTCACGAACCCCACTGCGGCGCGTTCCCGTTCGACCAGCACACCCCCGCCGACATCGACGTTCCCTCGTCAGGCCTACGAGGCCTGCCTCACGACGGACCAGGTTCGCGCGCTTCACGCCCTCGAATCGCTCTCGACACCCGGCTCGGCGGTCGTTATCGAGTCGGACCGCGGTCGAGGAAAATCCAGCGCGGCTGGGCTCGCCGCGGGTGCACTCGCGCTCGCCGGGCAAGACGTGCTCGTCACGGCTCCTGACGTCCGGAACGCCCGAGAGGTCTTCGCCCGCGCCAGCGAGCTCGTCGCGGCGGTCGACGACGGACGGACGGCGGAGACCGCCGGACAGACGGCGAGACAGGACGCCGAGACGGCGAGACAGGACGCCGAGACGGCGAGACAGGACG
>JARVCL010000173.1:0-26757 GCA_040405695.1 Halorubrum sp. | reverse complement strand
TATGACGACGCGTGGCTGGACGCGGGTCACTCGCTACCACGGCGTGGTTCTCGGTTCGCCCGTCCCTCGCGGCGTGGCGACCGGTGAGACAACCTCGGCGCGTCGGTACGAACCCGTCGGCTGACACAGAACGCGGTCTCGTCAGCGGCGTCCGTTCACGCTCGGCCGGGACTAATCTCCGTTCAGCCCGGTCGATCACGCGGGGGCGTTCGCGCCCCGCCCGTGTGCACGATCCGAGCGTGTGCGCGGCTGCTCGTCGTGCACGGCCTGTCGGTGTTCGGCCGCTATCGTATTCTGCTCGTTACCTCATCGGCTCGGCGGCCGCCTCGAGGGCCGACAGCCGCTCTTTCGCCCACGAGCGCGCCGACGGGTCGTCGTCGAACCGAAGCAACACCCGTGTCAGCCGGTCGTCGTCGGTCGCGCCGAGGTGAACGGTGCCCTCGTCGACGGCGACGTAGTGCGGCAGTGTCGTCTCGTGTCGTAAGAGCGTACACTCCTGTTCGACCTCCGCGAGGAGACTCTCGTACCGTGACTCTGATCGCAACCGGTCGGCCGTCTCCGATCCGAGAACGAGGGTCACGTCTGCGTCGTTCGCGTCTGCCGCCTGCCGACAGGCCCGGAGGATCTGTTTGTTCACCGTCGGGAGCGCAGTTCGAACCGAGGACGAACGCCGGAAGAAATCGATCTGCTCTTCGACCGGCGCGTATGGGTTCGCCGAGTCCGCGGTGGTGATGTCGGCCTCCTCGAACTCCTGTAATCCGACGCCGAGTCGATCGACGTCTAGCCACTGGAGGGCCGGCCGGAGATCGACCGCGAGCGACATGCTGTCGACGAGCTCGATCAGCTCGTCGGCCACCAACCGGCCACAGTCGGTGATCACGTACCCGCTCCGAGTCTGCTCGATCCAGCCGTGTTCCTCGAGCGCGCTCAGGTTCCGCGTGACGGTCGTCCGGACCCCGTCGACACGCTCGCGTATCTCTCGTTTCTCGACTGGCGCCTGCCGCCTGAGCAGGTGGAGCACCCGGACGCGAGACGGCGACCGGGCCAGAAACGCGATCTCGTCGATAGCGTCCGACGACAGCCGCTCGACGCCGGTCGGACTCACTGATTCGTCACCGAGTTCGCTGTGGTCTGTCGAGGTGCTCGCGTCGTCCATCCGTTGTTTCCCGGCTATCCCGGTCAGGTTAGCTAACCTACACTACGGGTCTACAGGTATGGTTATGCGGTCCTCGATACGCTTCAGCCACTCCACGCGGTGCAGACAGGCGGGCGACGACACGTAACGAGCCGTGATCACCGTGTCCGGTGCGCACAGCAACGGATGCTTGATGTATGTGACGCGCACAGCAATCAGCGCGTAAGCTGCCCCAAACGGCCGATAGCTGGCGTATGTCGCCGTCTGGTTCGACCGAAGCGGTCTTGCCGTGACCGACACCCGCGGGCGTGCGAGGTACACCGGACAGGACTGATTCAGCCCGCTACGCGGAGCGGTCACCAGACACCCCGAGAAACAACCCTTTTCGGACCCCGACACGAACCCAGACACATGACGGAAGACGACACGCCCGACGAGGCGGCTAATACGGGAGCCGACGACGAGACGACCGGAGACGACACAGAGGAGAAGTCGTTCCGCGAGCGCGTCGAGGAGATTCGCGAACGTCGCGAGCAGGAGCGCGAAGAGGGTGACCGTCCAGACCCCGAGGAGATGATGGGTGGTGGCGGTGGCCCGCCCGGCATGGGTGGCGGCGGCGGGAACCCGTTCGCACAGATGATGTCGGGGATGATGGGCGGCGGTGGCCCCGGCGGCGCGGGCAGTCCGCCTGGCATGGGCGGTGGCCCCGGTGGCCGGCCCGGTGAGGGTGGCGAAGACGGTGTCGGTAACGAAGAGCTCGTTCGCGAGGTGCGTCAACTCCGTGACGAGGTTCGTGACGCGACCCGACAGCTCCAGCGCATCGCGCAGGCACTCGAAGACGACTAACCGCGCGACCGCTCGTTCTCTCGACGAGCCGACCACTCTTTCAGGACCTGCTCGACGCTCTGTCTCGTCGATGGAAAAAACCGACCTCTCGAGTGAACACCCGTTACCGGGGTTCGATTGTCCTCAACACTCCGACCAGCCGCAGGACTCGCACGTCTTGCAGCCCTCGGAGTAGTAGAGGTTCATCCCGCCACACTCGGGACACTCTGGCGACTCACCGGCCGCGATGAGGTCCTGTGTGACGTCGGTCTCTGCGTCGTCCGTCGGAGCGCCGACCGCTCCGCTCTCGCCGTCGATGTCGACGGCTGCGTCGGCGGTGGCCGCGCCGCCGTCCGTCTGGCCGGGAGCGTCTGTTTCTGCGTCGCCCGTGTCGCTCGCACCGCTCACGTCGCCGAGACTCTGCTGCTGGGGGATCCCCTTGTCTATCTCGTCGTCGAGGTAGCGACGCAGCGCAGTCCCGATCGCGTCGGGGATCGACTGGATCTGCTCGCCTTTGTCCCACGCCACCTTCGGGCTTCGAGTGCCCTGTAGCTCGTCGACGATCTCCTCGGGGTCGACACCCGACCGGAGTGCCGTCGAGATGACCTTCGCGAGCGCCTCGGTGAAGGAGTTGGTGTAGCCACCCGAGTGGCCGATATTCGCGAACAGCTCGAACGGTCGACCGGTCTCTTCCTCGTTGATCGTCACGTACAGCTTCCCGTAGCCCGTCTCGACGCGCTGTGTCACGCCTGACAACGAGTCGGGGCGGGGTCGCGTCTCCGTGTAGTCGACCTCCGGCTGGTCGGCGGATTCGAGCAGGTCTGCTACCTCCGCGTCGATCGCCGCCTGCACGTCCTCGTTGTCGAGGAACGCCTCGACGCCGCCGAACACCTCCCGGATCTGTTCGACGATCGTCTCGGCTGCCTCCGTCTCGTCGGCGAACTCCGTGTTCTGCGCGCGCGTAGTCAACACCTGTTTGGACCGGGTACCGTCGCGGTAGACGGTGACCCCCTTGCCGCCGTGGTCGTAGATGTAACGGTACACCTCTTCCATGTCGGCGGCAGTGGCGTCGTTCGGGAAGTTACACGTCTTCGAGATGGCGGAGTCGACGCCCTCCTGACAGGCACACTGCACTGCCGCGTGCTCGATACCGGAAAGGTCGCCGGTGACGACGAACAGCTCGCCGATAGCGTCCGGTACCGTCTCTAACCCTTCGACGCCGTCGAATGCGTTCTCCGCCATCTGCGACTGGGCCTCGCGCTTGACGGCCTCGACGTCGACATCGTTCTCCTCTAGCGTGCGCAGGAAGTAGTCGTCGAACTCGACGAGCATCTCGTCGCCCTGCACGTCGTCGGAGACGTTCTTGTAGTAGGCGACGTTGTAGATGGGCTCACAGCCCCCGGTCGTGTTCCCGATCATCGACGTCGTCCCTGTGGGCGCGATCGTCGTCGTGTTGTGGTTGCGGATCGGGAACCCGTCCGCCCACTCGTCTGCGTCGAGCCCGGTGTGGTGTTCGAACCACTCGCGGTACTCGGTCGGGTTCGCGTACTTCGAGTCCGCCCAGTCGTTGAACACCCCCCGCTCTTCGGCGAGCTCGTGGGAGGTGATCTTCGACTCGTGGTTGATGTGCGTCATAAGCTGGCGGGCGATCTCGTTGCCCTCCTCTGAACCGTACCGCACGCCGAGCTGGATGTACAGCTGGGCGAGCCCCATGATCCCGAGACCGATCTTCCGCATGTCTCGAACCCTCGCTTCGATCTCCGGCACCGGGAAGTCCGACATCGTGACGACGTTCTCCAAGAACCGGGTGCCGTACGCGATCCGCTCGTCGAACTCCTCGAAGTCGATCGCCTCTTCGAGGAACGCGTCGACCGCGGCCTCGTGTGTGTCGTACTCGTCGGCGTGTTCGGCCGACCAGACCCGCCAGTCGGGGGCCTCGAGATCGGCGACGGTCGAGAGGTTGATATGCCCGAGGTTACACGCCTCGTACTCCTCTAACGGCTGCTCGCCGCAGGGGTTTGTCGCGAGGATCCGGTGATCCGGGTGCGCTTCGACGTCGAATGAGTGCTCCTTGTTCACCCGTTCGAGATAGATGACGCCCGGCTCACCGTTCTCGTGAGCGCCCTCGATCATGTCGTCCCACAGCTCCTGTGCGGGGATCGAGAGTACCTCGCCGACCTCGACGTGCTCGCCGAGGCCGAACATCTCGTAAAGCTCCTTCGTCTCCGGGGTGGCGACGTGCGGTTCGTCCGTGCGCGGGTTAGTGAACGTGAACTCCTCACCGGCGTACAGCGCCTCCATGAACTCGTCGGTGATTCCAACGCTGATGTTGAAATTCGAGAGGTGTCCCTCGACGGCGTTCCGGAGGTGTTCGGGCACTCTTCCGTCGTCGTCGATGAGCTCACGTGCCTCTTCTAACGCGTCTTTGAAGCTGTTGTGTGTGAAGTCGTCGGGATCGTTCAGCCGCAGCGAGTGTGCCAGCGAGACGTCCTTGTTCTTCGCGTGGATGAACTGGATCACGTCCGGGTGTGAGACGCGCATGACACCCATCTGTGCCCCGCGGCGCGCGCCGCCCTGGGCGATCGTCTCACACATCTGGTCGAACGTTCGCATGAACGTGATCGGCCCGGAAGCGATGCCGCCGGTGGAGCCGACGGCGTCGCCGTACGGCCGAAGCTGCCAGAAGGCGTACCCCATTCCGCCGCCGGACTGGAACACCTCGGCCGCCTCCTTCGCGGTCTGATGGATGTCGGTGATGTCGTCGTCCGGAGAGTCGACGAAACACGCGGAGAGCTGCTGAAGCTCGTCGCCGGCGTTCATCAGCGTCGGCGAGTTGGGCATGAACGAGAGCGACTCCATCCCCTCGCGGAACCGTTCGGCCGTCGCCTCGACGTGATCTCGGACCTCGTCCGGGAGTTCGGGAACGACCGTCTCGTAGGCGAACTTGTTGACGTTGTGTGCGGTGAGCGTCGTCTCGACGTCGTCGTCGGCAGAGACGCCTGCGCCGAACACCTCCGCTGCGAGTTCGTCACGACGTGGGTGCTCCGGCTTGATCTGGTCGGGCGTGACGGTCACGTCGACGCCGAGCTTCTCGGCCTCGAAGACCGCTTCTGCGAGCGCGACGTTGCGCGCGACGCGGTCGAACAGCTCCTCCTGTGATTCGACCGGCTCCCCGTCGGCGTCCTTCCGGAGGTACCGGGCCGGCAGAATGTTGTGGTACGCGTTGCCCGTGAGACGTTCTTCCATCGTCTCGCCGGTGGTGCGTTTGATCGGTAGTTCGAGTTCGTCCGCGGAGACGCCGTCGCTGCTCATTCGACGGCCACCCCGCTCGGTAGGCGTGTGATATGGGTCATTTGTGGTGTTGGTGTACTGGCGAGGCAGGCCCTTGATGCTTCGGATATCCCGGGCCCGATGGGCGATACCTGTCCGACTGCGTATATAACACTCGTACGGTGTGTACGACTACGGGTATGCTCCACCTACACGTCACACGCTCCGGATACATAAGCGTGGGTGGACCGAAGTGAAACTGAAACGCCGCACAGAGAATCACGGTACAGCGGCGGGTTCCCAGCGGAAACGAAGGGGGGAACAGAGCTCCCGGACGCTCTGGTGATCCACGTTCGTTCGGACCCAGTCGGCACGTCCGTGCGTCCGCTGTCGTCCCCTGCCGCCCCCAAATGCATCAGAAAACATTTGTTTTTCACCAAGCTTATGCCGATCCTCGGCACATGGCGGGACATGACTGCTCTCGTCCCCGATGCCGTCCCGCTCGCGACGGCCGCACTCTCGACCCGGCCCGTGCTCGACGGGACGGTCGCGCACGCAGCGCTACCGACCCAGGCTGGCGTGCTCGGTGACCCGCTCGGACAGCTTCTCGTCGGACTGGTGGTGATCGCCGCCGTGATCGTCGTCGGAAAGTTCCTCCTCTCGCTCGCGTGGCGGCTCGTCACGATCGCCGCGGTCGTCGTGGCCGTCGTCTTCGGTCTCTCCGCGGCGGGACTGATATAACGGGGTCGGTGGTTCGGCCGTTACTGGAACGCGCCGAACTCGGACTCGACCGGCGTGTCGGTCTCGGACCGCTGGAACCGCCGTTCGATCTCCTCGTACCGCTCGCGCGTCTCGGGGGTGACGCTCGGGTTCACCTCGTCGAGGGCGGCCTCGAAGTGCGCCATCGTCACGCGGACGTTGCCGACGGACTCGCCGACCTCCTCGCGTGAGACGCTGCCGATGAACTCTCGGGAGGCGTTCATCGACGCCTCGCGCGCCATCGCTTCGATGTCGGCACCGACGTACCCCTCGGTTCTGCGGGCGAGCGTGTCGAGGTCGACGTCGTCCGCCAGCGGCTTGTCCCGCGTGTGAACCTTCAGGATCTTCCGGCGTGCCTCCTCGTCGGGAACGGGCACGTGGACGTGCCGGTCCAGCCGCCCCGGTCGGAGCAGCGCGGAGTCGATCAGGTCTGGACGGTTCGTCGTCGCGATGACGACCACGTCCTCCAGTGACTCGAGGCCATCGAGCTCCGTCAGCAGCTGGGAGACGACCCGTTCGCCCACGCCCGAGTCGCTCGTGTTCCCGCCGCGCTCGGACGCGATCGAGTCGATCTCGTCGAAGAACACGATCGTCGGCGCGTTCTCGCGGGCCTTGCTGAACACCTCGCGGACGCCCTTCTCGGACTCACCAACGAACTTGTTCAGGAGCTCTGGCCCCTTGATCGAGATGAAGTTCGACTCTGCCTCGTTGGCGACGGCCTTCGCGAGCAGGGTCTTCCCCGTGCCCGGCGGGCCGTACAACAGGACGCCCTTGGCGGCCTGCATGTCGAGGGTGTCGAACACCTCGGGGTACTCGAGCGGCCACTGGATCGTCTCGCGGAGCCGCTCTTTCGTGTCCGTTAATCCCCCGACCTGCTCCCAGGAAACGTCTGGAACCTCGACGAACACCTCGCGCAGCGCGGAGGGTTCGATCCCCTTCATCGCCTGCTTGAAGTCCGCCTCGGTGACCTGGATGGTGTTCAGCACGTCGGCGTCGATCTCCTCGCTCTCGAGGTCGAGTTCGGGACGGATCCGACGCAGCGCGTGCATCGCCGACTCCTTCGCCAGCGATTCGAGGTCGGCCCCGACGAAGCCGTGGGTGTTCTCGGCGTACTCGTCGAGGTCGATTCCGTCGACGAGCGGCATGTTTCGCGTGTGGACCTGCAGGATCTCCTTGCGGCCGTCCCGGTCGGGAACCCCCACCTCGATCTCGCGGTCGAAGCGACCGCCACGGCGAAGGGCGGGGTCGATCGCGTCGACGCGGTTCGTCGCGCCGATGACGACCACCTCGCCGCGTTCCTCGAGCCCGTCCATCAACGAGAGCAGCTGCGCCACGACACGGCGCTCCACGTCGCCGCCGGCTTCCTCGCGCTTTGGCGCGATCGAGTCGAGCTCGTCCATGAACACGATCGCGGGGGCCTCTTCGGTGGCCTCCTCGAACACGTCACGGAGCTGTTCTTCGGACTCGCCGTAGTACTTCGACATGATCTCCGGGCCGGAGATCGTATGGAAGCTGGCGTCGATCTCGTTGGCGACGGCCTTCGCGATCAGCGTCTTCCCGGTTCCCGGCGGGCCGTGTAACAGGACTCCCTTCGGGGGGTCGATACCGAGCCGTCTGAACAGCTCGGGATGGCGCATCGGCAGCTCGATCATCTCACGAACCTGTTCGAGCTCGTCGTCGAGGCCGCCGATGTCCTCGTACGTCACGTCTGGACCCTCGCCGGTCCCCTCCGGACCGCCGCGCGCGCCAGCCCCGCCGACGATCTCCTCGGCCGGCTTCTCCGAGATGGTAACCTCGGTCGAGTCGGTGACGACGACGGTTCCCGAGGGGGCGGTTTCGGCGATCTTCACCGGCACCGCCTGTCCCTGTCCGCCGCCGCCCATGAGGCCGAAGCCGAAGGGGATCCGTACGGTCTGTCCCTCGGTGATCGGCTGGCCGGCGAGCTTGTCGCGAATGAACCGACCGACGTTTCCGCGAACGCCGAGCCGTTGCGGCAGGGCGATCGTGACACGCTCGGCGGCGTTCACCTCGACGGGCTCGACGGTCACGCGGTCGTCGATTCCGACGCTCGCCTCCTGGCGGAGTTTCCCGTCGATGCGGATCACGCCGGAGCCGTCGTCCTCGGGGTACCCGGGCCAGACTCGGGCGATCGCCGCGCCGCTGTCCCCCTCGACGCGGATGAAGTCACCGCCCGAGAGGTCGTGTTCTTCGGCTGCGACGCGGTCGATCGCCGCCAGCCGCCGGCCGGCGTCCTTCTGTTTCAGCGGTTTGACAGTGAGTTTCATCGGTCACCCTCGATCGTCAAGACGCCGTTCGTTACCGAGGCGGACGTGGCCGGTCCGGGGAGGTCGAACTCCGACTCGACCGGCTCGCCGTCACTCTCCACCACGACGATCGCGGTGTCGCCGACGGTGTCGACACTGGTCGCCTCGTCGTCGCCGCCAATGTCGGCGGCAACGACCCACCCGTCCTCGTAGTCGTAGCGGCGAACCAACGCGGTATCGCCGGTCGATCGGGTCAGTTTGGAAGTCATCCTAACTACAGGTTAGGCGTGAGAGTATATAAACCAATCGAATAAAATCGCATGACGTGGTGTATTCTGCTGTCGATCGGTTGTATTGCGGTTCGGGGTGAGAGATGCGGAGACCGCCGTCGCCGGCCGATCGATCACAGCGTCCTCGACCGTCGCGACCGCCGCTGTTGCTGATCCGGCTGGCTCCCGCCGAGGCCTGCCCGCTGTCGACGCGTCCCGGTCGTCGACGATCGCCCGCCCCCGCCCGTCGTACTCGCGTTCGCTCGTGTGCCGTGATGCTCACCCCTGCACGGACCCGCACGCACCTCCGCGCCGACCCTTATATACTCGCGCGTCGGAGACGGTCACATGGCGCGAGTGAGCCATCACGGCCGGGAGACGGCGTACCGCCGGTTCGACCGTGGCGGAGACGGGCCGACTGTCTGTTGTATCCACGGCAGCGGTGGCACGGGCGACGTCTGGCGGGCACAGACTCGACTGCGCGACCGGGCTCCGATCGTCACTCTCGACCTCGCCGGGCACGGAGACAGCGACGATATCACAACGGAGCCCGGAACCGACACCCTCGACGCGTACGCCGACGACGTTCTCGCGGTCGCGGCGGAGACGGGCGCAACCGTTCTCTGTGGGAACTCGCTGGGCGGCGCGGTCGCGCTGTGGATCGCACTCGAGCGCGACCGCTCTCTCGACGGTCTGGTTCTCGCGGGGACCGGTGCAAAACTCGCCGTGGCCGACGCGCTCCTCGAGGCTCTCGCGACCGACTTCGACCGCGCGGTATCGCTGCTTCACGAGCCGGGCCGCCTCTTTCATGACGCCCCCGACGAGTACGTCGACGCGTCGATTGCGGCGATGAACGCCTGCGGCCGAGCGGTGACCGAGCGTGACTTCCGGACGTGTCACCGGTTCGACGTCCGTGATCGACTCGGCGAGGTCGACACCCCCTCGCTGGCGGTGGTCGGCGAACACGACGCGCTCACGCCCCCGGCGTATCACGACTTCCTCGCCGACCGAGTTCCGCACTGTTCTCGTGAGACGGTCTCCGGCGCGGCTCATCTCGCGATGATCGAGGCACCGACAGCGTTCAACGAGACGCTCGCCGCGTTTCTCGAGCAGGTGTGAACGGCGGCGGCCGCGACCGGTCTGGCGTGCGCCACCGGACGGCCACGGACTGACAGCACTGACCGGTGACCCGCACGCCGGTCCTGCGGCTTTTTCACCGACGAGTCTGAGTACCGGTCTATGAGCAGAGACGACGACGGAGACGCCCTCGAACCGGGGGCCAGATCGGGGGCGCGGCCAGATCCGGACGCAGAAGCGGCGTCGACGCTCGGCGGCGAGAATCCGGACATCAACGACCTGTTGCACAAACTCGACTCACTGGAGAACACGGTCGACGACCCCCACGAGCGCGAGAAGGTCCGTCAGACCATCTCACTCGTCGAGCGGATGCCGGGTAGCAAGGCGTTCACCACGCGTATCACGAAGTACACCACCCGCGACATCGCCGAGTCGTTCGTCGGTGGCATTCTGCTCTCACTGCCGTTGCTCGTCGAGGACGGCGTCTTCGACATCGCGGAGTGGTTCGCCGAGACGCTCGTCGCTGGCGTTCCCGTCTTCCTCGTCGGCAACGTCCTCTTCGTGCTCGTCATGACGTGGGGGCTGTTGTACTACGCGGACTTTCGTGACCTCCAGGACCCCAACCCCATCTTCGGGTTCCTCCCACGCCGGCTGGTCGCGGTGCTCGTCATCTCGCTCGTCGTCTCCGTCGGCACGATGGTGCTCTGGGGCCGAGTGTTCGAGGGCGATCCGACCACGCTCGAAGCGGTAGGCCGAGTAACCGTCATCTGGGCGGCCGCGGCGTTCGGGGCCGCGTTAGGGGACATTCTCCCGGGTGAATCGACCGGCCAGGACGTCAGCGAGCGGATCGGCGAGTCGCTGGAGGGGCGTGAGACGACCGATCGCCGGGACGACTGACCCGACGACGGCTCGGGTTTGCTCGCGGATTCGACGACCACGGCGGAACCGTCCTCCTGCCGGACCGATGACCACAGGTTTTTCGCCGCGGCCGTCGTACCCGAACCTATGTCAGCGCTACGTGACGCGCTCCGGGATCTCCCGGAGGCGGTGTTTGCGGACCTCCTCGAGTCCGACGACGAGTACGTGCTTCTCGTCGATCTCCCTGGGGCGACTGCGAAGACCACGGACGTACTCTTCGAGGACGGTCGCATCGAGATCGAAGGCCGTCGACAGAAGTCGACTCCGGAGGGATTCCGATACGTCCGCGAGGATCGCTCGTTGTTCCTCGACGCCGAACTCCCCCTACCTCCGGACGCCGACGGCGACGACGCCCGCGCCGAGATGGATCGAGGCGTACTGGAAGTGGTCATCCCCAAGCGCGTCGGGCGCGACTCCAGTCGGATCCCGGTCGACGACGCGGACGACGACGACGGACCGGCCGCCGACCCGGGCGGTGAGGGCGACGCGACCGACGCCTGACGGGTGGTCACGCTGGTCAACTTTCGTGCGTACTGGCGGTTTCTGGTCGTCCTTCGGCGGTTCTCCCCGCTGATCATCGCGTACTGGCGTGACCGAAAGCGGTTCCTGCTGTTCGGTGGGAGCCGCGAGGTCGACGAGGTGACACAGCGTGAGCGTGCCGACGTACTCCTCGATATCCTCCTCACGCTCGGCCCCACGTTCATCAAACTCGGCCAGCTGCTCTCGACGCGCCCCGACATCCTCCCGCCGGCGTACATCGACGTGCTGGAGGGGCTCCAAGACGACGTGCCGCCCGCGGAGTGGGCGGCGTCGAAACGTGTTCTCGAAGACGAACTCGGCCCCGTCGACGAGACGTTCGACGAGTTCGACACCGAATCGATAAGCGGCGCGAGCCTCGGTCAGGTGTACCTCGCCACCTACGAGGGGAACGACGTCGCGGTCAAGGTTCGTCGGCCGGGAATCGAGGAGCTCGTCGAGGCCGACCTCCGGGCGATCAAGTGGTCGCTGCCGCTCGTCCGACGGTTCATCGGCGGCGGCCGAGCGTTCTCGCTGGAGAACCTCTCTGATGAGTTCGCGAAGACGATTCGCGAAGAGATGAACTACCGCCGCGAGCGCGAGATGCTCGAAGAGATCAAGGGCAACTTCGCGGACAACGACCAGATACGCATCCCGAAGCCGTACGAGTCGGCCTCCGGTCCCCGCGTGCTCACGATGGAGTACGTGGGCGGCACGAAGATCACCCGGCTCGACGAGCTCGACGCGGCCGGACTCGACCGAACGGCGATCGCAGAGACGCTCCAGGACGTCTACCTCCAGATGATCATCGACGATGGCGTGTTCCACGCCGACCCGCACCCGGGGAACCTCGCCGTCGACGACGACGGACGCGTGATCTTCTACGACTTCGGGATGTCTGGTCGGGTCGACCCGTTCATCCAGGAGAAGATCGTCGAGTTCTACGTCGCGGTCGCCAGACAGGACACGGACGCGATCCTCGACACGCTGATCTCGATGGGGACGCTCTCACCGGAGGTCGACCGCGACGTGATGGGTGAGGTGATGGATCTCGCCATCGCAGACGCCCGCGGCGAGGAGATAGAGCAGTACCGCGTCAACCAGATCATCGAACAGGTCGAGTCGACCATCTACGAGTTCCCGCTGCGGCTGCCGCGGAACCTCGCGTTGGTCCTCCGTGTTGCGACCGTCGTCGAGGGCGTGTGTGTCACACTCGATCCCGAGTTCGACTTCATCTCGACGGCGACCGACTACCTCGAACGCGAGGGGTACTACGAGCAGACGGCGAAGGAGATCGCCGGAAACGCCGGGCGACAGCTCCAGCGAACCACGGAGGCGCTGTTCACCGTCCCGCCGAAGGCGGACCGGTTCCTCGACCGAGCGAACCGCGGCGACCTCCACGTCGAAGTGTCACTCGACGACGACTCCCGGGTGCTCGACAAGCTCGCGGTCCGGATCGCCTATTCGGTGCTACTCGCCGTCGGCGTGTTGTCCGCGACGATCCTCTACGCGTTCGCCGAGGAGTGGCGACTCGCCGCTGTCGTCCTCCTGCTGGCCACGCCGCTCGCGGTCGGGCTGTACCGGTCGTTCCGAAAGAAACGGCGGATCCCGGGGAACCCACAGTTCACCAGACAGGGTATGCGGGACCAGCGCGAGGACTGACGGGTCAGCCGCGCTCAGACACCGGCAGTCACCCCCGACACACCCAGATGTCCCCTCGCTCCTCGGTGGCGTATCCGCGTTTAGTGAGCCACGATCGAAGCACGCTCGCGTGGGCCTCCCGGTCGATGCTAACGCCGCCGTCGGCGGTGTCGGTCTCAATCGACGAGCCATGACCGTCGATCACAGACGGCTGCTCGTGTACTTCGACGACGAGCAGCGGCCGGTGCTCACGGAGTGTCCGCTCGGCTCCCCGAAGCACCGCGAGCTCGTGGCCCTCGACGTCGATCTTGATCGCGTCCGGCGGCGGCGCCGGCTCCGTCTCGCCCGGCGTGGCGTCCGGGCCGACGAGGTCGTCGATCCGGTAGACGGGAACCGTCTCGACGTGGGCGATCCGTGCGCCCCAGCGGCTCGCTCGCTCCGCGTCGAACGCGGAGCACTTCGAGAACGTCGAGCGGTAGAACGGCAGCGTCGTCCGTTCGTCTCCGACACCAGCCCGTCGGAGGTCGATCTGGTCGCTGCAGCCGTTTCTGGCGGCGTTTCGAGCCAGTCGGTCGGCGCTCTCTGCGTTCGGCTCGAGAGCGAGGACACGGCGATCGGTACCGACCACGAGCGGGATGGCGTGCTCACCGACGTGTGCGCCCGCGTCGACGACGACGGCGTCCTGCGCGAGTGCGTCGAGCGCGGCCAGCCCGGGGTCGTCGCCGTGCGGATTCGTCGGCTCGTAGCTCCAGTAGGTGCCCGCAGCCGTGAGCTTCGGCGTAGCGAGACCGACGGCGTACGACAGGTCGGTGAGCCGGTACAGGGTCCGAAACCCCTTTCGCTCGAGCCACGCGGGAATGAGGGGGTCGGTCATCGGCCACGCCTCACGCGGTGACGACCTGTATCGGGACGAGGAGGAAACAGAGCGCACCCACCGCGAACGTGAAGATCCCGACGACGTATCGGGGCCACCCGAGGCGTCGCTCGTCGTCTGGGTTCGCCGGGCCGTTGGCGGCAATCACGACCGCAAACACCGCCCAAAACGCCCAGAGCCCCACGGACTCGTTGAGTCCCAGTCCCCGCCCGAAGTAGAGGTACGCGGCGATGGCGAACAGCGCGCCGGGAACGAGTGCGGCGAGCGTCTCTTGGCGCGGTCCGATCATCGCTCGAACCATGTGGCCGCCGTCAAGTTGGCCGACGGGCATGAGGTTCAACAGGGTGAAGAACATCCCGACCCACCCGCCGATGACGATGGGGTGTGCCGAGAGGTTCGGATCCTCGTAGGTCGTCGGCTGTCCGAGCAGGTCGGCGATGAGGCTCAAAAGCGGCGGGTTGTTGAACCGGATCATCGTCCCGGAACCGTTCGCGAGCTCCGCGGGGACGCGTATCGGGTCGAGCGAGAGCCCGATAGCGGTGACGACGACGGTCGCGACGAGTCCGGCGATCGGACCAGCCGCGCCGATGTCGAACAACACTCTTCGAGAGGGCATCCGGCCACGCATCCGGATGACCGCACCGAGCGTGCCGAACGGGAAAATGAACGGGATCACGTACGGAAGGGACACGTCTACGCCGTGATACCGCCCTGCGACGTAGTGGCCGAGCTCGTGGACCATCAACACGCCGAGCACCGCGGCCGTGAACGGCCACGCCTGTACCATCGTGAGCGGGTTCGCACGAATCTCGGCGAGCGGGACGTAGTACCAGCCGTACGCGCCGACGAACAGCGTCGACACGACCGTCGCGACGAACAGAACGACGTTCAGCCACGGCACCCCGTCACGACCGTGACCGAACGGCGTCGCGACGACGACGTCGCCACCTTCGACCGATTCGACGTCGACGTCGTAGCCGGCCTCGCGGAACGCGGGAACGATCTTTCGGCGGAGTGCCCGCTCGGGGATGTACGACTCGCCGACGAAACGAACCCGACCGTCGTCACGCCGGACGTCGTCGATCCGAAAGTACGTTTGGAGCGCCTCCGGACGGGGGATGTCGTCGTCGCCCGACGACACTGGCCCGTCCTCGCGTTCTGCCATCGAGTCGGGTTAGCCGCCGTCGAGTATAAACCCCGCGTCGTCGAAACCCTACGGACCGGGTGCGGGTCGGCTGACCCGTTCTCGCCGTGGACGGTCGACGGCAGGTCGACCGTCGACCGAGTAGGAACGACCGCGAGAACGCGAGTGTACACGCTGACTCCAAGCACGAGCGGGTTCCGAGAACGGCCCTGCCGCGAGGACGCGAGCGCGTGGTTCGGGGACCACGTGGGTGAAACGCTGATGCGGTCGGACCGTCTCGGGTCGGCTTCGACCGACGATTCAGTTCGCGGGCTCGACTCGCCAGGTCGTCGCGCCCGTGTACGACCACTTCTCGACGGTGAGCTCCGTCGCGGAGTCGCGGAGCTTCACCATCAGCGCGCCAATCTCTTTCGGTGAGAGGTCAACGTCGTCGGAGATGAACTTCCCTTTGAAGTACATCTCGCCCTCCTCTGCGCGGTCGAGGAGGTACTGTTTCAGCCGCTCTTCCTTGCTGCGGGAATCGGTCGTGTCGGCGTCGGTGGAGGGGTTCGCAGTCGCGCTCATAGTACGCTCCCCACTTGTGGCCGGAGAGTGTTATAAAGGGGACTCCGTTGTGGGGCGTTCAGGGAGTTTCAGCTTCGTTCACCGGTTTTGTCGCTCTGAAACGTGTCTGACGGACTGTTTAAAACGGTTTTAGATCGCCCGAGAATGTTTATACTCTTTTTTGAGCCCGTTACTGCTATTCGTGTTGTAACCTCGCCCACGTCCGGATTTCGGCCGCGGATCCGCTGTGATCCAGCCGTACGTTCGAGGTCGTCGGGTGGACGGCCGTCGCCCGCGTGATCCGGACACGTCGACTACGCGGTCTCGAACCGATCGCCTGCATCGCCGGATACCTGCCAGGCACTCTCTGTGACCGGGGCGACGATCAGGGTCGCCGCGTTTCGCCGATCCGCCCGCTGTCGGATCTCGCCGGTGCGACTCACGGGTCGCGCCGGTGGAGCCAGAACTCCTCGCGCTCTGTCGTCTCCTTTTTGAATATCGGCACCTCGTCTTTGAGCCGATCGATCCCGTCTTCCACCGCGCGAAACGCCTCGGGGCGGTGTCCCGCGAGGACGACGACGAACACGATGTCCTCGCCCGCCTCGATCACGCCCGTCCGGTGGTGCATCTCGACCGCGAAGACCCCCTCCCGGTCGGTCAGTTCGTCGACGATGCGGTTCATCCGATCGCGGGCGACCCCCTCGTACGTCTCGAAGGCGAGGTGAGTGGTTCGGTCGTCGTCGGGGGCGTCGCGCGTACGAACCCGACCAGTGAAAGTAGCGATCGCGCCCGACCGCTCCGCGAGCGGCGAGGATTCGACGCGTCGGACGAGCGTCTCGCGGGTGATCCACGGCTCTGCGGCGGCGAGCGCGTCGACGACCCCGTCGAGGTCGACGTCGTCTGGCCGCTCGGCGACGGCGAGCACGTCCCCCGGTGTATCGCCAGGATCGGAATCGGACCCGAGGAGCACGGTCGGGAGCCGGAGCCGCTCGTGGTCGACCGCGACGAGGTAGTCGTGGTCGGGCGCGAGCCCGTCGAGCAGGTCGTCGAACCCGTCGACGACGCCGTGACCGTGCCAGGAGCCGTCGGCGGCGAGTGAGAGACCGGTGTCGATGCCGTCGGCGGCGGCGGGCACGCCGACGGTCGAGTTGGCCCCGCCGTCGGCGACGGGGTCGTCCCCGCGGACGACCGCGACCCGACCGTCGAGCCGGTCGGTGAGCGCCGCGGCGAGGTCGTCGGCGCGGGGGCCGAGTATCGAAATCGGCTGCATACCACTACGCGGGGTGCGAGCGGCTTAGACGTTTCCCGACGCAATCGGGGTTACGGCTGTCCGAGCCGTGACAGGTGTCGGCCGTCTCAGTCGTACTCGTAGAACCCTTCGCCGGTCTTCTTGCCGAGATCGCCCGCGGCGACCTTCCGCGTCAGGAGGTACGCCGGCTTGTATCGGTCACCGAGCTCCGCGTGGAGCGTCTCGCTGGCGTTCAACACGACGTCGAGACCGATGTGGTCGGCGAGTTCGAGGGGCCCCATCGGGACGTTGGTGCCGAGTGTCATCCCGCGGTCGATATCGCGCTTGCTCGCGACCCCCTCGTCGAACGCGCGGATCCCCTCGTTGATCCACGGCATCAGGATCCGGTTGGTGACGAACCCCGGCTTGTCGTCGGACTCCCACGTTTTTTTCCCCAACGCCTCGGCGAAGTCGTGAGCGAACGCCGCCGTCGGCGCGGCCGTTCGTTCGCCAACGACCACCTCGACCCCTTCCATCACCGGCACGGGGTTCATGAAGTGCAGGCCGACGACCTCGCTCGGCCGGTCGGTTGCGCTCGCGATCGCCGTCACTGACAGCGTCGAGGTGTTTGTCGCGAGGACGACGCCAGCGTCGACGACCGCGTCGAGGTCGGCGAATATCGACTGCTTCACGTCCATCTCTTCGACCGCGGCCTCGACGACGACGTCGGCGGCGGCGAGGTCGGCGAGGTCGGTTGTCCCCGTGATCCGCGACCGAATCGTCTCCGGGTCGGTCGGGAGCGCGTCCTTCGCGGCCAGCCGGTCGAGACTCGATGTGACGGCGTCGAGCCCGTTCTCGACGTACTCGGACTCGATGTCACGCATCACCACGTCGTAGCCGACGGTCGCCGCGACCTGAGCGATTCCGTTGCCCATCGTCCCGGCTCCGACCACGCCGACGACCGCCACGTCAGATAGCTCGCGCATGACCATCGCTGGCGGTCCGGCCGTGGTAAGTATTGCGACCCTCCCGGCGTAAAAAATTGCTCCGTTCGTAGTAAATAATCGATTATAATGAACCGAACCACCGTCGCCCGCAGGCCGTGAGCCGTGGGTTCAATACGACCAGCGGGGGGACTCCGACCCCACGCTTTTTTGTTCGTGTGAGTGGAGTAACAGTCGATGCTTCCCCACGCCACTGACGCGATCTCACGCGACGGCAAATCGCTGATCCTCGCGTACGATCACGGATTAGAGCACGGGCCTGTCGACTTCGATCCGAACCCCGACACCGCGGATCCGGATCGCGTATTCGAGTTAGCCACCCACGACGCCGTGACGGCGATCGCCGTCCAGAAGGGGCTCGCGGAGGCGTACTACCCGGACTACGCGGACGACACGGCGCTCGTCGTGAAGGTGAACGGCACGTCGAACCTCTGGATGGGCGAACCCGACACACCGGTCAACTGTACGCCGGAGTACGCCGCAGGACTCGGCGCGGACGCCGTCGGGTTCACGCTGTACGGCGGCGCGAACAACGAGATCGGGATGGCCGAGGAGTTCCGAGAGGTACAAGAGTCCGCACGCGAACACGATCTGGGCGTCGTCATGTGGGCGTACCCGCGCGGTCAGGGCGTCCGCAACGAGACAGACGACCGGACCATCGCGTACGCGGCCCGGATCGCTCACGAACTCGGTGCGGACATTGCGAAGGTGAAATACCCCGGATCCCCGGAGGCGATGGCCGAGACGGTCCGGATGTCCGCGCGAACGAACGTCGTGATGTCCGGCGGGTCGAAGACGAACGACGAGGAGTTCCTCCGGACGGTCGAGGAGTCGATGAACGCCGGCGCGACGGGGCTCGCCGTCGGCCGCAACGTGTTCCAGCGTGACAACCCGGTCCAGATCCTCGACGCCTTAGAGCAGGTCGTCTTCGAGGGGGCGTCGACGGAGGAGGCGATGGCGACGACCGGAGCGGGCGAGTAGCCAATGTCCGACGGCACGGGAACCGACGACTCATCGGGCGAGACAGACCCCGTCGTCGACGCGGTGTTCGACGCGGTCGCAGCCGCTGCCCCGGCAATTCGCGACGCGCTCCCCGGCCGCCGTGTCGCCAGCGGCGCGGAGAATCCGTCCGGCGAGACGACGCTGGCCGGTGACGTGTACGCCGACGAACTGCTCGGGGAGGCGTTGACCGCCGTCGACGGCGTCGGTGCGTACATCAGCGAGGAGCGCGCGGACGCGACCGACGCCGGCGAGGGATACGCGGTCGCCGTCGACCCCCTCGACGGCTCCTCGAATCTCCGATCGAACAACACCATGGGGACCGTCGTCGGCGTGTACGAGGGGTCACTGCCGGCCACGGGTCGCGACCTCGTCGCCGCCGGGTACACCCTGCTCGGCCCGATCACGACGATGGTGGTCGCCGACGACGCCGGCGTTCGCGAAGAGGTCGTCACGCGGGAGGCCGGCGATGACGCGGAGGGCGGCGACGACACTCCCGAGGGCGTCGCCCGCTCCGTCGTCGAAGCCGACCTCACCCTCCCCACAGATCCGACCGTGTACGGATTCGGCGGCCGGGTCCCCGACTGGACGCCGGCGTTCCGTGCGTACGCCCGTGAAATCGAGGACGAACTGAAGCTCCGGTACGGCGGGTCGATGGTCGGTGACGTGAATCAGGTGCTGACCTACGGCGGCGTGTTCGCCTACCCTGCCCTGCAGGACGCGCCGCGGGGCAAGCTTCGACTCTCTTTCGAGGCGAACCCCATCGCGTACATCGTCGAGAAGATGGGTGGGGCCTCCTCTGACGGCTCCGAGTCGATTCTCGACGTCGAGCCCGAGGGACTCCACGACCGCGTCCCGCTGTACGTCGGCAACGACGCGCTAATCGAGCGGCTCGAAGCCGCGATGGACTCGTGACGGTCGGCGGTCGCCGAGCCGGCGTCGGTTCGCGCCGTGTTCGACCAGGGCAGAGCCGAACGCCATCCGCTCAGGCCGCCTGCGGGTCGTCGTCGTCGCTCGCGGTCCACCGCCGCGCACCGGGAAGCACGCCGACGAGCTTCGTTACGTAGCCTAGTTTGAACAGCCCGAACTGCGAGAGAACGCCGAGTGTGAACACGGCGAGGAACGGGAGGCCAACCGGGTCGAACAGCAGCGGATCGAGTGTCAACTCCTCTGCGGCGGTCGAGAACGCGTCCGGCGTGAGCGACCGACTCCCAAGTGCTGCCCCGATGAACGCCGTCGAAATTACGAGCGTCGTCCGCGTGAGCACGAACCCGAACAGCGCACCGACGGCGACACCCGCGAGCGTCGCGCCGACCAACAGAGCGGTCCCTTCGACACCTGCCGCGTCCGCCGCGTAGAGCGGCCCGACCGCGAACCGTCCGACGAACGCTCCAACGGTTCCGCCGATGACGAGCACGGCGAACGAGAGGCCGGCGTACGCGAGAAACCCGCCGACTGCGCCGCCAGCGACGACGGCCCCGCCAGAGACGATCAGGGGATCGACGGCGACGAACCCGACGAGGTTCGGCGCGGTGAGGTAGCCCGCGCCCGCGCCGATCAGGAGGCCGGTCAGCGTCACGGCGTACACGGAGACCGCCGCGCCGACGAACGCGAGCAGGAGGCCGGCGACGACGACTCCGGCGTCGAGTGGCGTAACCATACGCTCACGTGTGCGGCGTGTCTCCTTAAAAGGTCGCGACGAGAGGCCGACTGTGAAGCGGTCTCGGCCGATGGCCGAGGGTTCAGCGGGACCGGCGCCCGGCCTGTCGGTCGATGTGTCGGGTGTATCCACCGACCCCGAGGCCGAAGCCGAGGACGATCAGCGTGAAGCCGGCGAGCCGAGTCGTTCCGATCGTCATCACGGTGAGGATTACGCCGAAGACGAACGCGAACACGCCGGTCACGACGACGCCCGCGTCGAGCAGCGGCGACGGCTGTAGCGTCTCACAGTGTGGACAGAAGCGGGCGTCCTTGGGGATCGGCTCCCGACACTCGACACAGTGGACGCGGTCGCGGGGCACACCGATCGTTGACGCTTCAGGAACTTATATACTGGCGGGTCACGCCACGCGAGACGGCTCTACTGCGTCCGCTCGACCGGCGGGGGTTCAGTGGTCGCCAACCGGGAGCGGGGGCCGGCTCACACCACGGATCTCGAAGCGCGCTCCGCCGGTTTCGGCGGTCGTCGCCGTTATCTCCCAGCCGTGTGCGTTCGCGATCTCTTTCACGATGGCGAGCCCGAATCCGGTGCCGTCTTCGGCGCCGCTCTCACCCGGATCGAACAACCCATCACGCAGCTCCTCGGGGATCCCTGACCCGTCGTCGGCGACGTAGAAGCCGTCTTCGAGGTCGTCCACCCGAACGGTGACCGCCGCGTCGTCGCCGTCCGGCCCGTGTTCGACGCTGTTCCGCATGAGGTTCTCGAAGAGGTTCCGGAGTCGGTCGGAGTCGGCGGCGATCGTCCGTTCGGCGAGCACCTCGAGCGTTGCCTCACCCGTATCCACCGTCTCCCAGCTGTCGGCGGCGACCGCCTCGAGGTGGACCGGCTCCGTCTCCCCAACGGTTTCGCCCTCACGGGCCAGCGTCAGCGTGTGGTCGACGATCGCCTCCATCCGGTCTAACGCGTCGACGGCGGCGTCGAGGTGCGTCGAGTCGGTCTCCGCACGTGCGAGGTCGACGTGCCCCTGTGCGACGTTCAGCGGATTCCGGAGGTCGTGTGAGACGATACCGGCGAACTCGTCGAGTCGCTCGTTCTGTCGCCGGAGTGCCGCCTCTCGCTCTTTGAACCGCGTGATGTCCTCCTGGAATCCGACCCAGCCGGTGACGTCTCCGGTCTCGTCGCAGATCGGTGAGATGCTGACCCGGTTCCAGAACTTCGTGCCGTCCTTCCGATAGTTCAACAGTTCGACGGTCGCCGGCTCGTCGGCGGCGATCGCCTCGCGCAGTTCGCCGATCGACTCCTCGTCGGTCTCCGGCCCCTGTAAGAACCGGCAGTTGACACCCACGGCCTCCTCGCGCTCGTAGCCGGTCATCTCGACGAACTGATCGTTGACGTACGTCATCGGGTTGTCCGGCTGTTGCGGGTCGGTGATCGTGATCCCGACGGGCGCTTCCTCTAACGCCCGGCGTTTCGTCTCCAGTTCGTCCTGACGGGCAGCCTCTTCGGAGACGTCGCGGAGGATCCCCACGCTTCCGTCGAACTCCTCGCCCTCGTAGGGTAAGGCGGCCATGTGGTCGCGACACGGAATCGGGTCGCCCTCCTTTGGATAGATGTCGACGCGGAACCGCTGAACGTCCGGGCCGGCACTCGAGAGGATCGACCCCAACCGCTCTTCGGACTCGATGACCGCCTCGTCGTCTTTTATCAGGCCAGGCTTGCTGCCGACGATCTCCTCGCGGTCGTACCCGGTCAGTTCGGCGAACGGCTCGTTGACGTACTCGAACCTTCCCGTCTCGTCGACGACGTAGATGGGGTATCCGAGCGCCGAGAGCACCGTGGAGTACCGGTCCGCGACTCGCTGGGTTCGATACTCCTCGGCGGCCTGTTTCACCCGATTGATCAGCCGCTGGAGCTGTTCGGGGCCGCCCTTCTGGAAGTAGCCGGTGACGCCGGCGTTGAGCGCCTGACTCGCGATCTCTTCGGAGCCTTTGCCGGTGTACAACACGAACGGCACGTCCGGGTGGGTCTCACGGAGCGTCTCGAAGAACGTGAGTCCGTCCATGCTGGGCATGTCGTAGTCGCTGACGACACAGTCGAACGACTCGTCTTCGAGCCGATCCAGTCCCGCTTCCGGGTCGGTCGCGGTCGTGACTGCCACCGACGCTAGCTCCCGATCGAAGTACGCCTCCGCCAGGTCGAGCACTGCAGGGTCGTCGTCGACGTGCAACACGTCGATCTGTTCGCTCATATAGTTCGTCCAGACGGAGCGACTAAACCGATGTCGGCTCGAATATCAGGGTTGGATCTCACGGCGGCGACGGGACACACCCTTCGTGGAGCGTATTTAAGGGCCCAGAGCGTCGATCTGAATCCGATGGACGGCGGAACACTCCCCGGAACCGATACGGACGAGTCGGCCGACACCGAGCCGGATCGGGTCGTGTTCCACGTCGATATGGACTGTTTTTACGCCTCGTGTGAGCGGCTGCGAGCGCCCGAACTCCGCGGAGAGCCGCTCGTCGTGGGGATGGGCTACGAACCCGGCGACACGGCTGGTGCGGTCGCGACCGCGAGCTACGAGGCCCGCGAGTTCGGCGTCGAGAGCGCCATGCCCATCTCCGAGGCGCTGGAACGGCTTCCTCGGCGTGAACCTGCTGGCGCGGGATCGGCGCAGTCCGATTCGGCCCCTCCCGACGACACGGCCACCGGCTTCTATCGTCCCGTCGACCTGGCGTTCTACGAGACGGTCGCCGCCGACGTGAAGACGGTACTCCACGACTGCGCCGACGTGGTCCGCGAGGTGAGCATCGACGAAGCGTATCTCGACGTCACCGAGCGGACGGCGTGGGACGTCGTGCAAACGACGGACGGCCCCGACGACGGTCCCGCGCCGAGTGCCGCCGCCGGTCCGGCGGCGGCTCGGACGCTGGCAGAGGGGTACGCTCGCCACGTCAAAGCACGGATCGAGCGCGAGGCGGGTGTCCCCGCGAGCGTCGGTGTCGCGCCGAACATGTCGGCCGCGAAGGTCGCGAGCGACGCGGACAAGCCGGACGGTTTGGTCGTCGTTCCGCCGGGAACGGTCGCGTCGTTCCTCGCGCCGCTGCCGACGGCGGCACTGCACGGTGTCGGTCCAGTGACGGAGCGGACGCTCGCCGACCTCGGAATCGAGACCGCAGGCGACGTTGCCGACGCGGACCCGGAGACGCTGGTCGACGCGCTCGGGACCCGGGGCCGCGAGCTCTCGCGGCGTGCCCGCGGCGAGGACGACCGCGCCGTGACGCCCCGTGGGCTCCCGAAGAGCCTCTCGCGAGAGTCGTCGCTGCCGGCGACCGCCGACGAGGCGACGAAACGGGAGACTGTGTCGACGCTGGCCGCCGATGTCGCTCGGCGAGCCCGCGAACGCGGCTGTCTCTACCGCACGATCGGAATCAAGGCAGTCGAGCCGCCGTTCGACGTCAACACCCGGGCCCGAAGCCTTCCCGGTCCGGTCGACGACCCCGAACTGGTCGAAGCGATCGCGCTCGACCTGCTGACGGAGTTCGCCGACGACCAGGTCCGCAAACTCGGCGTTCGGGTCTCGAAGCTCGACTTCGCCGACAGCGACCAGGCGACCCTGTCTGGCTTCGACGACGAGGCGGCGACGTCGCCGGCGGGGGCGACCGAGCCGACAGCGTCAACCGGGCCCGACTCGGCCGTCTTGGGGCTCGACGAGTGGACTGACGACACAGCGGAGATGGTCGATGCCCCGTCTACCGAGGACGGCGGTAAAGAGACGCTCGCCGCCTGGGTCAGCGTGAACGCCGACGATCCCCCGAACAAGACGGACACGCGACACGCAGACGAGGCAACTCGGCGACCGGGCGACGACGCCGACGACGCAGCGCGCCGACGCGCCGACTCGACGACCGAGCGACAACGCGAGGAACAGGCGTCGCTACGAGATTGGTGACGACCCCTCACTCCGGTCGTCCAGCTCAGCGCAACCACCGTCGTTTAGGTCGGGCACCCCGACGCGAACGTATGGACGACCTCGCGTGGGAGACGACAGGAACGGAAATCGACTACCGCTGTCCGGGGTTCGACATCAGGCGGGACGCGGTGCGGCTCCCGGACGGCGAGGCGGCCGAGTACCACTACGTCGACGAGCCGCCTGCGGTGGTGATACTGCCGCTGACGCCCGACGACGACGTGGTCGTCATCGACGAGTGGCGACAGGCGGTCGGCCGGACGAACCGGGGGATTCCGGCTGGGACCGTCGAACCCGAAGACCGTGACGACCTCCAACGCGCGGCGGCGCGCGAACTCGCCGAGGAGACCGGATACGAGGCGGCCGCCTTCGAACACCTCACCACGGTAGAGCCCGCCAACGGGGTGACGAACGCCGTTCATCACTACTTTCTCGCGACGGAGTGCACCCCGACAGGGGAGCGCGACTTAGATCACAACGAGTCGATCGCCGTCGAGACCGTCCCGTACGACGACCTGCTCGAAGCCGTGGTCGACGACGGGCTCCGCGACGGTCGTGCGGTGACGGCCGTGACGTGGTACGAACTGACCCACCGATAGGTCACACGGACCGTTCGCGGTGAGGCGTCCGACCGAGAGTCGGCAAACTGAGGGCGGACGAACAAGCCTTTGAGCGAACAGCCCGTAGACGAACCGATGACCGACCCCTCCAGCGACAACGGCGCTGATCCTCCCGATGACGGGCCGAGCGTCGACGACGACGGGCCGAGCGTCGACGACAGTTCGAGGGCCGCCGACGGAACGAAGGAACACGATCCCGCCTCTCCCGTCGAGAGAGCGACCGACGGGCGTGGGCCCGTGGCTCCGACCGAGGACCCCGCGTCGCCCGCCAGTGACGTCACCGACGGGTCGAGCCCGTGGGAGGTCCCCGACTCGCCGGCGCGCGCGGTCGCAGTCGCGGTCGGCCTCGGCACGCTCGGGATCGCCTTCGTCCTCCTCTTCAGTCTCGTCGTGTTCGGGCTCGAAACGGCCGTTGGTGGGCTCCCGCTCGCGGTGAGTCTGGGGATCTCGCTGCTGTTAGGGCAGTACGTCGCCTTCGGTGGTCTCGCGCTCGCGTACCTGCTGTACCGCGGATTCGACCGGTCGGGGATCGTCTCGTACCTCGGAATTCGGTGGCCGACCCTCAAGGAGATCGGCCTCGTCATCGGCGGCTGGGTGGCAATCTTGGTAATCGTGATGGTGGTCTCGTTCGTCCTCCAGCTGCTGGGCCCCGAGCCCGCCGCGAACCAGAGCGCGGAACTCGCGATGCAGAACCCGGCGGTGATCCCGCTTCTCATCGCCGCCTCGTTCCTCGTGATCGGCCCGGCCGAAGAGGTGTTGTACCGCGGGATCGTTCAGAGCCGACTGCGTGAGTCGCTCTCGGCGGCTCCAGCCATCGTCATCGCCTCCGCCATCTTCGCGTTCGTTCACGTGATCGCGCTCACCGGCGGCATCGAGGGACGGCTCACCACGGTCGCCGTCCTCTTTTTCCCGAGCCTCGTCTTCGGCGCGGTGTACGAGTACACCGACAACATCGTCGTGCCCGCCCTGTTACACGGCCTCCACAACGCCGTCCTCTTCACCCTGTTGTACGTCGCCGTGGCGTACGGGGACGAACTCGAGGAGATCGCAGAAGGCGGGATGATCCTGTTCCCAATATAGCTCCCACAGTCGCGCTGACGGGTCGGATTCGGCGACGCCGACTCCGGGGTTCTCTCCTGATGCCGAGGCCGGCTTCCACACCGCACTCACAGTATACCAAGGAGCAAACCCACGGCTGTACCCGTGTAGATGGAGTCAAAGCAGACGGAACGGCCATGTCCATCGGGGAACATCACACGCTGTGCGATCTGGGTCGGCTTCGGCCGGCGGACACGGACCGATCCAGCGCACCGTCACCCCTCCGGCTTCTGTCTCTGCGGTGTCTTCGGCCGTTGGCTCTGTCGTGTGGCGGTCCTCGATGACCCGTGTCTGTTCTGTTCGATTTCGAACCGCCACCTCTCGAAGCACCCGCGGTTCGTACACCGAGAGTGCACCCACCGTGGTGGCGCTCCCGAGACCGATCGCTGCGAGAAGGGCTCGACGACGCATGCCAGCGTCTCGACTCGCCGTGAGTATATTTTTCGTGGAGAACCGACAGCGGTCCGGCCGTACGCGCTGTGACCGGGCGACCCATTCGGCTCCGTGTTCAGCGCCGATCGATACCCTTCGACGCGCGCTGGTTCGGCCGCTCTCGCTCTCTCGATCGATGGCCCGAGCGTAGACTCGTCAGTATTGGTTTCGAGCGGACTGAGGGGAGTAAGCCCCCTTCGGTTCGTCCCGACATTCGGCTCAGCGTCCGCAGCCGTGGCCGGACTACCTTGGTGGCCGCGGACTTGCACCGGCGAGGATTCGCCGTTCCATCCGTTCCCATCCGTCGGCTCTCGACGGGTTAACTCCCTTCCCTTGCGGGTCGGTTCGCGCGGTCGCGGGCTTGCCCGCGAACGCCGCCGGTCGCCGAAGCGACCGAACGCGTCTCATCGATCGGGGTGGGGGGTGTCGTTGCTGTTCCAGCGCCAGCCGTCTCCGACTCCGGGCGTGTGCCCGGTCGCCCGTCCGGCCGGTGGGGGGACTTTCCTCATGCCGA
>JARVCL010000172.1:0-6087 GCA_040405695.1 Halorubrum sp. | reverse complement strand
CCGGAGCCGTTGGGACCGATGAGACCGAGGAATTCGCCCGCCTCGACGGAGAACGTCACGTCGTCCACGGCGAGCGTGTCGCCGTACTCAAACGTGACGCTATCTACGTCGACCACGGAGCTCATCGTGACCCCCTCGGGTGTACCGACTGCACGTCTTCTTCTCGACACGGGGCAAACGACCCGTTCGACCGCAACGTGCCCTCACGCATCGAGTGCGGTCCGAAGTGAAGGGATGTTGATCTCCAGCATCTGTTCGACCCAGCCCCACTCCTCGTCCGCCCACGTCGGCGTCGTGCCTTCCGCTGGGGTGAGCATCTCGGCGTTGGTCACGTCCGTGTTCTCCATGAGGAGCTCGACCATCTGTGGGACATCCGTCTCTGGATCGGGAGCTTCGAACGGGTCGTACAACACCGTGTGGATGTCGTGTTCTTCGATGACGTCGACGAGGCCGGCGATGTCCTCGAACGACTCGGCCGCGTCCGGTGAGATTCCGGTCGGTGTTCGCAGTTCGAAGTCGTAGCGCCGCTCGATATACTGGAACGAGTCGTGACCGGCGAACACGGCGACCTCGCGTTCGGCGTCGGCGGCAAGCTCCTCGAACGCGGCGTCGACTGTGTCCATCCGATCGACGTACGCGTCGTGGTTCGCCTCGTACGCCTCGGCGTGTTCGGGGTCGAGTTCGACGAGTGCGTCACGGATGTTACCGACCATCCGTTGCCCGAGCACGGGGTCGGTCCACACGTGTGGGTCGTGGAACTCAGTCGCCCCAGACTCGCCGGCTTCGATTACTCCGAACGCGGCGGGCTCGGCAGCCGTGTCGTAGATGACCTCACCGTTTTCGAGGAGTTCGAACACCACCGCGGTCCGACCCGTTTCGAGGCCCGTAAACTCCACCTGTCGACCGTGTGCGTCGATGTCGACGATCGGTTCCTCATCCTCGGCAACTCGGGCGTCGACGGCGTACCGTTCCGACTCGCCGAGCGGCACTACCCGTCCCTGGTCGTCTTCGATGACGATGCCGATCGGAACCGTCGTATCGACGGGAACGTCCGGAACGCCACCGTGCCAGTGGTCAGTGTGCCAGTAGCCGAGCTGTTCCTCCGAGCGAAGGTCGTATATGTCGAACTCGTCGAGTCGGAGCGTCTCGGGGGGGTAGTCGTGGCCGCGGTCGAACGCCGGCAGTGCCCCCGAATCGAACCCGATGAGATACGGACCAAGTCCGTCGAGCAAGTCGTACGTCGCTACGTCGTCGTAGTCGCGTTCGAGCTCGCGAGCCACGTCCTGTGCCCAGGAGAACTCGGGGGTGTCGAGGTAGAGAAAGGCTCGTGTGGAGGCGATATCGCGAGCGATGTCGCCGCCGGGACTCCACCCGTGTCCCATCTGACCGACGGAGATCGGGTTCGTGAACTCGAAGTGGTCGCCCGCGACGTGTGTGGCCCAGTCCTGGATCGTGAAGAACGCCGTGTACCCGGATCGCTCCGAGCCGCCGTCGAACGGACTCGCGAGACTCGTGCAGCCCGCCAAGCCGAGTGCCGCTGTGACCCCGGCTCCAGAGCGAACGAACGCTCGCCTCGGAAGTGTCATACTCGTACGTTGACGCAGACGAGTAAAAGCGTTATTATATGGTGGTAACCTATTAATAATCAGATGACCGAACACGACTGCTCCACGGGTCGCGCACGTTCGTGTCTCAGCCACGCGGGCCATGACTGAGGGCTCCGTCAGAGCACGACTCGCGCGTCGAGCGCAAGCGACGCTTCGACGCCTCCGGCAGTACCTGATCGACTGCGTCTCCGTCGATACGCGGTCGCTCGCAGCGTTCAGAGTGCTTCTCGGCCTCCTCGTGGTCGCGGACCTGCTGCTCAGGTCACGAAACTTCTGGCTGTACTACACCGACGACGGGGTGGTTCCACAGTGGCTCGCCGAGCGAGGAGCCGCGGAACACGCGTTCTCGGCGTACTACTACGTCTCAGACCCCGAGTTCATTGCGGCGCTGTTCGTGTTGCAGGCGGTGTTCGCGCTGGCGCTCGTCGTCGGGTATCGAACGCGGGCGGCGACCGTGCTCTCTTTTCTGCTCGTCGTCTCGCTCGATCATCACAACCCGTTCGTGTTGAGCTACGCAGACACGCTGTTCCGGTTGCTGTTCTTCTGGGCGATATTCCTCCCACTTGGCGAGCGCTGGTCGGTCGATGCGCTCCACGCGGGTGGCCCGAGGCGACGAACCGTTGCTGGGGTCACGACTGCGCTGGCGATGGGACAGATGGTGTTCATGTATCTGCTCAACGGACTCCACAAGGCGACCGCTCACCTGTGGCGGAGCGGTGAGGCCGCTCCGCTCGTCTTCGGGATCGACGAGATGACGTTCCTCCTCGGCGAGTACGTTCGAACCGTTCCGACGCTCGTCGGGTACGGTGGACTGGTGTGGTTCTACATGCTACTCGGATCCTTGCTTTTGCTGTTCCTCCGTGGTCGCGCCCGGACTGCGCTGGTCGCGCTGTTCGTCGCCGGACACGCCTCGTTTGCGGTGACAGTCCGGATCGGGGCGTTCGCGTACGTCGCCATCGCCGGGCTGATGCTGTTTCTCCAGCCGAGTTTTTGGCGAGACGTCGACCGGGTCGCCCGTCGACGTGGCTTCGACCCGGGGACGGTCGAGACACGGGTGCGAGCGAGCGTCGGCGTTCCTCTCGCCGAGACGCTCCCGGCGTTTCGGCTCGTTCCCGCCGAGGTAGACCGGTTGAAGCGTGCGGTCTCTCTCCTCGCGATCGGGATCGTCGTGGGCGCGCTGGCGCTCGTCGTCGCGCTGGCGGTGCTCAACGCCGGAGCCATCACCGACGACACGTACGATCAACACGAACTGAACGCGATAGTCGAGGAGCACGTGGCTGGAGAACACGTGTACGTCGTTGCGGAGTCGCTCGGTATCAGGCAACCCGAGTGGAGTGTGTTCGCTCCACAGCCGCGAACCACGGACCGGTATTACGTCTTCGGCGGTCGAACAGTCGACGGAGAGCGAATCGACGTGTTCAACGACCGACCGTTCACGTGGGACCGCCCAGGCGATCACCTACAGACCCAACACGACACGTACCGGATGCGGTTTTTCATGAACAGTGTCCGCCGCGGCTCCGGCGGTGGTGACCTCACGGCGAACTACGGCGAGCACATCTGTCGCACGTACGCCGAGCAGTACGGCATCGAGCTCTCACACGTCAGCATGTTCGAGGTGACAGAGCAGATAACGTTCGAGACGATCGACGACCCGGCCGACCGTGAAACCGAGCGAGAACACTTCTATCGGCATCAGTGTGGCACTGTAGACGGGTTCTGAGACCCACTTCGGGCAGGAACCGTCTTCCGTACGACCCGTGGCATCCGCCTCCTGACTCTGTGAACGGGCTCGCGAATCGGCGGTCTGATAGGCCTCTTCAGCGAGGTCGTCGCGAGTCAGGGAGTATTAACCCGTCGTCGGAGTACGTGCGCATACCACACCATGACAGACATCGTTGTCTTGGATCACAAGATCCACGGCCTCTCGGCGGCCGACTACGTGACTGCCTTAGAAGACGCGCTCCCGGAGCACGAGGTCGCGCTCGCGCGAACGGCTGCAGAGCGAGAACGGCTCGTTCCGGACGCGACCGTAGCGACCGGTTACCAGATCTCCGAGTCGCTCGTTGCGTCGGCCGACTCGCTGTCGCTCTTCGTCTGCACCTTCGCCGGAACGGACCACCTCCCGACCGACGCCCTCGAAGCGAACGGCGTCGCTGTCGAGAGCGCGTCCGGCGTTCACGGCTCGAACGTCGCCGAACAGGTGCTTGGCTATCTCCTCACGTTCGTTCGTCGACTGGACAAAGGCTGGCGACAGAAACAGGCCTCGACGTGGAGTCACTATCAGGCGGGAGAACTCAACGGGTCGACGGCAACGGTCGTCGGACAGGGTCCGATCGGGCGAACCATCGTCGACCGCCTCGATGCGTTCGATGTGACGACGATCGGGGTCCGATACACGCCCGATAAGGGCGGTCCAGCAGACGAGGTGATCGGGTTCGACGACTCGGCACTCGACGCGGCGCTCGCGCGGACCGACCACCTCGTGTTGGCGTGCCCGCTCACCGACACTACTGAAGAGCTAGTCGACGCCGAGGCGTTACGACTGTTACCGACGCACGCGACAGTCACGAACATCGCACGGGGGGCGGTCGTCGACACCGACGCGCTCGTCGCGGCAGTTCAGACGAACGAGATCCGTGGAGCGGCGCTCGACGTGACGGATCCGGAACCGCTGCCTCCCGACAACCCGCTGTGGGATCTGCCGAACTGTCAGATCACGCCGCACAACGCCGGCCACACGCCAGCGTACTGGAGTCGATGTGCCGAGATCGTCGCGTCGGTTCTCCGGGACGCAGACCAGAACTGAGGCGTTCGACGAGGCCGGTGTCGGAAGCCGACGAACGCGTCAGCGCGTTCGTCTGGCAGCAGCACGCGGTCAGATCGAGAACGCGACCGGCTTCGGCTCCCGATCGATCGCGTCACGTTGGCGGCCAAAGAGCTATCATCTGTTGAGGACCCATAGACGGTATGGAAGCGATCGTCCGCCGGATCCCGACGGTCCCCCGTGACGAGGCGCTCGTCGCGCTGGGAATGATCGTCGGCGTCAACGCTCTCGGAGCGTCCCCCGCGCTCCTGTTCGGCTCCGACACCGCGTGGATAGAACGACCGTGGTTCTATCCGCCGGAGATCCTGTTCCCCGTCGTATGGACGGCGTTGTTCACGCTCATGGGTGTGGCGCTGTTCCTCGTGTGGCGCCGTCGGCCGGGGCGTGATGTCCGGATCGCGTTCGGGGTGTTCGCCGGGCAGTTTGCTCTCAACCTCGCGTGGACACCCGCATTCTTCGCCCTGCAGCGGCCGGACCTCGGGCTCGTAGTGATCGTCGCGCTGTGGGTGGCGATCGTCGCGACTATTGCCGCGTTCACGCGCGTAGACCGTCGTGCAGCCGGTTTGCTGCTCCCGTATCTCGCGTGGGTGTCGTTCGCCACAGTGCTCAACTACGCGATCTTCGCGGGGTGGTGACGAGGGCCCACACGAACCGGCCCACGACCGACCGTCGTGTACACCGAGCATAAACAGGTAGATTGAGACGCGAGCGGTGGATAACCCGTCTCCCCGCCGCCGATCGAAATTGAACGTTGATCCCGCAGACGACAGAAAGCACTTATCCAGAGAATGTCACCCTTCGCCCATGCGCCGGCGTGCCCTCCTGACGACGACTGCGGTCGGCATTACAACCGCGACAGCCGGCTGTGCAAGTTGGTTTGAAAGGCCAACCTACGAACGATGTACAGCGTCGTTCGTCCCGCTAAACGAAATCCCCGGCAGGTCCATGCGATTGATTCCCAGAAGCGCCTATGACGAAGTCAAAACGGCTCTTGAAGACGGAGCATACACCGCTCTCGATCTTCAGTACCCCGATCTCGTCAGCGACGACACGACACTCTGGGACGTTGAGAACAACCGCTACTACTCACACCGGATCGACCGGGGGATACTCTTCGAGAGACTACGTTTTGACGAGCGTACGCCGAGTCGTGAGAATTCAGGCGAGCTAAAGCTAAGCAATCAAACCAGCAATACAATTGAAGCGACGGTCACTATCTCGGCGGATGACGAGGTATTCGTTGACGCCGAACTATCGGCTGATCCGGCAGACGATGTGAACAAAGTCGAACAGATATCGAACGCCGAATATGCAGGTGACAGAGAGGCGGCAGAGGCTCTCCCGGGTGTCGGATTTCCGGACGAACTTCGCGAGTATACCGTCGAAGTGATAACTGAAACAGCCGACGACGAACACGTCGAAACAGCCACCATCGATATTCATCCGTGGTTTGAGTACTACTGGGTCCAGATTTCTGACGAAGGACTCCTCACGGGAACCTTATGGGAGAACGACACCGGATTCTTTTTTGACGGAGCAGACGACACGAAGGTTGGCGTTCATTGGGAGTGCACGGCGCCGCCATCGGGTTGGCCGGAGGTGTGAGACGAGCGGCGACCAGTGGTGACATCCTCCCACGAGTAACGTCGTGGG
>JARVCL010000171.1:0-6134 GCA_040405695.1 Halorubrum sp. | reverse complement strand
GCCTCCTCGACGCCGAACGAGAGGAACGGCATGTCGGCGACGACGAGGGCGTCGTCGACAGCGCGAGCGACGGCAGCGGTTCGAGACCGAACGTCGGCCATCGTCACCGGGAGCGTCGAGTCGTATCCGAGCGCGGCGTTGCCCATGCTGTCTCCCACGAGGACGACATCGATCCCCGCCTCGTCGACGATCTCGGCCGTTGGAGCGTCGTAGGCGGTGAGCATCGTGATCGGCGCCTCGCGGTCACGGAGGTCCCGCGTCGTGGTCATATCTTGAGGTCACACGCCGTGGGGGTTAAACGCGACGGGATGGGAGCCGCGTGCGCGTCCGGCCGCCGCGTGCGAACTGAGGAGCCGCGTCACGGACCGGCACCGATTTGCCGCCTCGGTGCTCACGGACACCCGTGCAACCCGTCGAGCGAACCGAGGTCGAAGGTGTCGACTACGGGTGGGTGATGCAGATGACGTTCGTACTCACCATCGTCATCGGCGCGCCGATCGTCGCGCTGGTGTCGACACAGGTGACACTCGACACGTGGGGAGCCCGCGCGGCGTTCGCGATCCGCGTCGGCGCACCGATATGGTTCTTCGTCGCCGTGGGGCTTGCAGTGTACGCTCGGCGGACGGGAGCCGGCGACGGAGCGGCCGAGTGACCAGCGAACACACGGGTCGCGAGGCTGGAGACACGCCGCCGTGACGAACTGCTGTGTCGGGGGTTCGGCGCTGTTCCCGAGAACAGCCGCGAGAATCACCGCCGACGGATCCAACGAGAGTCGGCTCGAGTCGCCCTGTGCAGCTACTCACCGACGAGTTCAGAAACCCAGACGAACGGGACACCCGCCCGCTCGGCCGTGACCGCGTCGCTCGCCGAGTCGCCGACGAAGACGGCGCGTTCGGGGTCGACCCCGAGTGATGTGACCGCCGCTAGCAACGACCCCGGCTCGGGTTTCCGCGTCTCGGTTGTGTCGCGACCGACGACCGCCTCGACCGCGGCGTCGATCTCGTGTTCTCTCAGCGCAGTCCGACAGGCCGTCTCGCAGTTGAGCGAGCACACCGCAGCGGGTCGGTCGTCGGTGTCCGTGTGAAGCCGTTCGCCGAGTGGGAGGAGGCGAGAACGAACCGCACCGTCGCGTTCGTGGTCGGCGATCGCCGCCTCCACCTCGGCCCCGATCCCGTACTCCGTCGCCACGTCCAACAGCGTCCAGAGGTCATCTGTGGGTGGAACCAGCGCGTGTTCGGCGTACACGGCCGCGACATCGTCCGCGACGCGGCCCCAGTCGACGACCAGGTCGAGAAGCGTGCCGTCGAGATCGTAGACCACCGCGTCGGCCGCGTCGAACGGATCGGTCGCGGGAGTCGGGTCGGCGGCGTCGGACGCAGACGATGGGGCCGTCATTCGTCGGGGAGAACGCCGCGCGCGATGATCTTCTTTTGGATCTCAGTCGTCCCCTCGTATATCTCCGTGATCTTCGCGTCGCGGTAGAATCGTTCGACGTCGAACTCGCTGACGTACCCGTAGCCGCCGTGGATCTGGATCGCCTCGTTGGTGACAGACATCGCGGTCTGGCTCGCGTCGTACTTCGCTTTCGAGGCCATGACCCGGTTGTCCTCGCCCGCCTCCGCCTGTCGACACGCCTCACGGACGAGCAGCCGAGACGCGGAGATATCAGTCGCCATCTCGGAGAACTTGTGCCGGATCGCCTGGATCTCGCCGATCGGCCGGTCGAACTGTTCGCGCTCGAACGCGTACGACGCCGCCTCGTCGAAGGCGGCCTGTGCGAGTCCGACCGCCTGTGCGGCGATGCCGATCCGCCCGCCGGTGAGAATCCGGAACGCGGCCGAGAGCCCCTTCCCCTCTTCTGTGAGTCGGTTCTCGGCGGGGATCCGACAGTCGTCGAAAGAGACGGACGTGGTGTCTGAGGCCCGCAAGCCCAGTTTCTCCTCTTTCTCGCCGACCGAAAACCCCGGAGTGTCCATCGGAACGAGGAACTGCGTGATCGAACCAGGGTCCTCGGCGTCCGTCTTCGCGAAGACGATCGCGAGTCCGCCACGGTGCCCGTTCGTTATCCACTGTTTCTCGCCGTCGAGAGCGTACTCGTCGGTCTCCGGATCGTACGTCGCAGTCGTCGACATCGCCGCCGGATTCGACCCGGCGTGTGGCTCGGAGAGACAGAACGTCCCGACTGGACGGCCGTCGACCAGCTCTGGGAGCCAGTGCTCTCGCTGTGCTTCGGTGCCGAACGCCGCGAGACACGAAGTCGCGAGACAGTGAACCGACAGCGCGGTTGCGACGGCGAGACTCCCGTAAGCGAGCTGTTCGTTGACGATGGCGTAGGTCGTCTCGTCGGCGTCGAAGCCGCCGTACGTCTCGGGAACCGTGAGGCCGGTGAGACCGAGCTCCGCGAGCCCGTCCCAGACCCCCTCAGGGAACGACGCCTCGGCGTCCGCCTCCCGAGCGATCGGTCGGACCTCCTCGAGCGCGAACTCCCGAACGAGGTCGCGTATCGCCGTCTGTTCGTCGGTGAGCGCCGACCCGACGCGTGCGCCAGTCATGCCGTTGGGTTCGATCTCACAGGGAAAAAGATGAGCGATCGGCGTGGGGCCGTCCGCCCCGTCACCGCTCACCGGTCACGGAGCCACTCGACGACCGTGTCGGCCTCGGCGTCGAGTCCGCCGCCCTGTGCGAAGGTGGGACCACCGCCGCCGCCGCCGCCGAACACGTCGGTGACCGCGGCCACGACCGCGCCGGCGTCGACGGTCGTGTCGGGAGCCGCGGTGACGACGACGAACGGCGCGTCACCCGTCCCGACCGCCGCGAGCGCGTCGGGAGCGTTCCGGCCGTCGGCGTCCGACTCGGCCTCCGCTGTACCCCCTCCGGTGACGACGGACTCGGCGGGCTCTCGTAGGTCGTTCGGCTCGGCGTCTGCAACCGTCCCGATCGCCCACGTCACCCCGTCGACCTCGGTTCGCGGCAGATCGGCGAGTCGGGCACGAAGCAGGTCGCTGCGGGCGGTGTGAAGTGCCGTCTCCAGTCGAGTAGTCTCCTCGCGGAGCCGCGCCGCCGCGTCCGGCAAGCCGTCGACGTTCGTGTCGAGTGTCGTCGCCGCCTCTAGCGCGGCCGTATGCATCGCTGCGGTTCGATCGATCGCGGTCGGGCCGACTGCGAACTCGACGCGAGTGACGCCCTCGCCGGGGTTCGAGCGGTCGAGCGTGGCGATGGGGCCGATCTCCGCCGTGCTCTCGACGTGTGTCCCGCCACAGGCGGCGACGTCCCAGTCCTCGACGGTGACGACGCGGACCGCCTCGCTGCCGCTCATCGCCCCCTCCTCGGTTTTCGTGTTGAAGGCGATGCCGTCGAGCGCACGGGCCTCGTCCTCGGGGAGAGTCTCCCAGGAGACCGACCGAGACTCCCACACCGCTCGGTTCGAGAGCCGTTCGAGGTCGACGAGATCGTCGTCGTCGAGCGGGTCGGCGGTCGTGAGATCGACCCGGACCTTCTCCGGCGAAATGTCGAACCCGGCGTACCCCAGATCCGAGCAGATTCGCCTCGCCGCGCCGTAGAGGACGTGCGAGGCGGTGTGTGCGCGGGCACAGTACGTGCGGAACTCGTCGTCGACGACGCAAGGAACCGACTCGCCGGCGACGATGTCGGCTGGCTCCTCGAGAACGTGGACGACGCCATCGCCTTCCTCGCGGACGTCCGCAAGCAGCGATCCGGCGATCGTTCCCCGGTCGGCAGGCTGACCACCCGATGCAGGATAGAAGTACGTTTCGTCGAGGACGACCTCGCGGCCGTCAACGCGTTCGACGGTTGCCTCGAACTCGCGGACCGTCGGGTTCGCCGGCGCGCGTGACGCGGTCATAAACGTCTCGTGAACACGGAGCGATATATAAGTGAGCGCCGGGGCAACCCGCTCTCACGTCTCGGCTTGACCACGGCGCTGGATCTGACTCCAATCTCAGCCCTGAGCCCAAATCAGTCGGGTTGCGTCGCGCTCGTCTGCATCCCGGCGGTGTTGAACGCGCTCCCGACGCCGTCGTGATCACAGACGATCACGCCCGCCCCGGATCCGGTGCGGTCGTCGAAGTGCTCGATCGCCCGCTCGGCCGCAGCCTCGGCGTCGTGTCCCTCCGCGAGCAGGTCGACAGCGTGTCGTGAGAGCGTGACACGTGCGATATCCTCACCAGCGCCCGTCGCGCTCGCGCCGCCCGCCTCGGTGCAGAAGAACCCCGAACCGACCTGCGGCACGTCACCGACGCGACCCGCCAGAGCGAACGACCGTCCGCCGGTCGACGTCGCCGCCGCTACCGTCTCGCCGTCGGAAGCGACCGCGCCGACCGTGTCGTGGTCGGGCACAGCGCCGTTTTCGCCCGTTCCTGCCGGCTGGTCGTCGTCTGTTCTCCCCGCCTGGTCGTCGCCGGACCCGAACCGCGTCCGGAGCCACTCGAGGTGCTCACGAGGCCCGCCCTGTGGGGGGTCCTCCGCCTCGTAGCGCTCGCGTGTCTCGTCGGTGAGGAGTTCGACGCCCGTCTCGACGCCGAACTCGTCCGCCAGGTCGACGGCGTGCTCGCCGGAGACGAAGACGTGCGGCGTCTCTGAGTGGACGACGCGAGCGACCGACGCCGCGGCCTCGACGCCCGGCATCGAGCAGGCCGCCCCGATCTCTCGGTCGGAGGTCATGAGACCGGCGTCCGTGCGGACGACGCCGTCGGACTGAACCGCGCCGCCGACACCGGCGTTGAACCGCGGGCTCGCCTCGAGCACGCGCACCGCGGTCTCGACCGCGTCGAGCGGGGTCGTCGCCGCCGCACCAGTCTCCGCCGCCTCGTCGAGTACCGTCTGCCGGGGACCGGGCTCCGCCGGGACCCCGCCCGCCCCGCCGTGAACGATGACACGCATGTGAACTCCTCCAGACGGCGCCCTCATAAGCGTCCGGAAAGCGGTCGTGTGGGCGACGGATCCGGGCGGCGACATTTATATCCGGTCGGCAGAGACGACAGGTATGACCGATACCCCGCCGACCTCCGTGCTCCTCCCCACGGTCCGGTGGACGGACGCGTGCGACGAGGTCGCAGAACAGCTCGGGCCGGACGACGAGCTTCTCGTCGTTGCGGACACGGCGGGGGACCGGGTCGTCGACCGCGCCGAACGCGACGAGGGCCTTCCCGACGGGGTTCAGGTTGTTCTCGCCGGGGAGCCAGTCGACTGTTCTGGGAAGGCGAACGCCATCGCGACGGGGATGGAAGCGGCCGCGAACGACCGGATCGTCTGGACCGACGACGACTTCCACCACCCGCCGGACTGGCTGGAGGGGCTCCACGCGGACTACGAGCGGCAGGGAGCGACGACTGAACGGCCAGCGTTCGTCGGCCGCGACCCGCTCGGCGTCCTCCTCGAACCCGCCTACCTGGTCGGGGGGACGATTCCGGTCGCGGTGGGCGGTATCGTCTGGGGTGGGGCTGTGGTCTTCGAGCGGGACGACATCGACGAGGGGGCGTTTCTCGCAGACCTCCGCCGTGCGCTCAGCGACGACGGAGCCCTGACCGAACACCTCGACGTAACGGCTGCCGACCGGACCCGCGTCGTTCCCGCCGGCGGCTCTGTTCGCGAGTCGCTGGAACGGTTCGTCCGGTTCCTGTGGATCGCACGGTACTACGCGCCGCGGGCGACGGCGCTCAACGTCGCGCTCGCCGCCGTGCTGGCCGTCGCGTGTCTGGTCGCTCCGCTGCCGACCGTCGGACTGCTCACCGTCGTCTCCGCGGCGACGTACGCGTGGGCCGGACTCCACAGACCGACGTTCCTGCTCGCGGCACCCGGCGTGCTCGTTGCGCCGGTGCTGCTCTCGTACGCCCTCGGGCGGCAGACGTTCGTCTGGGCCGGGCGTCGCTACCGCTGGCGCGCGATGTACGAGGTGGAGGTGCGCGACCCGTAGCCGCCGAGTATCGTCGTCGTAGCCGCCAGCGAACCCACAGCTACAGCCAAACGCGGCGAATGAAAAGCGGCAGGCACTTTACCGCGGTGGGAGAACCGGGATGCGTTATGAGCTACGACAAGGTCGAGATTCCTGAAAACGGGGAGCAGATCACGCTCGCCGACGAGGAAACCGGCGAGTTGAACGTCCCCGAGAACCCGAT
>JARVCL010000170.1:0-6139 GCA_040405695.1 Halorubrum sp. | reverse complement strand
CGCGCTCGTGACGATCGCTCACGGCGCGGTCGTCACGTCGGGTGCGGTGTCCGCACAGCGCGCGCTCACGACCGCGACCGAGTTCGTTCTCACTCGTGGTCTCGGCCCGGCCACGTACGGCGTCTACGCGTACGCGTGGCGCATCACCCAGGTTCTCGTCCGGCTCGTCACTTTCGGGAGCGTTCCGGCGCTGCAGCGATACGTCCCGGCCGCGAGCGACGACCCCGGTACGCAGTCGCGTGTCACCGGCCTGGCGTACGCGACGACGGTCGCGATGGGCGTCCTGTTCGCCGTCGGGATCTGGCTCCTCGCGCCCTCGATCAACGAGTGGACCGTCTCCGACCCGTCGTTTACCCCGACGCTCAGGCTCTTCGGACCGGTTATCGGGCTGTTGGGACTCGTCAGTGTTGCCGCTGCCGTGTTCCGTGCGATCGGCTCCGCCCGCGGCGAGGTCACGTTCAACAAGCTACTCCGCCCCGGCGTTCGGCTCGCCGGTGCGAGTCTCGCGCTCGCGCTTGGCTATTCGATCGTCGGGGTCGCCGGTGCTATCGTGGCCGCGACCCTGCTGCTCGTCGTGGTCGGGGTTCCCGTCTCCGTTCGTGCGACGGGCATCGTGCCCACGTTACGCGGCGCGCGACGGGAGCGCTATCAGTTCTACGATCACGCGGCCCCCGTCGCGATGAGCAGTTTCGGCAAGGTGTTCCAGAACCGTGTCGACGTGCTGTTGGTCGGGGCCCTTCTCACCTCCGTCGCTGCCGGGGTGTACAACGTCGTCCTCGTGTTGATCTCGCTCGCGTGGATCCCGCTCCTCTCGTTCAACCAGCTGTTGCCGCCGGTCGCTTCCGACCTGTACGCGGCCGACCGGATGGAGACACTCAACGGGGTGTACGGATCGGTCACGCGGCTGATCGTCACGACCGTACTCCCACTGCTCGCGGTGCTCGGTGTCTACGGTGCTGAGCTGCTCGCCGTCTTCGGCCCGACGTACACGGCGGGGTACGTTCCGCTCGCCGTCTACCTCGGCGGCGTCTTCGTCGGCAGCGCGGTCGGGGCGACCGGATGGCTCCTGATGATGACCGATCACCAGTACGCCCGGATGGTCCTCGACTGGCTGCTCGCCGTCCTCAACGTCGTGTTAACGTACGCGTTCGTGGTTCGGTACGGACTCGTCGGCGCGGCGCTCGGCACGTCGCTGGCGATCGCCGTCCAGAACGGTCTCCAGGTCCTCCTGCTCCGACGGTTCGAGGGGTTGTGGCCGTTCGATCGGACGTTCTTGACGCCGATCGCGGCCGGGGTCGTCATGGTCGGCTGTATGCTGGCAATTCGCGAGTCGGTCGGCGGTCGCCTCGGCGTCGTCGTGGGGACGCTCATCGGGACCGGCGGGTACCTCCTGACGCTTCGTGTGCTCGGCGTCGACCCCCGAGACCGACTCGTCGTTACGGAACTCGCCGCCAGCTATCGGACGCGCCTCTCAGAGTGGGTGCCCGTCGGGCGGCGGTAAGCGATGCACGGCGCACGACCCTTACGATACTCGACAGTTCGAGTCACGCCATCCGCTCCCCTACTCACTCGAAGTACTTGGCGAGCCGCTCGGCCGCCTCGGCCGCCCGCGGAGTCACGAGCGCGAACCGGATCCACTCTTCGCGTGCGGTGCCGAACGTCTCACCGGGCATCCCTGCGACGCCGATCTCGTCTATCAGCCGTTTCACGTTCGCCATCGTCCCGGGGAAGTCGTCGAACCGCGCGAGCACGTAGAACGCCCCATCCGGCCGGGTGTACGCCGCGCCAGCCTCGTCGAGCGCGGTGGTGAACGCGTCGATCCGCGATTCGAGTCGGTCGCGTGCCGCGGCATAGTAGTCCGGATCGGTGGCGTCGAGCGCCTCGGCGACCGCGTACTGGGCGGGACGCGAGCCGGCGACGTTCACGAGCATGTGCCGGGCCTTCGCCGGGAAGGCGTGTTCATCCGGGAGGATCGCGTAGCCGACGCGGAACCCCGTGATCGCCATCGACTTCGAGAAGCCGTTCGTGACGATCACCCGGTCGGAGTCGATGGTCAACGCGGACTCGAACGTCCCCGTGAGATCGAAGTGGCTGTACACCTCGTCGACGACGACGAGCGCGTCGACCGCCTCAGCGACCGCAACGACCTCGCGGACCGCATCGATGTCGTACACCGCGCCAGTCGGGTTGTTCGGGGTGTTGAGGACGATCAGCGCGGTGTCTTCGCTCGCGGCCTCACGAACTGCGTCGACGTCGAGGCTGCCATCTCGTTCGGTCGGAACCAGCGTCGGCTCCCCGCCGAGTAACTCCGTCTTCCCCGGATAATACGGATAAACGGGGTCCATGAGCAGCGCCTCGTTCCCGGCGTCACGCTCGAACGCGCGGGCCATCGCGAGGTAGTTCGCCTCTCCCGTGCCGTTGGTGACGACGACGCGGTCGACATCGACGTGCCGACGGGCCGCGATCGACTCCCGGAGATTGTGAAGTCCCTCACTCGGCGGGTACTGAAACTCCGCCGCTGGGAGCGTCGCGTACTCCGAGAGGGCCTCCCGAAGGGCAGCGGGCGGCTCCCAGTCGGGGTTGCCGCTCACCATGTCGACCACGTCGCCGTCGGCGGCCGCGGCGTACTCCATCACGTGGAAGAACTTCGGCTCCTCGTACTCCATACGCTGGTCTCGGCCGGAGACGTGGTGGTTCTTTCGGGACACGCCGCGATGTCGTAGGCGTGAATCGTGATCCGGACCTTTTGAGTCGTTCCCGCGGGAGTAGAGAGCATGAACAAACGCGGCCACGTGCTGAACGCGCTGTTGCTCGCCGTCGGGATCGGGTTCGTCCTCGAACCGAGCGTCAGCGCCGACACGGCCACGAAGATCGCACAGATCAGCGTTCCGATCGTGCTCGGCGCGCTCTTTCCCGACGTCGATACCGCGTTCGGGAAACACCGAAAGACGCTCCACAGCCTCCCGGTGCTCGCCGTGTTCCTCGCGTACCCGATCATCTTCGACAACCTTCAGTTCGTGTGGGTCGGCGTGCTCACCCACTACCTGCTCGACTTGGTGGGGAGCCGCCGTGGGATCGCGCTGTTTCATCCGCTCTCAGAGCGGGAGTTCTCGCTGCCGTTCGGCGTGACGACGAGCAGCAAGTACGCCGACCTCGTCACCGTGATCATCACGGCGCTCGAGATCGCGGCGTTCTGGGCGGTTCACACCTACATCGTCGAACTCGACGTCGACCTCTCCGCGGCGACCGCCGGGCTCGGGATCTGAGCGGTCACCGGTACACGCTCACGTCGTCGAACCGTCCCTCGTAGGCGACGTTCGAGGGCAGTGTTGGCTCGTCGCCGGAGAGGAAGAGCCGGTCGGCTTTCACCCAGGTGTTCTCGTACGCGATGTGGGCGAACTCGACGAGCCCTCGGAGCCGATGACCGACGCCGCCGCGGTGAACGACCGTCCGAGGTCGACGGTCGCGGAACGCGTCGGCGACCGCCTCGGCGTCGGGAAGGTCGGTCTCGAAGGCAGTCCACGCCTCGCCGACCGTGCCGACGATGTGAGCGTACGAGGAGCCGAATCCGGGGGCGTCGACGTCGGCGGCGATCCGCTGAGCGCGGGCGTTCTGATGGGGGAGCAGCTTCGTGTTGTACGTCTCGATCGCATCCAGTCGGGCGGTGTGTGCGCGTATCTCTGGCAGCGTCAACGAGATGCTCGCAAAGCCGGGATGGGGGACCAGCACCGCGGCGTCCTGACGGTCGAACTCTGCCATCGCTCCTTCGAACGTGATGTAATCGGGGACCGGTTCGGAGAGCCCTAAAGCGAGGAGGTGTCGGCGGTTCCCCCAGTCGCCGGTGAACACCTCACGGGCGGGGACGACGGTCAACTCGTCGTCGCTGTAGCGGGCGGCGCGGTCGCGGATCGTCGGTAGCCGCGTGAAGTGCGGGGCGTAGACGAGCGCGTCGATCCCGCGGGCTTTCGCGCGGGCGACGACGCGGTCGTCGAGCACTTTCACGTGCGCGTCGACACGGGTTCGGGGTCGGCTCACGACGCGGAGTACCGAACACCGAGCCAAAGGCGTATCGTTCGAGCGCGAGAGACGGTGCGTCACGACAGGATCGCCGGTCGACGCCACTGACCGGAGCCATCGTCGGAGCTGACACCACGGCGGCAGCGCCACGGGCGCGTCGCGCTCGGGGGGAAACCTTAATCGTTCAGATAGACAGGTGTTCGGTATGGTTCCCTGGACGTGCGGGATGAAAGGCTGTGACGCCGTCTTCGAGGACGCGGAGTCCCTCATCCTGCATCAGACGCGCGAACACCAACGTCACGAGTGTAAGGTGTGTGGAACGATCGTCCCGGACGGCTACTTCGCGATCCGGCACACCTTCGACGAACACACCCGCGCGGAGTACGTCCGAGCGTACGACGCCGACTCGGGGGCGGTTCGCCGCCGCGAAGCGATCAAACGCGACATCGAGTCCGAAGCCGATCTCAAGACGGTCGTCGACCAGCTCGACGGCGCTCTCTGATCGACCGCTTTGGCGCGGGGCGGAGCAGCGTTCCTGTGCGACGCCTCGAACGGGACCGACGGGTACACAAACACCCCGGTACCAGTACTGCGCATGGACGATATCGACGTCGAGCCGGTCGACCGCGTCGACGATCCGGACCGCGTCGACACGGACGCGGAGCCGAAGCCAGTCGATGTGGAGTCGGGACCGGACACGAGCGAGGATGAACCGGAACACGACGGTGGAGGGGATGGGCTCGTCGTCGACGACGGGACACACCTTCCGCAGGGGGTCGACGCGCCGGAGTACGTGTTGTACGGCGGGAAAGGCGGCGTTGGAAAGACGACGATGGCAGCCGCGACCGGCCTCTCCTCGGCTGCCGGCGGCGTCCGGACGCTCGTCGTCTCGACGGACCCCGCCCACTCGCTGTCGGACACCTTCGAGACCGACATCCCAGCCGACCCTGCTCGGATCCGCGAGGACGTGCCGCTGTACGCGGCGGAGATCGATCCCGACGCCGCGATGGACGAAGGGATGTTCGGCGCCGACGGCGACCCGCTCGGTGGGATGGGCGAGATGGGCGACGCCATGGGCGGGATGATGGGTGGGATGGACGACGTGGCGGCCGACGCCGCAGAGGGGATGGCAGACGCGCCTGGCTCGCTCTTCGGCGGAACCATGCCCGGCGCAGACGAGGCGGCGGCGATGCGCCAGCTCCTCGAGTATCTCGACGACCCGCGGTTCGATCGGGTGATCGTCGACACCGCTCCGACCGGACACACACTTCGGCTACTCCAGCTGCCCGAAGTGATGGATTCGATGATCGGTCGGGTCATGAAGCTCAGACAGCGGTTCTCCGGGATGATGGAGGGACTGAAAGGAATGTTCGGCGGCGGCGAAGACGCCGACGCGACCGCCGACCTGGAGGAGTTGCAGTCGCGGATCGAGCGCCTGCGTGAGGTGTTGCAGGACCCAGAGCGGACGGACTTTCGCGTCGTGATGATCCCCGAAGAAATGAGCGTCGTCGAGTCCGAGCGGCTCGTCGGGCGGCTCGACGAGTTCGGCATCCCGGTGAACACCCTGGTCGTCAACCGGGTCATGGAGCGCGTGAGCGGCGTCGCCGACGTCGACCCGTCGTGGATCGTCGAGCCCGACCCGGAGAACTGCGAGTTTTGCGCCCGACGGTGGGACGTACAACAGGCCGCACTGCGGCGTGCTACGGACCTGTTCCGCGGCCGCGACGTGAAGCGGGTCCCGCTACTGGCCAACGAGGTGCGCGGTGAGGCCGCGCTGCGCGTCGTCGCCGCCTGTCTGGAGTGATGGCGACCGGCCGGGGACAACCAGCGGGCAGTGAGCGTCGTATCGTGTTCAGATCCCTGTCGTGGAAGCGTGGAGCGCCAGCGTCAGACGCGGCTGTCCGTGTTGACGGCGTCGGAACCGCCTGACTCTCGTCGCCAAACCAACTGGATGGCTGTCTGGTCGGTGTCCAGAAGATTCAGCGTATGAATGAACGGACAGCCAGGATTGCCCGGCGTTCCAGAACGGGGTATCCCGGTTGCCTCCTCCACCCCGCGACCCGACGAGCGACGGACGTCCGGCGGTGGGCTGCTCGCTTCCGCGCCTGACCCGTTGTCGCCG
>JARVCL010000169.1:0-27251 GCA_040405695.1 Halorubrum sp. | reverse complement strand
CGCCATCGGTGGACTCGCCGGCGTGAGCTGGCAGGTGGTCGGGCTGCTGATCGCGACGGCGTTCCTCGTCGGCGCGACGTTCCTCGTCGAGTACGAGACGGAGAAGCTGTACTTCGTCGTGTGGGCGACCTTTATTACCTGCATGGCGTTCACCCAGACGCGGTTCAACTACTACCTCGCAGTGGTCGTCGCGATCGGCGCGGCGTACTTCCTCCAGCTCTCGCTCGACGCCCTGTCGCTGCCGTCGCTCAGGAATTTCGACGAGATCGAGGGGTGGCAGGCGATGACGATCGGCGTGGTCGTCGTCGTGCTCATCGTCCCGCTCGTGTTCATGACCGGACCGGTGTGGGCCGCTGGGGCACAGACCGGTCCCGGCGACGTCGTCCAGTGGGACGAAGGGCTCCAGTGGATGAACGACGAGACACCGCATCCGGGTGAGCTCGAGGGCCACGACAACCCCATGGAGCTGTACGGCACCTACGAGCGCCCCGCAGACGACGACTTCGATTACCCTGAGGGCGCGTATGGCGTCCAGTCGTGGTGGGACTACGGGCACTGGATCACCACCCGCGCAGAACGGATCCCGAACGCCAACCCGTTCCAGCAGAACGCCAGAGACGCAGCGAACTACCTCCTCGCACCGGACGAGGAGCAGGCCGCCGAGGTGCTCGCCCGCCAGAGCGACGAGGGTGAAAACACCCGCTACGTGATGATCGACTGGCAGATGGTGACGCCCGGAGAGAAGTTCGGTGCACCGGTGACGTTCTACGACGACGCCGAACTCGAACAGGACGACGTCAACTGGCTGCTGTGGGAGCCTGTCGAGGGTGGCGCACAGCCGACGACCCAGATCAACACACAGCGCTACTACGAGAGTCAGATGATTCGGCTCTACGAGTACCACGGGAGCGCGGCCGACCCAGACCCCATCGTCGTCAACTGGGACGAACAGAGCTTCCAAGACGAGACCGGCGAGGCCGTCGACCTGCGGACGTTCCCCGCGGGTCCCGAACAGGAGCCCATCACTGAGTTCGACACGCTCGAGGAGGCCGAAGCGTTCGTCGAGGAACAGGGCGACACCGCACAGCTTGGTGGCGTCGGCGCGAGCCCGACGGAGCGTGTGGACGCACTCGAGAACTATCGGCTCGTCCACGCGACGGAATCGACGGCGTTCGAGTCACAGAGTTACCTCCAACAGCTCGTCCGACAGCAGCAGGCGACCGGAATCGGTGCCGATCAGCTGCGACGAACCGAAGCCAACTGGGTGAAGACGTTCGAGCGCGTGCCGGGCGCGTCTGTCGAGGGGTCCGGTGCCGAGCCCGGTCAGGAGGTCGAAGCGACGGTCGAGATGAGGATGCCGGCGTCGAACGAGACGTTCGAGTACACCCAGTACGCCGAGGCCGACGCTGACGGGGCGTTCGAACTCCACCTCCCGTACTCGACGACGGGGTACGACGAGTTCGGTCCCGACGAAGGGTACACGAACACGAGCGTTCGAGCGACCGGCCCCTACGAGCTGTCCACGGACCCAGTCACCGACGACGACCTCTACACGACCCAGCAGGTCGGCGAACTCGACGTGACGGAAGGGGAGGTCGTCGGCGTGGACGGGACGCCGCTCACCGTAGAACTCGAAGAGGAGATCCTCGACTGCCCGGCAGGAGACCCCGAGTGTCCCATAGCGGAGAACGGTGAGGCCGACGAGAACGGCGAGACGGACGAGGGCGCTGACGGCGACGATGGGACGGACGGCGATAACGCGGCGCTCGCAGCGCCGACCGAGGTCCTCGCCGCCGGCGTGTCCACCGCCGCGTTGGCCGGCCTGTAACCGAGATGGCCACTCCCCGGACGTGGCTGACGCTGTACGTGAAGGGGGTGGCGATGGGGACCGCGGACGCGGTCCCCGGCGTCTCGGGAGGAACGATCGCACTCATCGTCGGCCTGTACGAGCGACTGATAGCGGCGATCACGGCGATCGAACTCGGGCGGGTACGTCGGATCGTCGCGGGTGTTCGTCCGCGGAACCGAGCCGATGCACGCGCCGCGTTCCAAGAGACAGATGGCCCGTTTCTCGTCGTCCTCGTCGCGGGAGTCCTCTCGGCGGTGGTGGTCGTGTTGCGGCTCGTTGATGTCTTACTCACCGCGTTTCCGGTCACGACGTATGGGTTCTTTTTCGGACTGATCGGCGCGTCTGCGGTCGCCCTGTTCGGCTCGGTCGATGTCGGGACACCAAGACGAAAAGCGGCAGCGCTCGCGGGGTTCGTCGTCGCGTTTCTCGTGTCGGGGTACGCCGCGACGGCACTCGGTCACGCGCTGCCGGTGGTCTTCCTCGCGGGAGCGATCGCGGTGAGCGCGATGGTCCTCCCCGGCGTCTCTGGGTCGTTGTTGCTCGTCATCCTCGGACAGTACGAGTACATGACCGGGGCGCTGTCGGCGTTCGTCGACGGAATCGTCGGCGTGCTCACCGGAAACGGCGGTGACGAGCTCGTGGCGGCGGCCCCGCCGGTTGTTGCGTTCCTCGCCGGTGGTGTCGTAGGGGTGTTCACCGTCGCACACGGGGTCAGGTACGCCCTGAAACGGGCGCGAGCGGCGACGGTGGCGTTCCTCGTGAGCCTTGTCGTCGGCGCGCTGCGTGCGCCCGTCGTCGAGGTCTCCCTCCGACTCGCCGAGTCGGGCGAATCGTGGGCGAGCGCTACGCCCCGGTTCGTGGCAGCGGCGGCACTCGGCACGGCAGTGGTGCTCGTGCTGGACCGATACGCCGCGAGGATCGAGTACTGAGTCGAGGGCGCTGAACGGCCGCGGCGACACGGGTGCTGTCGACGTTCGACTGCGAAGCACCTCGGCGACCGATGGAACCGCTCGACATCGACGGCTTCGACTGGCGATCAGAGCCGGTCCAGTGCCTCGGCTAAGTCGAACTGCTCCGTGGTCTCGCTGAACTCAGCTCTCGATTCGTCCGGCGCGCCTGACTCGTCCGCGTCGGACTCAGTAGCCTCCGACGCGGCGGCCGACACCGGCGTCACCAGGCGCACGTGGTCGTCGTCGACCGAGTCGGTCGTGACCGTCGCGTCGAACCGCTCGCGCTCGGTCGCCGGCCCCTCGAACGGCTCGACGTGCTCGACGCCGTCGACCGCACACGCCACCGCGAGACACACCGCCTCGCGGAGCCGGTCGGTAGTCGCCCAGCCGCTCGGCGGGACGCGCGGGAGGGCTCGGTCGCGGAACTGCCACGTCTCGATCACCAACTCCGCGTCACGAGAAGACATTGACAGTTGTAGGGGGTCGGCGAACAAGTGGGTTGTGGCCGGGCACCCCGTCTTGCGCGGCCGACTCAGGAGCGCCCTCTGACGTGGTCGCTCGTCGACACGTCGATGTCGAGTTTGTCCGTCCCACGGATCCAGTCGAGGTACGATTGGAGTCGGTCTGCGGACCGAAGCGCCACGATGGTGTCGTACTCCTCTCGCAGCTCTGCGTTCGTGAACAGCGCGTGGATCTGGTCGTGACAGGGCCGGCAGAGCGTGACTGTCGGGCTGGTCGCGCGCTCTTCCGGCCGGAGGTGGTGTTCTTGAACGACCTGTGGGTCGTCGATCCGCTCGTCTGGAACGACACGGCGGCACAGCGCGCACGTCGTCGTCATGACGATCGAACTGTGGGGGCCAGCACGTATCCGTTCTCCGGTCACGGGCGTTTCGTCGAGACGGCGATTCCGGACCCGACAGGGAGGATCGCCGTCTCGACCGCGTCGTCCTCACGGACGGCGTCGACGTACGCGCCGATCCCGTGTGTCGCCGCATCTGCCTCGGCCGTCGGGAGCGGGTCGCCGTCGGCAGTGTGTGCGACCAGTCGCTCGAAATCGATCGGGCCACGAGTAATGTTGTCGGCGACGACCACCCCACCAGTTCGGAGTTTCGGACGCACCGCGTGATACGCGTCGAGGTACCGCCGTTTCTGGTGGTCGATGAGAACGACATCGAAGGGGCCGTCGTACCGGTCGATCGTCTCCATCGCGTCGCCGACCTCGAAGGTGACGGCGTCGTCGTAGCTGTACGACCGTGCGAACTCGCGACCCTGCTCGGCTTCTTCGGCGTCGAACTCGGTGCAAATGACGGTATCCGCCCCGCCTCGCAAGAACCACGTCGCCGAGTAGCCGAACCCAGATCCGAACTCGAATACGCACTCTGCGTTGGTGAGCCGAGCGAGAAGTCGAAGAACCGCGCCAGCGTCCGGGCCGATGATCGGGAACTCCCACTCGTCCGCGAGAGCGGCCATCTCCCCCTGTACCGCCGTGTGTTCGGGTGCCGTCGCCGTCAGAAACCGCTTTCCGGCTGCCGAGAGCACGTCCATGAGCGGGTGTCGCTGTCGAGACACTTGAACGTGACCGACGACAGATACCCCAACAGACAACGGTTAAGTTTCGGTCGTCCCACCGTATTCGTAATGTTCGACCCCGAGGAACTGGAGGCGATCCGCGAGGCGAAGGCGTCCTGGGAGGAGGGGACGTACGGCGACACCGTCGAGCGGTTCGGGGAACGCGAGGCGGAGTTCACCACAGACACCGGCGGTCAGTCGGTCGACCCGCTCTACACGCCCGCGGACGTGGCCGACCACGACTACCGTGCGGACACTGGCTTCCCCGGTGAGGAACCGTACACGCGGGGTGTCTACTCGACGATGCACCGCGGCCGGCTGTGGACGATGCGGCAGTACGCCGGGATGGGTACCGCCGCAGAGACGAACGAGCGGTTCCAGTACCTGATCGACGAGGGGTCCTCGGGGCTCTCGATGGCGTTCGACCTCCCGACACAGATGGGGTACGACTCCGACGCCGCGATGGCCGAGGGCGAGGTCGGTCGCTCCGGCGTCGCTATCGACACTCTCGACGACTTCGAGACGGTGTTCGACGGCATTCCGCTCGACGAGGTGTCGACGTCGATGACGATCAACGCCCCGGCGGCGGTGTTGCTCGCGATGTACGTCGCGATGGGTGACCAGCAGGAGGTCTCGCGCGACGCGCTCCGTGGAACGATCCAGAACGACATCATGAAAGAGTACATCGCGCGGAACCTCTACATCTACCCGCCCGAGTCATCGATGCGGCTCATCACGGATATCTTCGAGTTCTGTGCCGCCGAGGTGCCTAACTTCAACACCATCTCCATCTCGGGGTACCATATCCGCGAGGCGGGCTCGACGGCGGCTCAGGAGGTCGCGTTCACGCTCGGCAACGGTATCGAGTACGTGGAGGCCGCACTCGACGCTGGACTCGATGTCGACGAGTTCGCCCCACAGCTCTCTTTCTTTTTCAACGCGCACAACAACGTGTTCGAGGAGGCCGCGAAGTTCCGCGCGGCCCGTCGGATGTGGGCGACGATCATGGAAGAGCGGTTCGGCGCGGAGAACCCCAAGTCGAAGCAGCTCAAGTTCCACACACAGACTGGCGGTTCGACGCTCACTGCTCAGCAGATCGAGAACAACGTCGTCCGTGTGGCCTATCAGGCGCTCGCTGCGGTGCTCGGCGGGACCCAGAGCCTCCACACCAACGGGAAAGACGAGGCGCTCGCGCTTCCGACAGAGCAGTCCGTGCGAACCGCGTTGCGAACCCAGCAGATCCTCGCCCACGAGTCTGGCGCGGCGGACACGATCGACCCGCTCGCAGGGTCGTACTACGTCGAGAGTCTCACCGACGGGATCGAAGCCGACGCCTTCGAGATCCTCGACGAGGTGGACGACCGTGGCGGGATGCTGTCGGCCGTCGAGAGCCAGTGGGTCCAGCGGCAGATCCAAGACGTCGCCTTCGAGCGCCAGCGCGAGATCGAGGAGGGCGAGCGGATCATCGTCGGCGTCAACGAGTTCGAGGTCGACGAGGAGCCGGCGGTCGACTTAGAGGAGGTCGACCCCGAACAGGAGGCTCGACAGCAGGAGCGTCTCGAACAGGTGAAAGCCGACCGCGACGACGAGGCGGTCGACGCCGCGCTTGAGGCCCTCCGCGCGGCTGCCTGCGGCGACGAGAACGTCATGCCTCACGTCGTCGACGCGGTGAAGGCGTACGCGACCGTTCAAGAGATCGCCGACGTGTTCCGTGACGAGTTCGGGGAGTACACCCCGGGTCGGTGAGCCGGCGAGGGCTCGGCTCGCGTTGTCCAGTCAGGGGAGGTCACCGCAGCCGCACCGCCGTCCCGTACGCCAGTATCTCCGCGCCGCTATCGGCGATAGACGAGGTGGTGAACCGAACGTTCACGACGGCGTCGGCATCGAGTGCCTCCGCCTCCTCCACCATCCGTGTCTGTGCCTCGTCGCGGGCGTCGGTCATCAACTCCGTGTACCCTTTCAACTCGCCGCCGGCGAGGTTGCGGAGCCCCTGAGTAAAGTCTCGGCCGACGTTCCGTGCACGTACCGTGTTTCCGCGAACGACGCCGAGCGTTTCGGCGATCTCACGACCTGCGATGCCGTCCGTGTTGGAGAGCTGCATACGGGCGCTACGCCGTCGGACCTAGTAAATCGAGTGGTGAAGCGGTGGAGGCGAGAGAATCCACGCCGACCCAGCGACCTGGGTCCGAGCCAGCATCGAGGCGGCGGTACGACACGGTTTTTACCCGGAGCCGAGTGTCTCCGATATGTCCGAGCCATCGCCTCACGTCGGGGTGCTTCACGACGGGGCGCTTTCCCCGGAGCAGACGGCCGCGACGGAGTGGCTCCACGAACACGGCATCTCTTATGAGACGCTCGTCGCCGACGAACTCGAGTCGGTTCCGGACGGCGTCGACGTCTGCTGGTGGCACCGCGACGCGCCGCTGGAGGCGCCGACACCGCTCGACGCCGCTGCGCCGGCGATCGAGCAGTTCCTGACGGGAGGAGGCGGAGTGTTGTTATCACTCCGTGCGATGGCGGCGGTCGACGCGTTGAGCGTGGAAACGGTCCCGCCGGACGTAGAGACCGTCGAAGCCACCACCGAACCGACGGGCCTCCTCTGGCGGTCAGTGTACGCAGATCATCCGAGCATGGAGGCGTTAGAGGGACTCCGCCATCCGGTCCGCGGTCAGGGGACCCACCCGGCTCCCACGAGCAGGTACGAGTCGGTGCTCCCGGAGCGTGGCGAGATACTCGCCTCGACGATCTGCGGCGACAACGAGATTCCCGAGCGGATGACGGTGGTCTCCTGGGGCGGCGATACGGTCGGTGACCGCGACGGAGGTGACATCCACCCGGTCGAGGCAGGCGGGGGGGCGGTGCTCGGCGTTGGCGCACCGATCACGTTCGGAGAGCCGCTCGCCGCCGACGAGGGGGTGGCAGCCGAACTCCAAGAGACCCGTGACCGGTTCCTCGCCGGCTGTCTGCGGGGTCTCGCAGACGACCGCCCGGCTCCTGCCCGCCCGACCACCACCACGGAGTTCCGTGCGCTTCGCGAGCGCGTTCCAGACGAGCAGGCGCGGCCGGCTTATCACCTCACCGCGCCGGCGAACTGGTTGAACGATCCCAACGGGTTGATCCGGTGGAACGGCCGATACCACGTGTTCTACCAGTACAACCCGGGAGGGCCGTTTCACAACACTATCCACTGGGGACACGCCGTGAGCGACGATCTCGTCGAGTGGACCGACCAGCCGGTCGCGCTCTCGCCGACTCCGGACGGGCCCGACCGCGACGGCTGCTGGTCGGGGTGTGCGGTCGACGACGACGGAGTTCCGACTATCGTGTACACCGGCGGGCGAGGACGTGACCAGCTCCCCTGTCTGGCGACCGCGGACGACCCAGAGCTTCGCCGGTGGACAAAACACGAGACGAACCCGATCATCGGGTCGCCGCCGAGTGATCTCGACATCCTCGAAACGGACCACTGGCGCGCGGAGTTCCGCGATCACTGCGTCTGGCGTGACGGCGGGACGTGGTACCAGCTCATCGGGACGGGGCTCGCCGACGGCCGCGGGGCGGTGCTGCTGTACACGGCGACGAACCTCCGTGAGTGGAGCTACGAGGGGCCGGTGTTGATCGGCCCGCCCGCCTCCGGGACGGTCTGGGAGTGTCCGGAGCTGCTCGATGTCGGGGAGCGACAGCTGCTTCACGTCTCCGACTACGAGAACGTCGTGTACTTTCTCGGCACGTTCGAGAACGGGTCGTTCGAACCCGACACCCGGGGAGTGCTCGACCACGGCGAGTTGTACGCTCCGCAGTCGTTACGGGACGGCAGTCGGACCCTCACGTGGGGCTGGATACCGGAGGCCCGAGAGGTCGGCGCGCAGTGGGACGCTGGCTGGTCGGGTGCACTCTCGCTTCCCCGGGTCATCACGACCGGACCCGACGGCCGGCTCCGTCAGTATCCGGCTCCGGAGCTCACGGCGCTTCGAGATCGACGGCTGGATACGTCGGAGTCGTTCACGCTGGATGTCGGCGAGCGCCGACCACTCGACGCCGCCAGCGCGACGCTGGAACTGTCGCTCGACATCGCCATCGACGACGCCGAGAGTGTCGTCCTCTCGGTGCTCGAATCGCCAGACCGCGCCGAACACACTCGAATCAGGTACACGCGCGCCGGTGACCTCGTCGTCGAACGCGACGATGCCAGTAGAGACCACCGGTCGAACACCGAGCCCCACCAGATGGCGGTTTCGCCGCACGACGAGCCGCTGTCGCTACGGGTGTTCGTCGACCGATCCGTCGTCGAACTATACGCCAACGACCGCCACTGCCTAACGACCCGAGTGTATCCGACCCGTCAAGATGCCGTGGGAGTCTCTCTACGCTCCGAGGACGGTCGCGCGACCGTGTCAGCGCTCTCGGCCTGGGAACTCGGCGACGCGTTCCGGTGAACGGGACGGTTCGACTCGGTCACCGAGGTCGGTACGGCGAAGTGTTCACGACTCACCGCCGGCCGCTCTGACGACGCTACTGGTAGTCGTACTCCTGCCGTCCCCGGGACTCACGCTCGTCGTTCCGCTCGTCGAGTCGCGGCGGGTCTCCGATACGGCTCGGTGGCGGTAGCCTCTCGTCCGGGCGGGGAATCCGCCAGGCTGGTAACTCACCCACGATGCGGGTGCGGGCTCCATCGACGGCAACTCGTAGCGTCGGCGCGAGGGTCCCGGCGAACCGGCGGCGCTGTTCGGCCGCCGGGAGCTCGGCGATGTCATCGAGTGACTCACCGCCGAAGTCGTAGTAGTTGAGGAAACTCTGCACGAACAGCTCCCCGCTGTGTGAAAACGCCATCCAAGAGTACGCCTGATACGGCGTCTCCGGCGGGTTCGTGACGACCAATCCGGAGCCGTTCAGCGGGCGGTACTCCCCACGAATAGCGTCCGCGACGAATCCATAGAGACCGTCGTAGCCGACGATACCCGGAGCGAACGTGTGGACGTGGCTCGAGACGAACAGATAGTAGCTGTCGCCGTGAACGACGACGTGCGGCCGTTCGAGTTCTTGATTCACCCGAACCGCGTCCAGAAGCGGCGGCTGTAGGTCCCACGAGAGGGGGTCACCGGTCTCAGAGACGGCCACGCCAACACAGCCGTTGAACTCGCGTGCCGTGGCATCTTCGGGCGTGTCCTCGTCGGGAGGCACGTCAGCGACGGGCGTGTTGGCCTCGAACAGGAGATACGTCTCCTCCGTGTCGGGATCCTCAAAGAACCATGGGTCGCGGAAGGTGTATATCATGCCCTTCGACTGCGTCTGCGTCTCATACCACTCGCCGCCGGGGCGTAACAGCACCTCGTGTGTCCACGGCCCCTCGATATCGACACCGGCTGCGTCGGTTCGGACGGTCCCGCCGTGACCGACGGCGATCCGCTGGCTGTACGTCGTTTCCGCAGCGTCATCGTCTCCAGCGGCAGTGTAATAGAGGTATAACGATCCGTCGTCGTACAGCGCAGAGCCTGCCCACTGTCGCTGGCCGAGCGCGTCCGCGAACACGGGACCGCCGTCGTGCCACGTCTGGCCGTCTGCAGAGTAAAAGTACCGTATCTCCGCGACGTCGTGACGTTCGCCGGGCAGGAGCCCTTTGGTTGCGGTGAGCGAGAAGGCGACCTGCCAGCCGTCTATCGTCGACACCGCACCGTTTCGGTCCCGGAGCAGCCACGTATCCCAGATGTACACGTCCGAACCGGGTGTGTCCTCGGCCGGCGCGGCGGGTGAGGCGACCGTGTCGAGCGTCCGTTCGGCGCGCCGCGCATCGTCCCGGTGCCACCGCGACCAGCCGTCGTCCGAACCCGCCCCGGGAGCGTCGGTCATACGAGCGTTAACCACACCCCCAATAAAAAGCTTCAGCCTTCGGATCACGCACCTCACCGCGATGCGTCGCGGGATAGCGATCGATTATAAATGATTTTTGTACCTGCGGCGCCCATTGATCACGATGCTGGACAGTCGCTCGATTCGGTCTCAGGTCGGAGCAGTCGGTTTCGATCAGCCCGCAGAGATCGTCCGGGTTGGGGGGTAACACGTGAATCGATCCGAACTCGTCACGGTTCTCGAAGACGCTGGGCTCTCGCCGTATCAGGCCGATGCGTACGTCGCAGTGCTCGAGTTGGGCTCCGCCCCCGCGACAGCGATCGCGGATCGGAGCAGCGTCCCCGACCAGCGAATTTACGACGTGCTACGCGATCTGGACGACAAGGGATACGTCGAAATATACGAACAGGAGTCGCTGTACGCCCGTGCGTACAGCCTCGAGGACGTGATCGACGATCTGCAATCGCGGGCCGAGCGGTTCAGCACCGCAGCCTCGGAAATCGAACGACGCTGGACGGAACCGGAACTAGAGGCGTCAGCAGTCAGTATCGTCAAGCAGTTCGAGACGGTGTTGAACAACGCACAGGAGGCGATCCGCGACGCCAGCTCGCAGGTACAGATATCGCTCGATCTCGACCACTACGAACGGTTTGCGCCGGACTTGGCGGCAGCACTGGACGACGGCGTCCAGGTCAACCTCTCGTTGCACACCGGCGACCCAGACGACCTTCCGTCTGAGGACGAACTCGCGGACGTGTGCACGGAAGCCCGGTTCCGTCGGCTCCCCTCGCCGTTCGTCGCCATCGTCGACCGAACGAAGACCTGTTTCTCGCCACATGCAGGATCGACGAACGAGTACGGGGTGCTCGTAGAAGACCGCACGCACACGTACGTCTTCCACTGGTTCTTCCTCACAACACAGTGGGACATCTGGGAGCAGGTGTACGCCGACGTCGACGACGTCCCGCCGATCGACTACGCGGACATCCGCTACTGCGTCCAAGACGTGCTCCCGCTGATCGAAGAGGGGGCGACAGTGACTGTCCATATCGTCGGCGCGGACACGGAGACGGGAGCGAAGCGCGTCATCGACGGGGCGGTACGCGAGGTGATCCTGACTGATGACTCGCCGCGTGAACACGGGTCGATAGCGACGTACGGGGGCCAGGTCGGCCTGCTCGTCGAAACAGAGGACGGACCGATCGAGGTCGGCGGGTGGGGAGCGATGATAGAGGAAGTCGAGGCGCACCGCATTACCCTGGTCTCGGTGTCCGACTGACCGGGTCGTCGACGGAGCGGCCGTGTGCGCCTCTCTGCTGCCGGGAAGAGCAAAACCCGGTGTCCCCGCTGACGCCGCCTCGTGACGAGAACCGAGTGTGGACTCTCAGTTGGGTGCGGGACTCGATGGCGAGTCGAACCGGCGATATATACGACCTCGCCCAGTACGAACTGGTATGTGTGAACCAGACACCACGGCTGTTGTGAGCGATCGAGAGTGGTGGAAGGAGGCCGTCATCTACCAGATCTATCCCAAGAGTTTCAACGATACCGACGGAGATGGAGTTGGCGACATCCAAGGCATCGTCGAGAAGGTCGACTACCTCGACCGTCTCGGTGTCGACTGCGTATGGCTCAACCCGATATACGAGTCGCCGGGCGTGGACAACGGGTACGACGTCGCCAACTATCGAGCCATCGATCCGGCTTACGGGTCGATGGACGACTGGGAAGAGTTGGTCGCCGCGCTCCACGACCGTGACATCCGGATCGTGATGGACCTCGTATTGAATCACACCTCTGACCAGCACGTCTGGTTTCAACGATCGCGTGCCAGCGACGAGGAGTACGCTGACTACTACATCTGGCGGGAGGGCGGCGCCGAAGGGACGGACGAAGGTGCCGAAGGCGGTGCGTACCCGAACAACTGGGAGTCGTACTTCGAGGGGCCGGCGTGGAGCTACGACGAGGAACGGGAGGCGTACTACCTCCACCTCTTCGCCGCCGAACAGCCGGACCTCAACTGGGAGAATCCGACCGTCCGCGAGGAGTTGTACGACATCGTCCGCTGGTGGCTCGAACGCGACATCGACGGCTTCCGGCTCGACGTGATCAACCTGATCTCTAAAGCCGAGGGGCTTCCGGACGGCGACCCCGACGCCGAGTTCCTCGTCGGATCCGAACACTTCCTCAACGGACCCCGAATGCACGAGTTCTTCGACGAACTGGCGAGTGAGGGGTTCGGTGACCACCGCGAGGAGGTCGTCTCGATCGGTGAGTGTTCGGAGATCGATCCGGAGACCGCGGTCGACGTGACCGGCCGCGAGTCCGACGCCATCGACATGACAATCTTTTTCGACCACATGAACCTCGACCGGCGTGAGCGATGGGAGCCGAGAGAGTGGTCCCTTCCGGAACTCAAAACCGTCATGAATGAGTGGCAGGACGCGGTCGACCGCGGCGCGTGGGTGAGCCTGTATCACAGCAACCACGACCAGCCGCGGGGACTCTCTCGGTTCGGCGACGAACGGTTCCGATACGAATCTGCGACGATGCTCGCCACCTGTCTCCACGGTCACCGCGGGACGCCGTTCGTCTACCAGGGTGAAGAAATCGGGATGAGCAACGTGTCGTTCGACTCGCCCGCAGACCTCAGAGACGTCTGGGCGCGCAACTACTGGAAGCAGGAGCGGGCAGCCGGCGAAGAGTTTGAGTCAGTCCGGCCCCAGCTCGAACGCTTCAGTCGAGACCACGCTCGGACCCCGATGCAGTGGAGCAACGACGACCACGCAGGCTTTACTGACGGAGACCCGTGGATTCCCGTCGCTGACGACTACGAAGACGTGAACGTCGACGCACAGATCGGTGCGGACCGGTCGATACTGGAATACTACAGAGCGCTCATCGCGCTCCGTGACGAGGACGACGTGCTGGCGTACGGCGACTTCGAGCTTCTTGCACCCACGGACGAGGCCGTGTACGCGATCCGTCGTACGCTTGACGGCGCAGAACACGAACTACTAATCATCTGTAACTTCTCGGCGACTGTGAGGACGTTCGAGACGCCAGAGAGGGTTCGGACCGCGGACGCGACGGTCGCGCTCGCGAATCGAACGGATCCCTCGCTGGACCCGCGCCGCGCCGAACTCAACCCGTACGAGGCGGTCGTCTATCGGGTCCCGTCCTCGGCGGCCATCTGACGCCGGGGTGGATTCGGGTTAGGCCAGTTCGTGTCGGATCGCGTCGCCGCTCGCCGTGTCGAAGAGGTGAACGTTCGTGCGGTCGAGAACGATTTCGATGTCATCACCCTCCCGAACGGTGGTGTCCGGGGGGAGGTTGATCAGCAGTTGCCCTTCCCCCCGACCCTCGGCGCTGGCCTCTACGGTCTCGTCCGAGAGCAGGTACGCGAACACCTTGTCTCCCATCGGCTCGATGACGTCGACAACGGCGTCGAGGGGCGCGGTCGGGTCCTCGGCCTTGTCGCGCTCTCTCGCTAGGTGGATGTTCTCGGGGCGAATGCCGACGGTCACGTCCTGTCCCACGTCGACGCCCTGACTGCCGGGGTCGAAGCTGAGGTCGGTGTACCGCGAGCTGAAGCCGTCCATCGTCACCTGCCCTTCAATGAAGTTCATCGCGGGTGAGCCGATGAATCCGGCGACGAACAGGTTGTCCGGCTGGTTGTAACACTTCAGCGGTGGGTCGACCTGCTGCAACTCCCCGGAATCGATGACGGCGATCCGGTCTGACATCGTCATCGCCTGCGCTTGGTCGTGCGTGACGTAGACGATCGTAGTGTCGAGTTTCCGGTGGAGGCGCTGGAGCTGCGTTCGCATGTGAACTTTCAGCTCCGCGTCGAGGTTCGCGAGCGGTTCGTCCATCAGGAACACCTCTGGCTCCCGGACGATCGCCCTCGCGATCGCGACGCGCTGGCGCTGCCCGCCGGACATCTCTTCGGGCATCCGGTCCATCATCCCACCGAGTTGCACGACGTCCGCCGCCTCCTCGACCCGGCGGTCGACCTCCTCCTGTTCGTACTTCCGGAGCCGGAGCCCGAAGGAGATGTTGTCGTACACGTCCATGTGCGGGAACAGCGCGATGTTCTGGAACACCATCGAAATTCCGCGGTCTTTCGGCGGGAGGTCGGTGACGTCTCGCCCACCGATAGCCACGGACCCCTCTGTCGGGAGCGTGAGCCCCGCGATCGTCTGCATGGTCGTCGACTTCCCACACCCAGAGGGACCGACGAACGTAACGAACTCTCCGTCGCGGATCTCCAAGTTCATGTCTTCGACTGCTACCTCGTCCCCGTACCGTTTCGTGATGCCGTTTAGTGTGACTGATGCCATTGGTTTACTCCTTGAGTGCGCCCGCGGTGAGTCCGCTTACGATCTTCTCCTGTGCAACGATGACCAGTATCGCGACGGGCAGCACCGCGACGATGCTGGCCGCCGCCATGAGGTTGAACAGTACTTCGAACTCTCCCTGAAATCGGAGCACGCCTTCCAGCATCGGCGCCCAGTTCTCTGGGCTACCATCCGTCATCAACGAGGAGAAGAAGTACTCGTTGTACACCGAGATGAACGTCAACACGCCGGCGGTCGCGACGCCGGGTGCCGACAGCGGCACGATCACCCGGAACAACGCGCCGAGTCGCGTGGTCCCTTCGACACGCGCCGCGTCCTCCAGCCCGTCCGGAATCTGTGCGTAGAACGTCATCAGGATGAAGATGGACAGCGGCAGGAAGATCGCCGACAGCGGGATGAAGATTGCGTGTGGCGTGTTGTACAGCGAGCCGTCCTGCATCAGCGGCCGCAAGACGTCGATATTCGTGTTGAACAGCCGGTTCAGCGGCACGAAGAAGGCTGCTGGCGGGAAGAAAGAGGTAACCAGCACGCCCAACAGTAGCACGTTCTTGCCGCGGAACCGAAGCCGGCCAAACACGTAGCCGGCGAGGCTAGCGACGAGCAACACTGCGACCGTGGCCACCGTCGCGATCAGGAAGCTGTTGAACACGTACCGGTGGAACGGGAGCCGCTGGAAGATCTCGACGAACGCGAGCACGTTGATGTCCGCTGGTAATCCGACTGGGTATCCGAGTGTCACATCGATCAGCGGGATATCAACCTCGTCTCGTGGCGTCCCGCCGGGAGTGAGCACGCCGGTCGTCCCGAGCTGTGCACGAGGCGTGAGCGCCACCATGAACAGCCAGTAGAACGGAAACAGCGTGGTGACGAGGAAGAACACCGTCGCCGTGTAGAACGCCGCTTTGTACGCGCGGTCGGGGTTCGAAATCATTCTGGCCGCCCACGCCTCAACGATTCCACGGTCGAGGTCTGGCTCGTCTTCGCGTCCCATTTCGGCCAAGCCGCCGTCGTTCCGTCCGCTCATCAGAACCCACCCTCCGTGTCGCGAAGTCCGACCAGGTAGACCGCGACGAACACACCGATCACGACCGCGGTCAGGAACGCCACCGCGGAGGCAGTCGCCCACCGTCGGGTCTGTTGAAGCGAGATGATCACGAGACAGGTCAGCGACGGGACCGTCTGACAGCCTGCAGTTGCGTCGATGAGCCCGTAGATACGCATCGCGTCCATCGTGCGGAACAGCATCGCGACGATGAGCGCGGGCGCGACGAGCGGCAGCGTGATGTACTTGAACCGCTGCCAGGGTGACGCCCCCGACACCTTCGCGACATCGTAGAGTCCGCGGTCGATACTCTGGAGTCCGGCGAGGATCAGAAGCGCCATGAACGCCGCCGTCTTCCAGATATCGGCGACCAACACGATCAGGAACGAGTCCGAACTGCTCGCCAGCGGGTTGTCACCGAACACGCCGAGCCACTGCATGAAGTCGGCACCGAACCCGATGGTCGGGTTGAACAGCAAAAAGAAGATCATCCCTTGGATGACGATTGGGATAGCCCACGGGATGATGATCGCGACCCGGACCCACCGCCGGCCGTAGAACTCTTGATCGATCACGAGCGCCTGTCCGAAGCCGATGAAGGTCTCGAAGAGCACGCTGATGATCGCGAACGCGAGTGTCACCATCAGCGCCTGCCGGAAGAACGGGGTTCCGAGCTCGAAGAAGGGGAACCCGCTCGTGAACGCGATGTCGACGAACTGTCGCGGAACGCGTGCCGACCCCGTCAACAGATCGACGTAGTTGTCCAGACCGACGAACGCCCCGAACGGGTCAGCCTGATCGACCGCGTCACGCAGCAGCGAGAACCGGAACGTCTGTGCCAGCGGATAGAACGCGATGAACGCGAGCAGCAAGAACGCTGGAGACAACAGCACGTACGCGTAGACCTGTTCGCTTTGGGTCTCGAGCCAGTTCAGTGGGCGGGCGAGCAGACGCGTTTCCGCTTCCCCGGTCTCGGTTTGTGATGACATCCCCGTTCACCCGATTACTGCTGTTCTGTCGTTTCGAGCGCGTCTTCGAGATCTGACATCGCCTCTTCGGGACTCTTCTCTCCGGTGTAGGCGTCGTGAATCTCAGAGGAGACCAGCGGCGACTGCTCTGGCCACACGGTCGTTACCGGTCGTGGAACTGTGTTCTCGCCAGCGACGGCGATGGTGTCGAGGAACCGGCCGAGGTTGTCGAGCGTGTCCGGGTCGGCTGCCTCGGTCACCGAGGGGTTCGGGGGGATGTATCCGCCCGCTTCGAAGTTCGTGAGCATCACCTCGTCGTTCGCAAACGCTTCGAGGACCTGTATGGCGTCCTCGAGACGCGGCGTGTTTGGATTGATGGTGAGGTGCCATCCGCCAAGCGCGTGTTGGGTTCCGCCGGTGCCCTGGTATGCACCGTCACCCTCCTCGACACCGAACGGCATCGGCATGACCGCGTGGTCCTCGAAGTCGAACGCGGCATCCGCCGCGTTGATCGGTATGACGTACGGCCAGTTTCGGTGGAAAATCGCGTTTCCGCCGGTGAACGGCTCACGAGAGGGTTCCTCGGTGAACTCGACGAGGTCGGACGTGGTTATCTGTGGGAAGTCCGGATGGGCGTTCTCCGCGTCTGGTCCGTACATGAACGACCGCATCATCCGGAGCGTCTCGTGGACGGGTTCCTCGTCGACCGTGATCGGGCGGCCGCCGACTGGCCCGAAGAGGTTGTCGTGGTCCCCGAAGTACGCCCCACCCATCGACGTCATAATTTCGTTGAACGCACAGCAGGCGGTCCCCTCGTAGTTGTCACCTTGTGTGGTGAATCCGTACTCCATGTCGGGGTTCTGGTCCCAGACATCGGCGACGATCTCGGCAAACTCCTGCCAGGACATCGGCTCCGTGGCCCAGTTTTCACCCTCGGGATCGTATCCCGCCTCCTCGACGAGGTCTTTCCGGTAGTGAATCATCGGATAGTCCGGGAACAACGGAAGCCCGAACAGCTCTCCCGTCTCCGGGTGACTCGCCGTATCGACGGCTGACGACAGGTAGTTGTTCTGAACGTAGCTGAGGGTGTCCGATGAGAGCTCCTCGCTGAGGTTGACCACTTGATCGCGGACGATAAACGGGATCGTCCACCCCGAGTCCATCATGAAGATGTCCGGGCGCGAGCGTCCGGCGTCGAGTGCCGAGGTGAAATCGGCTCGTCGGGCCCCCGTCTCGAAGTCACCCGAGAGGATGTCCACGTCGATTCCTTCGTCGAGGCCGGCGTCGTACAGCGCAGCGATCACCTCGTCTTCGATATCGGTCCACTCTCCGTCCATGGTGATCTGGACGGCATCGTCCTCATCGTCACCGCCCAGACAGCCTGCAACTCCGGCAGTGACCCCAGCCGCGCCGGTCGTTTGCATGAACCGTCTGCGCGAGACACCCCGTGATCTCCCCGTGTGATCTGCTTGCTTATTACTCATCACAGGTGTTGTTACTGATTTACCACCATATATAATCATGGGATTAATTCAAATTGAAGATCCTGACAAACATACCGCTCGCGACGTCGAGCGTGAGACAGAACACGAACCGTCGCCGGCAGGCCGGTGATGGCGGGGTTTCGGGGGTTTGATTATCGCCGCAGACCAGAGACGGATCACATGAACACCACGGAGCCTCGAAACGATGAGTGATCGTAGACGTCGGGTCCTCCGGTCGCTAGAGCAGGTGTTCTTCGGCGGTATGGAGCTCGCGGCGCTCTCTTCGCCGGCGTTTGCAGCGCTGTTGGTGCTCCAAGAGCGCTATCCAGACGCGGTCCCGGTCGCCGGGCTGCTAGCCATCGTCACCGGAAGCGTCGGGCTCGCCGTGTTGCGTAGCGGAGCGGTCGACACCGGCGCCTGGCCTCGGCGGTCAGAACTGTCCTCCATGCCACTCCGTGTCGGGTACTTCAGCGCGCTCTTCCTCGCGTCCTCACTCGGCGTCGCCGCGGTTGCCGTCGAGTTCGACGTCTTCTGGATGACTGCCGCCGGCGGGCTGGTCCAGCCGCTCGGACTCGCCGCGTTCCCGATCGTGTACCGCGTCGTCCACGGCGAGCCGCTTCGAAAACCCGGGAAACGACCCTGAGATGTTCCGTTCAGGATTCCTGAGGATATATATCCGCCCCGGTCGTTTGCTGGATCCGTGAGTAGACGTTGTGACCGCTCGAACGGAAGCCGCCTCCGTCGACCGGAGTACACCGGGGCGAACCGATGCGTGCCGTGTACGCTGGTCAACGCGGCCATGATACTCCTCGTGGCCAGCGTCGTTGCAGCACGCCAGCGTCGACTCGGCGCCGTAATCGCTGTCGCCGGGGCGGTCGTTCTGTGGCTGCGTGGCTACCTCGTTCCTGGAACCCCCCGTTTCGCTCCGCGTCTCGTCGAGCCACTACCGTTCGATTTCGGACACGGGTCGTCCGACGACGTCAAGTCCGCTTCGATCGTCGACGACATCGACGAGGTCCCCGACCCCGAGAGGGTGTTCGACACGCTGTTCGAGGCCGACGTCGTCGTCGCCGAGGACGACGAGCTCGTTCTCACCGACGAGTTCTACAGCGCGTGGCGCAGCCGGATGGCGACGCTTCGCGAACTGCCCGGACCAGAACTCGCCGCGCGGACGGCGGCCTCGTCGATCGCGGACGCCGACGGAGAGTACCACGGCGGGCGGGTGCTCCTCGCCGGCAGCCGTGACGTGTGGCTGCGTCCCGCGGTCGCTATCGCGGAGACGGCAGCGGTCGAGACGCTCCGCGTTCGGGACGTTCCGGAGGCGGTGGCGGCGACGGCAGCGCGCTCGCTCCGAGAATTCCTCGGCGTCTGTCCGGTCTGTGCGGGGTCGGTCACCGAGACCGCCGTCCAAGAGTGCTGCGGCGGACCGGGAGCGCCGCGTCGGCGTCCAGATCGACGGGTTCTCGCCTGTGTCGACTGTGACGCCGTCGTCTTCACATTCGACGAAGAGTGATGGACCGCGACCGTCGTTCTCGAAGCACGTCCACAGGCGCAACACCGCTTCACGGCCGAGCGAGCGCTTATCTGTGGCGATATCGTACCAGAGACATGGACGAGGTCACGACCGGTGTCCTCGCATTCAGGCTCCTCGTTACCGCCGTCGCTGTCGTCGGACCGACCCTGTTGTATCTCGGTCTCTGGCGGTTCCTATCGTGGCTCCGCGACGACGAGCTGATCGACCAGCTCGCAGCCAAGGGGGTCTTCGACGAGAGCGACACCATCGAACCGGCGCATGCTGCACCCGTCGACGGTCTCGCCTCCGCATCAGAGCCCACAGAGAGCGACGACGATCCGCGGTGAGCGTCCGACCTAACGGAGACCACGGCCGGCGTGTCACGACGCCGGCTACAGATACCCTTCGACGACGCGTCCTACGAGTGGCAGCGCGGTTCGGTTCCCCTGAGACGCCCGGATCATGAGGCCGAGCCAGAGGCCGACGGTCAGGACCGCGACCAGCGTCGCCGTCGCCGAGACGACCGTGCTCGCAGCCGGTGACACGGCGGCGACGATCGCGTCGAGAAGTGAGAGAACGAGACTGGCCGAGAACAGGCTACCGAACGTGATCGTGCTCTGAGCGGCGTGAAATCTGACGAACTCGTCGTCTTCGAGAACGTAGAACGCGAGCCCGGTCACGAACGTGAGCGAGTAGCTCATCGCGGCCACGAAGTTCCGTGAGAGGCCGAGAACAGTCGGGTTCTCGGCGTCCGGCGTGTCCGCCCCAGACGAGGCGGCGTCGGATGTCGTGTGTGACGTGTCCGAACCACGTGAGCTGTCCGTGCCGGCTGAACTGCCTGTCGTGTCCGGATTCGTCGTCCCGGTGGTGTCGGTAGTCGTATCAGGATCGGTCGCTAGCGCGTCGACAGCGGCGACGATCCGGTGTGTCCGGCTCGAAGACGTGATCTCGCTGGCGACACGGCGCTCGTGGTCGAGAGGCCACATACGCTTTCATCACGGCGGAGACTACTGAACGCTTCCGGTCACTCGCACCTCGTCTGTCTCGGGGGTGTCACTCCCGAATGAACGTCACAGGACAGGGGGCGTTCAGCATCACTTCCTGTGCGGTCGATCCGAAGACGGCTTTCCCAGCAGGGGATCGCTTGCGCCCCCCGACGACGACGATGTCGGCGCCGAGCTCCTCTGCGAGGCTCACGATCCGTTCTCCCTTCGTCTCACCGTTCGTGATCCGGCCGTGCCAGGTGAATGCGACCCCCGCATCGGCGACGGCGTCGCCGAGTCGGCGGACCGTGACGTGACGCTTCGCGACGGCGTCTGGCGTCGCCTCGCTGTCCGGATCGAAATCCAGATTTCGTTTCGCCCGCTCGTACTCGTCCGCTTCGAAGACGTGTGCGAGCGCGACGGTCGCATCCGATCCCGCGGCGAGGTCCACGGCCGTCTCCGCGAACGCCTCCAGTCGTTCCTCATCGTCGCTGCCGACAGCCACCAGTATTGTATCCATGCTCATACCCGATCGTAGTGCACCCACCGGGATAAATCTCTCGTGATTTTTACTCAGTTTTGAATTATTTTCTGTCGCACGTCGGACAGCGTATATATTTCGGCGTGCCGACCAGCCGGTATGCGCTTCGACCACGTTGGCGTCGCCACCCACGACGCCGCTGAACTCGCCGAATCGTTCGTCGACCTCTTCGGTGTCTCCGTCGTTCACGAGGAGACGTTCGACGGGATGTGCGTCGTCTTCCTCGCGTTCGACGGTGGGGGGTATCTCGAACTCTTGGAACCGGCTGAAGACGGACCGATAGCCAGCTATCTCGACCGTGACGGACCGGGAATCCACCACCTCGCACTGGCGACCGACGACCTCCCCAGCGCGATCGAGAAGGCGCGTGACCTCGGTGTCGACCTCGTCGACGAGGAGCCGCGTCCCGGCGCGTGGGGTCACGAGGTCGCATTCCTACATCCACGGTCGACAGGCGGCGTGCTCGTCGAGTTCGTCGAGCACTGACCGCGGCGGCGGCCGAGCGGGCCGTGTCCGGTCAGCGATCGGCGTCGCGCGCGGCGTCTGGCGGCGCGCCGATACCCTCGCCCCAGTAGAACCGGGGCCCGAAGAGCAGGTACGCCGACGCGAGAAACAGCAGGGCGAACGCGAACCCCTCGCCGATCCACGGCGGGAGCACGGAGGTGGTCATGTGTCCGAGCGGAGTGAGGATCACCGCCGCCTGAACCAGCCCCATAACCATCGCGTCCTGCGCGTGGAGGTCCGGATACGTGATCGTCGATCCCATCAGGAGCGCGAACAGCGCGGTCGCGCCGACTAGCAAACCCGGGTCGGCGTAGCCAGCGAGGACGGCGGCGGCGAGGAGCGTCGCCGCGAGCGTGGTCGGCACGCCGACGGTCTCCCGGCTGTCGCTGTCGTACGCGATGTACAGCCCCAGTCGCGCGACGGCCATCGCGACGAAGGCGGCGGCGGCCGTGATGCCGACGCCGACGAGGAGCGGGTCGGTTGCGAACGAGCCGCCGTCAAGAACGACAACCGCGACGAGGGTTGCGGGCGCGACGCCGAAGGACGCGACGTCGGCGAGCGAGTCGAGATAGGGACCGGCCGGGGTCGACCCGCGGTGTCTGGCGACGACACCGTCGAGGCCGTCGGCGATAGCGGCCAGCAGGATCAGCCGCGCTGCGAGCGCGACGTCGACGGTGGCGGCGATGACGGCGAGGAAGCCGACACCGGCGTTCGCCACGGTGACCGCGTCCGCGAGTCCGAGCCGATCGACGAACCGCAGATACATACGCGATCGGTCGACGAGACGGGTTTTAGGGTTTGTTATCCGAGAGACGGCGGGGAGAAGCGAACGCGATCGAACCGGGACGCGAGCGGATCTGGCGACGCCCCGTCCTCAGGGCACGTGCCAGATTCCGCGGCCGAAGTCGAGCCACTCGCCGACGACGACGTGCGGAAGCGCGATCACACACACGAAGATGGTGTAAAACGCTACCGCACCCGGCAGCAGCGACGCTCCAGCCAGCGGGTTCGGTGCGACGACCCACAGGATCGTCGCTACCAGCGCGGTTACGAGCGCGCCGACGACCAGCACGCCCCACGCCATCACGACTGAGACGCCCTCGGTGCGGCTTGGTCGTTCTTTCTCGACGACGATGCTCCGTCCGGACTGGCGCATCGAGTACCACAGCGGGAAGTAGAGGCCGATAGCGACGACGACGGGAACGAACGCGAAGAACGCGACGAGCAGCGACGTCTCGAGGAGGTCACGGATCCACGGCGCTGAGAGTCCGCCGGTCACGAGCCCACCGCCGAGGTGCGCGACGACGGCGGCGCCGTATGCGAGTCCGAGCACCGTCACGAGCCCCTCGGGGTTCGTGGCAGCCGGACCGATCAGCGTCCCGTTGAAGACGTTCAGCATGTATCCCGTGAACGCGTAGAACGTCTCGGTCCAGAACACCGCGGGGACGATCATCACTGCGCCGCCACGGACGAAGGCGGCGAGCGCGCGCTGCGGCCGCGAGACGAGATGGTCGCTTCCGACGATGGCGTCCATCACCCGGAGGTCGCCGTGACCGCCCTTTGCGACCGCGGTCCCGAACGCGAGCGCGAGCGCCGGCAACGGCGCGACGACGAACAGCGCGATGAACCCAGCGACGAACCCGAGATACAAGACGACGTAGCGCGCGCCGAACGGCAGCCCACGACGCCGAAGGTTCGAGAAGTGTTCGTACCCACCGTGTGGCAGGTTCAACGCGACCATTCCGATCAGGTAGACGAGCATCTGTGTCCGTAACGCCATCTCCGACCCGGTCGCGTACAGCGCGGCGAATCCGACCGTCAGAACGAGCAGCGCGCCACGAGAGACATCGATCGCGGCCCGTTCCGGGTTGTCGAAGAGACGACTGCGGGCGAAACTCGCGGTTGATGTCGACATAGAGGCATATACGTACTCGTTGAGGTTGTGTACTCACCGGTATTATTTCGATCTTTAAATACCGAGAGGCAGAGAGACCCCCGTGTAGCACGCCGTTCGAGCTGTATGTGGAGAGTTTACTGTTCACATGGACTGTGACGTGTCGAACTGCTGGTGACTACGAGTCCGTGATGACCGAACCGTGGCCGACGGGTGACGAGTCCAAAGCATCAATACTTAATCGATCGTGTGCTAAACGGTCAGGTATGTCGGGTTCCCGGGCGCTCTTAGCCCACCCGCGAGACGGGATCGATCGGATCGCGTCCGCCCTCGAGACCGAGGGGTTCGACGTGACCCCGGTCCACACCGCGACAGCCGCCGTCGCGAAAGCGACTACCGGCGCGTACGACTGTCTCGTCAGTGAGTACGATCTGCCTGGCGACGACGGGGTCGCGCTCCTCAAAGCGCTGAATGAATCTGGTGTCGACATCCCAGCGGTGCTGTTCACCGACACCGCCGGTCGTGAGAGCATCCCGCAGACGGCGTACGAGCACGGAGCCGATCAGGTGCTCCGAAAGAACGGGGACGGATCGGTCGCCGACCTCGTCGCCGACGTGACGACGCTCAGCTCCGGTGGGCCGATCCGTCAGCCACAACAGGATATCGACGGCCACGAGCCGTCGGCGAAGGACATCGAACGAGCGGTCAACGAAGCGCCGGTCGGTCTCAGCATCTGTGACCCAGACCTTGAAGACGGTCCGCTCGTGTACGTCAACGACGCCTGGGAGGAGCACACGGGGTACCCGAAAGAGGAAGTACTCGGACGGAACCCCCGGTTCCTTCAGGGGCCAGAGACGGACCCAGCGACTGTCGAACGGCTCTCGACCGCGCTCGAAAGGGAGGATCCGATCACCGTCGAGATCCGCAACTACCGACGCGACGGGACCCCGTTCTGGAACGAGCTGACGGTCGCACCGGTGTACGACGACGACGAACTCGTCCACTACGTCGGGTTCCAGAACGACGTGACAGACCGGAAGACTGCCGAACGGCTCGCCGAGGAGCGCGCGGAGAAGATTGCCGCCGAACGGCAGGTTCTCGACCGGGTGCTCGGCCGGGTGAACGGACTGCTCAGCGAGATCAGCCGGATCCTCGTCGAGGGGACAGACGCCGACACTATCACCCGGAACGTGTGCGAAGAGATCGCCGACGAACCCGGCTACATGGGGGGGTGGATCGCCGAAGTCTCCTCTGGGACCGGCCGGCTAGAGCTGACAGCGTCGAGTGGGATACCCGTCGAAGAGGACCTCACACTCCCGTTGGCGGAGACACCCATGGAGGTCAGACGCGCCATCGACACCGACGAAGTGCAAGGATGCTCTGCCGGCAGCTGTGACGGTGGGCCACTCGCCCCGAAGACCGTCGGCGGTCGACGGCTGCTCGTCGTTCCGGTCACGTACGGCCACCGTCGGTACGGCCTGTTGGGTATCTACAGTAGCGAGGAGAATGCGCTCGACCGCCGCGAGCGGAAGGTGTGTACGTCCGTCGGGAAGATGATCGCCAACGGTCTCCACTCCGTCGAGACGACCCGGATCCTCACGACCGACCGGGTCGTCGAACTCTGCGTCGGGGTCAACGACGAGTCGTTCAGTCTCTCACGGATCGCCGACGGCGTCGGCGGTCCCGTCGAGTTCCTCGGAACGACACGGCTGGACGACGACGGGTGCGAGTTGTACCTCAAAACTGACGTCGACGGCGCGGATCTCGCGTCCGTCGAGTCGCTCCCGTTCGTGCGGTCGACGAGAGCGGTTTCAGAGACTGCCGAAGATCTCACGTTCTCGGTGACCGCCACCGAGTCGCCACCGTTCACCCGGCTCGCAGAACACGGCGGCGTCGTCGTCGACGCGACTGGAGAGCCGACGGGGACCGAGCTGACCATCGAGGCACCTCCAGAGCAGGACGTACGGTCGATACTCGACGTGCTCCGCGCGGAGTACGACGGCGTCGAACTCCGGTCGCGAGTCGAACAGGAGAGCCGCGACCGGAGTGTCACGGAGTTCGCGGCGGAGGTCGACGACCGGCTTACAGAGCGCCAGCGGTCGGCACTGAAAACCGCGGAGCTGAACGGCTACTTCGAGTGGCCACGGCCGGTGGACGGCTCGGAGATCGCCGACCGGATGGGAATCACCAGACAGACGTTCCACCAGCACCTTCGCGCGGCCGAGCGCAAGTTGGTCGAGGCGTACGTCGATCCGTGACGACTCCCGCAACTGAAGTCGTGAGCTGTCTACGGTAACGAATCGACACCAGACCCGCACGACGGACACCCGAGACACGACTGAACCAATGATATCCGCACGAGACACGATCAGCGTCGACGCCACTCCCGAAGCAGTGTTCGAGTTCATGGACGACCCGCACAACCACGCGGCGGTGACACCGCGGCTCACCGACGTTCGAGACGTCGCGCGTCTCGACAACGGCGGCAAGCAGCTCTCGTTCACCTACCGAATGGTGGGGATCGGCATCGACGGCGACCTCGTACAGACAGTCCACGAACAGAACGAACGGATGCGTTTCGAGATGCGTGGGCGCCTTGAGGGGACCATCGACCTCCAGTTCGAGCCCACGACGGACGGCAGTGGGACCGACCTGACGTACGCGGCGGAGTACGACATTCCGGAAAACGCGTTCACGTCTCTCGGTGAGCCGGTCGTCCGTCGGTTCAACGAACGACAGCTCCGTGTGACCCTGGAGAACGTCGCGGACCGGTTCGAGCGGTCTGTGGAGCGAGCCGACGGGCGGTGAGTGGCGAGAAACCGGGTCGCAGTGGAGCGTCCGGCCGGGCAGACCCTTCGGAGCGCCGCTTGACGATCTTCGCGGATCGACAGCCGCGGCGCCCGTGGGGCGAACAATTAAGCGTCCGATTCCCTAAACGTGGGCATGGACCTGTTCCCCCTCCAGTTCGGTTTCGGATTGGTGAGCATCGGGTTGTTGTTCCTCATGTTGGTGGTGATCACGCTCTGGCAGTCGTTCGTGATCGTCGACGCCTACGAGAAGAAGACGCTCACCGTCTTCGGGGAGTACCGGAAGCTGCTCGAACCGGGAATCAACATCATTCCGCCGTTCGTCTCCCGCACGTACCCGTTCGACATGCGGACACAGACACTCGATGTGCCCCGTCAGGAGGCGATCACCCGGGACAACTCCCCGGTGACGGCGGACGCCGTGGTGTACATCAAAGTGATGGACGCGAAGAAGGCGTTCCTCGAGGTCGACGACTACAAGAAGGCCGTCTCGAACCTCGCACAGACCACGCTCCGAGCCGTCCTCGGTGACATGGAACTCGACGATACGCTGAACAAGCGACAGGAGATCAACGCGAAGATCCGTCAGGAGTTGGACGAGCCGACGGACGAGTGGGGGATCCGCGTCGAGAGCGTCGAGGTTCGCGAGGTGAACCCCTCGAAGGACGTCCAGCAGGCGATGGAGCAGCAGACTTCGGCGGAGCGTCGTCGCCGCGCGATGATCCTCGAAGCACAGGGTGAACGCCGCTCCGCCGTCGAGGAAGCAGAGGGTGACAAGCAGTCGAACATCATCCGCGCACAGGGTGAAAAGCAGAGCCAGATCCTCGAAGCGCAGGGTGACGCTATCTCGACCGTGCTTCGCGCTCGCTCCGCAGAGTCGATGGGCGAACGCGCCATCATCGAACGCGGCATGGAAACCTTAGAAGAGATCGGCAAGGG
>JARVCL010000168.1:0-6240 GCA_040405695.1 Halorubrum sp. | reverse complement strand
CGCAGCAGCAGGCTCGACGACGCCAGTCGCCGGTGGGACGGACGGCGTCATCACGATGTGGGGTCGCTACCTCACGTGGGCGCTGTCGACGCCGATGATTCTGCTCGCGCTCGGCCTGCTCGCGGGCTCTAACATCACCAAGATTTTCACCGCCATCGTGGCCGACATCGGGATGTGTGTCACGGGCCTCGCGGCCGCGCTGACCACGTCCTCCCACGCGCTCCGCTGGTTCTGGTACTTCATCAGCTGCGCGTTCTTCGTCGTCGTGCTGTACGTGCTCCTCGTCGAGTGGGCAGCCGACGCCGAGGTCGCTGGAACCGCGGAGATCTTCAACACGCTGAAGATCCTCACCGTCGTGATGTGGCTCGGCTACCCGATCTTCTGGGCGCTCGGTGCTGAGGGGATCGCGGTGCTCGACGTCGCCATCACGTCCTGGGCCTACAGTGGCCTCGACATCGTCGCGAAGTACATCTTCGCGTTCCTCCTGCTCCGCTGGGTCGTCAACAACGAGTCGACCGTCGCGGGCATGGCGTCCGGCCTCGGCGCTGCCAGCGGTGGCGGCGCGGCTCCGGCCGACGACTAACGACGTACCGTCACACAACCACCGTTCGGCGGTTCGCGGTGCGGTGCAGTGCGGTAACGCGGTTCGCTGACGGCCCGACGTGGGGTCGGCCGTCGGCGTTCTTTCGGTTTTACACCTGTAGCGACAGGTCTCTTCTGCGTCGATTCGTCACCCACGGTAGTGTCGTCGCTCTCGACGGGTTACAGACCGCACACGACGGGCACGACCGGACCAGATCCTCCAGTGGTATCGTACACACGGTACGACGCGATACGGTCGGCGACCCTCCGCTGACTCGTCGCCTCCTATGACTCACCGTTCAGCGCGTCGACGGCGGCGTCGACCTCCCGCTCCGTCGACACGGCGTGTATCGAGACCCGCACCCCGTCGGGGTGGGGAAGGTCCCGCACGACGATGCCGCGAGCGGCCAAGCGCTCCACGGTCGCAGCCGGATCCGAGACGTTGACCGTGACGAGTCCCGACTCGTGCTCTCGGGGACTCAGCAGTCGGTCGCCGTCGAGTCCCCGCTTGAACCGGTCGGTGAGCGACGCGATTCGCGCTTCGATCGCGTCGAGTCCGACGGCCTCGATCGCGTCGATTCCCTCCAGCAGTCCAACGTGTGCGGCGGCCGTCGTCGTCCCGACCTCGAACCGCTTTGCGCCAGGTTCGTACTCTATCTCGTCGGCGGTTGGGGTCCGCACGCCACGGTAGCCGGCGGTCCCCGGTGTCAGGTCTTCGGCGACCTCTCGGTCGACGTAGAGAAATCCGGCGCCCCACGGACCAAGCAGCCACTTGTGGCCGGCGGCCGCGACTGCGTCTGCGCCCCACGCCTTCACGTCGACGGGGACCTGCCCCGGCGACTGCACGGCATCGACGAGCGTGAACGCGCCGGCGTCGTTCGCGATCTCGACGAGCTCGGTGACCGGGAGCCGCGTTCCGTGTGTCCAGGTGATGGCGCTGAAACAGACGAGCCGGGCGTCCGAGACGGCGTCGGTAAACGCGTCGATGTCGATCTGCCCATCGTTCGTCTCGACGACACGAACCTCGACGCCTGCGGCCGACAGCTGTTTCCACGGCAACACCCCCGCCGGGTGTTCGAGGTCGGTTCGGACGACCACGTCACCAGGCTCCCAGTCTATCGCGGCCGCGATCCGGCCGATTCCGTCGGTCGTGCTCTCGGTGAGCGCGACCTCGACGGAGTGGGCTCCGATGAACTCGGCGATCCGTTCGCGAACGTTCTCGTAGGTCCCGAATGCGTGGTCGTACGGGTCGGTCTCGGCGGAGCCGTACTCGTGCTCGGCGACGAACCCTCCAGCGGCATCGACGACGTACTCCGGGCTCGGTCCGTGGGCGCCGTAGTTGAGGTACGCCGTTTCCTCGCCGAGCGCGGGGATGTCCGCGCGAAGCTCTCGGGGAGTCATTGCCACGACCCTCGGCCGACCGAGCGTCCTCGTTGCGCACACGACATCTCAGGCGAGGTGGTCCTCGACGACGCCTCGGAGGTGGTCTTCCGTCTGTGCACCGACCATTCGATCCGCGAGTTCCTCGTCGGCGAACACCAACAGGGTCGGGATCCCCTGTACGTCGTACTCACCGGCGAGTGCCTGGAAGCGGTCGACATCGACCTTCAGAACGGCCGCATCGGTGTCGGCGGCGACCGACTCGACCGCCGGCTCCATCATCTGACAGGGCCCACACCAGTCTGCATAAAAGTCGACGAGAACGACGTCGTGCTCCGCGACGTGGTCCTCGAAGGCAGCGGCGTCGGCTAACGCGATCGGCTCGGTCGGGACGGAGTCGCTCGTCTGTGACATCGTCTGTCAGTACGCCCCCGACCGTGATAACAGTTTTGGATATATCACACAATACTAACCACTGGCCCGGCAGAGCCCTCGCCGGAGTACCCCGACGATCGAACCTGCCGGATCACGAACGCGTCCCGGTCAGATGCTGGCGTCGAGGACCTGCCGACGACGGTACGCGTGGCTCGTCGGGTCGTGCCCGGTCGCCGTCTCACCGACACGACCGCTCTTAGCGTTCCACGCTGGTGAGAATCCGGATCCCTTCATAAGTGTGCGACTCGCGTAGACGTGTACATGAGCCACCAGTCTCGGTCTTCAGGTCAGCGGCTCGATTCGGCGTTCAAGACGTTCGGCGCGGTTGCGATACTCATCGCAGTTCTGCTGTCGGTCGCCGTCATCGCGCTCACCGATCCGTTCGGCGAGTACGTGACCGCGACCCCGGCCGCGATGGGGAGTCTGCTGTTCGGTGGGCTCCTCGGTGCCGTGGGCTACGCGGCGTACATGCTCCGGCGGAAGTAATCAGAACGGTTAGACGGAGCCTCTCGGCTGGTGTGGCCCGGCTCTCAACTCGACGCTGTGGTCGATTCGGGTGCGTTCACGTCTTCGTATTTGTCCTCGAACTCCTGGATCAGCTGTCCCATCTTCGCGTACCAGTCGTTCAACAGTCGCTGCATCTCGCCGGAGATCTTCTCCGGGTCGGTGGGCTGATACACGTGGTAGTAGCCGCCCTGATCGTAGTTGATCTGCTCTTTGGTGATGAAGCCGGTCTGGAGCAGTCGCTGAACGGCACGGTACGCGGTCGACCGCTCTCGGTCGACCGCCTCTCCAATCTCGTCGATGGTCAACGGCTCGTCGCTCTCGACGAGCACCTGAAAGCACTCCCGATCGAGCGGCTTGAGCCCGTGAAAGCACTCGAGTAACCCTTCACACTCCATATCGCTCCGCAGTTGCTCCGCCAGTGAGTCAGGCATCGTATTGTCTCACTGTACGAGTCGTTTCGACAAAAGGCTTGTGTGTAGTCTGTACAATCCCGTGCGATCCGCCACCTAGGCGGCTCTCGCCCGCCGCTCACCGATCTCGAGAGACCGAATCGGGGTATCCCGTCGACCGCGAGAACCGTGGCTTCGGTGGTCTCTGAGGGTGGTTCCGCCGGCGACGCGGCTCTCGTTCGAGACATATAACCCCGGTCGGCCGGAACACGTCGGTATGAGCGACGACATCGACACCGCGGTCGAGCGCTTCCTCGACGGGACCGAGACGGCGCTGTCAGAGTACGATCAGGGGTACGCCGACGCCGACGCGACGCTGTCGGTGATCCGGAGCCACCTCGACGACCTCCGAGACGCTGCCGAGGCGTGATCGGTCGACGCTCGTACCTCTCTTCTCCCGCGCGAGCCGTCTCGACCCGTGGTCGTTTATACGGCCTGCGCTCGACGAGCCGACATGGTCTCGGAGATCTTCGACCCCGACGCGTGGGAGCCGGTCACCGACGAGTTCGACGACGTGACGTACCACCGTGGCGTCGACGTACCGGCCGTCCGAATCGCCTTCGACCGTCCCGAGGTTCGTAACGCGTTCCGCCCTGGCACCGTCGACGAACTGTACGCCGCGCTCGACCACGCCCGCAAGCAGGCCGACGTTGGCTGTGTCCTGCTCACCGGTAACGGCCCATCGGAGGCAGACGGCGGCTGGGCGTTCTCTGCTGGCGGCGACCAGTCGGTGCGGGGTGGATCCGGCTACGAGTACCGCGACGACGACGAGGCGGCCGAGGAGGACGATCCGCTCGTTCGCGAGGCACGCGCTGGGCGGCTACACATCCTCGAAGTCCAGCGCCTCATCCGATTCATGCCCAAGCCGGTCGTCGCCGTGGTGCCGGGGTGGGCGGTCGGGGGCGGGCACTCGCTCCACGTCGTCTGTGACCTGACGCTCGCGAGCGAAGCGCACGCGAAGTTCTTGCAGACAGACCCCGACGTGGCGTCGTTCGACGGGGGCTTCGGCTCCGCGTACCTCGCCAAACAGATCGGGCAGAAAAAGGCTCGCGAGGTGTTTTTCCGCGGAAAGACGTACTCCGCTGTGGAAGCCGCAGAGATGGGAATGGTCAACGAGGCGGTGCCACACGAGGAGCTCGAAGCTGTCGCACTCGAGTGGGCCGCAGAGATGACGGCGAAGTCGCCGACGGCGATGCGGATGCTGAAGTACGCGTTCAACCTGACCGACGACGGGATGGTCGGCCAGCAGGTGTTTGCGGGCGAGGCGACGCGGCTGGCGTATATGACCGAGGAGGCCGAAGAGGGTCGCGACGCCTTCTTACAGAACCGCGACCCGGCGTTCGAGGAGTACCCCTGGCACTACTGATACTGCCGGCTGTAACTATCTAACGCAGATCCGTCCGAAAGAGCGGATTCTATACGGTATCTACCGGACATCGTCGAAAAATCCTGACGGAACCACAGCCGGCAGTATGAACGACCGCTGGCGTCGCTCGCCCGATCAGTCCGCGAGCCGGAGTTGGACCCCACCGAACCGGTCTGCAACACGGTTGTACACCACCACGACCACCGCCGTCACCACCACAGTCGATATCGCGCCGACGGCGGTCACGAGGACGAGTTCGAGGAGAAACCGTCCCGGTGTCGTCTGCGCCGCGAACTCGAGGAGAAGCGGCACCGCCCCGATCACTCCGCCGACCGCTCCGAGCGCCAGCGCGACCGGAACTGTCGATCGCACGGTTATTTCTCTGATCTCAGTCGGCATGGATGCTTCTTCGACGCCGGAGATAAGTATGGTAGTGAATTCAGTACGGAAACGCTAGACACGCGACGGAGCCGCCGGCTTTCATGAACTCGTCGGTGGCCACGCGAACCGTCTCGTAGCCGTGCTCCTCCAGCCGACCGATCGTCGCGTCGTTCGTCTCTTGGATGACGACGAGATCGCCACCAATCGAGTGGCAGTTGCAGGCGAACCCACCCTGCGCGGCCGTGGCCGGCACCTCGATCACCGTCTCGAACAGCCGGTCGACTTTCGCCTGCCCGCGCTCGGTGAAGGCGTCCGGACACACGAGCGCTGTCGTCTCGTCTATCGCGGAGAAACAGACGTCGAGGTGGTAGTACGCGGGGTCAGTGAGTTCGAGCGGCACCACGTCGATGCCGAACCGGTCGGCGAGTTCGCGATACGCGTCGAGTTCCGACCGCTGGCCGTAGCCACCCCACAACAGGTCGCGACCGGGGTGCCAGCGCGCGTCCCCACACCCTTCGAAGGCGGCGTCGGTGTCGAGGCGGGACACCTCGTACCCGGCAGCTGTTGCCCATCGCTCGAAGTACACCGGCTCGCCGCGACGTTCCTCGGTCGCCATCTGGGCGAGTACGAACCGGTCCTCGCCGGGGATCGAGAGGGCGTGGTTCGAGCAGAACACCATATCTGGGAGCTCTTCCGGCGGCGTAATCGACCCGTCGTCGGCTTCGAGGGCCGTTCGGATCGCCTCCGCGTCGAACACTGTCGCGTCGGCGAGGTCGTCGAACAGGTCGACGAGGGCCTCCCACTGCGTCTCCGCGCGCTCGTGGTCGACGTCGGGCCGCATGTACGGGTTGATCTCGTAGTCGACGGCGAAGTGGGTCGGTGTGGCGAACAGCACGGATCGGTCGAGCGTACGTGTCCGAAACGACTCCCGATCCGGGATCGAATCGACCTCGGCGAACAACTCTCCGCTCATATAGGGTCACTAACACGATCGGTGCGTATAGTCTCTCGGGTGAGCGGGCCGACCCGAGCGCTCGACGTGAACCGTCGAGGTGATCGATCGTTGCCGGTTCCGGTTGTTTTGTCACCTGCGGCTCACAGACTGCTCGCCGCAGGAGTGCGGGGGAAGGGATTCGAACC
>JARVCL010000167.1:0-6283 GCA_040405695.1 Halorubrum sp. | reverse complement strand
CGTCTCTCGCGGATCGGGGAGCTGTGGGTGCGGGCACACGCCGGCGACGACCGGGAGCTCGCGTGACGGGAGCCCGCGCGATCGGCCCGTCCGAGTGCCACTACCGCCTCGTTTTTGGTCGTGGGGGCGAGATCATAACGAGATGACGACGGATCACGACGCAGACCCCGACGACTTCGGCTTCGCCACGCCGGCGACCGGACAGTCGTTCGAGAACGCCCTCGCGAAGGCGAGGGACGGGATCCGTCTCTCCGTCGACGACGCAACCGAACTGCTCGCGACTGGAACGGACACCGTTGGAATCGACCCGATTCGCAAAGAGCAGGTACTCGAAGCGGCCGACCGGCGACGCGCAGAGACCGTCGGCGACGAAGTCACGTTCGTCGCCAACCTGAACAACAACGTCACGACCGCCTGTAACACGGGGTGTCTGTTCTGTAACTTCAAGAACAGCGCGCACGCCTTCGAGGCCGGCAGCGACGCGGAACACGCGGGGTTCACGAAGACACCGGCAGAGTCGCGGGCCGTTGTAGAGAACGCGCTCGATATGGGCGTCTACGAGGTGTGTTCGGTCTCCGGGCTCCACCCAGCGCTCGCGTTGAACGACGAACACCACGAGATTCTCGCCGCACACGACGACCCAGAGAGCGAGGTGAACTACAAGCCACCCGCCCGGTACGCTACTGACCCCGGCACCTACGTCGAGCAGCTTCGGGCGATGTCGGTCGGCGGTGTCCACCTCCACTCGATGACGCCGGAAGAGGCGTACCACGCCGCCCGCGGCACCGACTGGGACTACGAGAGCGTCTACGGAGCGCTCGCCGATGCGGGGCTGGATTCGGCTCCCGGAACGGCTGCGGAGATCCTCGTCGACGAGGTTCGTGACGTGATCTGCCCCGGCAAGATCCGGACTGACGATTGGGTGGCGGCGATGGAGGGAGCGATGGCCGCCGGGCTCGACGTCACGTCGACGATGATGTACGGCCACGTCGAGACGGTCGAACACCGCGCTGAACATCTCGGGGTGATCCGCGACCTGCAGGACCGGACCGGCGGGATCACGGAGTTCGTCCCGCTCTCGTTCGTCCACCAGAACACGCCGCTGTTCCAGCAGGGCGTCGTCGACTCCGGCCCCTCTCGCGACGAGGACGAACTCGTCGTCGCGGTCGCTCGCCTCTTCCTCGATAACGTCGACCACGTTCAGGCTTCGTGGGTGAAGTCGGGCGACGCTCACGGACTCAAACTGCTCAACTGCGGTGCCGACGACTTCATGGGAACCATCCTTTCCGAGGAGATCACCAAACGCGCCGGCGGCGAGTACGGCGAGTACCGATCGTTCGACGACTACGTGCGGATGATTACGGCGATCGGCCGGACCCCCGTCGAGCGGTCGACCGACTACCGGACGCGCCGCCGAATCGACCCCGACGACGGCCCACACGGTCCGACGCTCGGCCCGAGAGCGGACGGAACGCCGCTTTTGTCCGAGAAAAGCCGGAGGGACGCTGCCGACGGCACCTCGGCCAGCGCAGACGACTAACTCGTGGACTCCCTGGCGGCGAGTTCGCGAGTTCGACCGACCGCGAGCCGCTCCCAGCGGACGGGAACGCCCGGAACATCCTTTATATTGGTAGGCGATATCACAGATACGATGTCCGCGTCCGATACGGCGTCCGCCGACGGCGACACGCCAGCACTCACGCGATCCGACGAGCGAATTCTCTCCTATCTCGACGACGTGGGCAGCGACTACCAGGCGTTCATCTCGGGAAACACGGGGCTGTACGCCGATCACGCTGCATCACGGTTGCACGAACTCGAGGCGAACGGGTTCGTCGAACGGGTCACCGGCGAACCGGTCTACCGGCTCACCGACGCTGGACGCGAGGCGCTCCGCGACGACTGCCCCCGGTGGTCCGACTGACGCTACGGTCCGACCGACGCTGTGACCCGATCGACACTACGAGCGGGAGAGGCGACACGCGAGTTCGGAACCGCACCTCACCGTCCGAGGTCTTTGTGCGCGGAAGCGAGGTTTCGAGATCCGAGCGCGGCGAGCAGCGACAGCTCGCCCGCGAGCGCGCCGACTGCGATCGCTTCCGCGAGCGCATCTGCGTTGCTGCCGGGTGGGTCGCCACCGCCGCGGACCCCGAGCACGTCGAGGCCAGCCGCCTGCGTCGGTAGCTTCGTCCCGCCGCCGACGGTACCTACCTCGAGACTCGCGAGCGACACCGAGACGTAGAGATCGCCGTCGGGCGTCACCTCCGCGGTCGTGATGGCGTTCGCCCCCTCGACGACCTGCGCTTCGTCCTGTCCGGTGGCGAGGAACATTGCCGCGACCGCGTTGGCGACGTGGGCGTTGAATCCGAGTGACCCTGCCTTCGCGGAGCCAACGTGGTTCTTTCGCGTGTTGATCTCGGCGACCGCCTCGGGCGTGGTGTGGAGCCGCGCTTCGACGACCTCACGAGGAATCTCGACGTCGGCGGCGACCGAACGGCCGCGCCCCTCGACCGCGTTGACCGCGGCGGGCTTTTTGTCCGAACAGAGGTTCCCCGAGAGCGCGACGAGCGAGGCGGCCGTCTCCCTCTCGACCACGTCACACGCCTCGCGGGTGGCGATGGTGACCATGTTCATCCCCATCGCGTCTTTCGTGTCGAAGGCGAACCGAAGGTAGACGTTGTTGCCGACGACGTACGGCGTGACGTCGCGCAGTTCGCCGTGGCTCGTGGTCGACTCGGCCGCCTCACGGAGCGCGGAGACGTTGTCCCGGACCCACGAGGCGAGCGCCTCTGCCTCGGCCACGTCGCCGACGCGGAACACCGGCGCGCGGGTCATGCCGCTCTTGGTGACGCGCGCGGTTGCACCGCCTGCGGACTCTATCACCGAGCACCCGCGGTTGACCGACGCGACCAGCGCGCCCTCCGTCGTCGCCATCGGAAGGAACCACGATCCGGAGCGCGCGCCGCCGTCGACCGTCACCGGGCCCGCGACGCCGACCGGGATCTGTACGCCGCCGATCATGTTGTCGATGTTGGGCTCCGCATCGGCCGCGTCGAACGCGTACTCGCTGAACGCGTCGAGATCGGCTCCCGACTGCTCGGTGACGACTCGTCGGCGGACCGTCGCCGCTACGTCCGGGTCGACGTGGTCTTCGAGCTCGTGGAGCCGAACGTCGCCGTCACGAACCCGCTCGACGAGCGTCGAAATGGATGGCTCGCTCATGCACGCGTCTCCTCGCGGCGGGCGCTAATGGTTGTCGGTTCCTCGGGCCGCGTGGGGGCAAATTGGACAACAGCGCGGCCGACCTACCGCCGGACGAAGTCGGACAGACGCTCGCGGAGGCTCTCGCGACCCAGCGTGAGGTAGTACGCGTCGCCGCCGTCCTCGTAGTAGCCGTCGATACGGCGCTCGACCTCGAAGCCGATGTGTTCGTAGAAGCCGAGCGCCTGTTCGTTCGTCGTGCGGGCGTGACAGGAGACCGCGCGGTGTTCTGCTGCGACGTCGGCGATGAGCCGTTCGCCGAGGCCGCGGCCGCGATAGTCGGGGGCGACGGCGAGAAAGAGAATGTAACCGTCGCGTCGAACCGAGGCGAACGCGACGAGACGGTCGTCCTCGAACAGGAGGTGTGTCGTCGATCGGCGGTACGCGTCGACGAAGAAGCTCCGTCGCTGGCGAAGGACGCCGTCGGCACGTCGGATCCGCTCTTTGAGCTCCCACGCATCGATGACGTGGTCTGACTCGCCGGGCGGATCCGTCCGTTGCTCCAGGTTAACGCTCACTGAGAAGAAATAACACGCCAGCGGAATATAACTCCACCGGCACGAAAGCTGTCGTCGCGATCGGTTCGGTGGCCGGCGACCGGCCGAGACCCGGCCGGTCGGTCGTGGGATATCTGTCGGGCCCGATCCATGTCGCCGGGTGGGCGGGTACGGCGCGTCCCCGTCAGAGATACGAACACAGAAGCCGATAGGCCCCGAACGACGCGGACGTGTCGTACGAACTTCGCGACCACACGGCCGACATCGCCGTCGAAGCCACCGGACCCACGCTCGCGAGGACCGTCGCAGCGGTCGCCGACGGTCTCACGGCCGCGAGCTGTGAGTCGCTGCCGGCGGACGGGGGAGAACGGTTCGAAGTCGTCGTCCGCGCCGAGAGCCGCGAAGCCCTGCTGTTCGAGTACCTCGATCGGCTGATCTACGAACGAGATGTCCGGTCGGTCCTCCCTGCCGACCACGACTGCCGGATTCGGCCCCCAGAGGCGGATCGAACCGCATCCGACGACGTGCCGGTCTGGACCGTCGAGGCGAGCGCCCGTGGCATCCCCCTCACGGATGTCGTTGCCCGCGAGATCAAAGCCGTCACCTACTCCGAAATGACGCTCGAACCGAGAGACGACGGCTGGTACGCCTACGTCGTCTTCGACGTGTGAACGACCGAACGAGCACGGTCGACCCCACGGGTGCAGTCGATCCGAGGACAGAAGACACACGTGCCGAGCGGCCGACTTTCGTACTTCTCGCCGGCGAAACTGTTTTGATCTACCATGTTATATGGTGGCTCATGTCACGGACTGGACGAGGCGCGTGGCGTGCAGGTGCCGTCGGCGGAGCCGTCGCCGGCGTCGCGATGGGGGTCGTACTGCACGGCGTGCTCGGGTTGATGCCCACGATTGGTGCGCTCGTCGGGATCGAGACGGTGCTCGCCGGGTGGGCGGTTCACCTGTTCAACAGCACAGTGTTCGGCGTGCTGTTCGTCGCGGTGTTCGACCGACCGTTCTTCGATACCCTCCGCAGTGACGTCGGTGGGTGTCTCTCGCTCGGGGTTGTCCACTCCGCGCTCCTCGGCGTCATCACCGGTGGCCTCCTGTTGCCGACGTCCATCGCGCTCGCCGGCGCGACGTCGCTTCCAGTGCCGACGCTCCCGCTGCCGGGCGTCACGGCGACGCTCGAGTTCGGCGTCGTCATCGCAATCGCACACCTGATCTACGGGGTCGTTCTGGGTCGCACCGTCGCCGCGTTCACCCTCGCCGACGGGGCGATAGGGTGGCTGCCGGTCGACCCGGCAGATAGGTGAGACAGGGCGGTCGTGGTGGCGTGTCACCGCCTCGCTCCCGCGACGTAACGCCCTTCCCCTCTCGTGTCGAACTCCGGCGTATGACCACACGCGAGTTCGACGGGATCCGACTGAAAAAGGTGCGCGAGCACGTCTGGGAGATCCCACGCGAAGGCGACATGAACGTCCCCGCCCGGGTGCTTGCCAGCGAGTCGCTCCTCGAAGCGATCGGGGATGACGACACGCTTCAACAGCTGCGAAACGCGACACACCTGCCCGGGATCGCCGAGCCCGCGATCTGTATGCCCGACGGGCACCAAGGGTACGGGTTCCCGGTCGGCGGGGTCGGCGCGATAGACGCACACACCGGCTGCATCTCCCCCGGCGCGATCGGCTACGACATCAACTGCGGTGTGCGGATGGTCCGGACCTCACTCACCTACGACGACGTGCAGGGCCGAGAGGAGACGCTCGTCGACGCCCTGTTCGAGACTGTCCCGTCGGGACTCGGCGGAGGTGGGGTCATCGACGGCGATGCCGACGCGATCGACGGCGCGCTCGAGTGCGGCGTCGAGTGGGCCGTCGACGCGGGCTACGGGATCGAAAGCGACCTCGCTCGCTGTGAGGACGAGGGGCGTCGTCCCGACGCTCGGCCGGAGTACGTCTCACAGAAGGCGAAAGACCGCGGACGAAACCAGATGGGGTCACTCGGGTCCGGCAACCACTTCCTCGAGGTACAGCGTGTCACCGACGTGTTCCGCGAGGAGGTCGCAGCCGCGTACGGCCTGTCTGAGGGACAGATAGTCGTCCTGATCCACTGTGGCAGTCGCGGACTCGGCCACCAGACCTGCAACGACTACCTTCGGCGGATCGAGCAGGAGCACGGTGACCTCCTCGCAGACCTCCCGGACAAAGAACTCGCGGCCGCGCCCGCTGGCTCCGCGCTCGCAGAAGAGTACTACGGCGCGATGGGCGCGTGCATCAACTTCGCCTGGGTGAACCGCCAGCTCATTACCCACCAAGTCCGCGAGACGTTCGGCGAGGTGTTCGACGCCGACCCGATCGACGACCTCGGGATGGAACTGTTGTACGACGTGGCACACAACATCGGCAAGAAGGAGACACACGAGGTCGGCGTCGACGAGGAGGGCCGTCCCGCCGCCGGCGACGAGGTCGTCGACCGCGCGGAACGCGAACTGTACGTCCATCGAAAGGGAGCCACGCGAGCGTT
>JARVCL010000166.1:0-6296 GCA_040405695.1 Halorubrum sp. | reverse complement strand
GAGCGGATCGGTGTTGCGTGACGGAACTGGCTGTGATCGAACGGCGAGCGTGTGACCTCCATCACACGCTCTCGACCGGCTCCGCGGCGGCGGCGCGCCAGGCGTTGCCGCGGCGGCCGGCCCGTTCGAGGTCGAGGTGCACGACAGAGCCCGCATCGAGGTTGGCAAGCTCGTCGGCGACGTCGCTGTCGTCGTACTCGACGACGTGGAACGTCCCGTTACGCGGGTGGTCCCGCAGCGTTACCGCACCGTGGTCGTTACACGGTTTCACGACGGTGTACTTGCCAGTTCTGTTCATCGCGCGTGAACGTACGTACTCCTCCCACGTAGATTTTTTGACGTTTCCCGATCCGCTGGAACGGGTTTGAGGATCACGGCCGCGGCCAGCAGACAACGCGGCACTTTACTCGCCGCGTTCCGTTCGTCCGGTATGACGGAGACGGACGCGGACGCCGACGTTCCGGAGGACCACCCCCGGCACGCCTCACTCGTCACCCGCCATCGAATCGAGGCTGGGGTCGACGCGGGGATCACCTCTCGACAGGGGCTCATCGCACAGGGCCGCGGAGAGGCGTTCGACTACCTGTTGGGTGAGCAGACGATCCCCAGCGCGGACGCTGCAGCCCGGGCCGCGGCCGCACAGCTCCTGCTCGCCGACCACCCGGTGATTTCGGTGAACGGAAACGTTGCCGCCCTCGTCCCCGACGAGGTCGTTGAACTCGCGGAGACGGTCGCGGCCGACGTAGAAGTCAACCTGTTCAACCGGACGCCCGGGCGGATGACCGCGATCGCCGACCATCTCCGTGAACACGGCGCATCGGCGGTGAAAGGACTGACGGGCGACGGAGAGATACCGGGGCTGGAGCACGCTCGTGGCGTCGTCGACGCCGACGGAATCGGCGCGGCCGACGTGGTCGTGGTCCCGCTGGAGGACGGCGATCGGGCGGAGGCGCTTCGGGCGACTGGCAAAACCGAGATCGTGATCGACCTCAACCCCGGGAGCCGGTCGCCACGGGCGGCCGCGATCCCGATCGTCGACAACGTGATCCGTGCGATCCCGAACGTGACCGCTCACGCCCGCGAACTCGCCGACGCGTCGACGGCGGAGCACGAGGCGATCCTCGATGCGTTCGATCCCGACGCGACGCTCGACGCCGCCGAGACGGCGATTCGGAACGGCTCGTTCGGCACCGACGAGTGAGTCCCCACCCGGGACCACGGGTGCGGGTCGATGACGCGTCGATAGCCGCGGGATGGCGGACACGTGGCGAGATCACAGACACGGCTGTGAGCCGTCAGGTGACGTACCCGACGAACGGGATCGCCCGCTTTGGCGCGTTCACCTCGCTCACCTGTGTGACGACGATGACGACGCCGACGGCAGCGAGTCCGGCGGCGAACGCGAACGGAACGACGAAGCCCCACGCGACCAGATAACCGGAGAGCAACGGACCGGCAGCGACGCCGAAGCCGAACGCCATGGTGAGCACGGAGAGCGTCGTCCCGGACTCACCGTCCCGGGCGATGTCGCCCGCGAGCGCGAGCGCCGGAGCGAACACCATCGCGCCGGCGACACCCTGAAAGAAGCGAGCAACGAACATGACCCACGGGTCCGACAACAGTCCGAACCCGAGCGCGTAATCCGGGACGAGTCCCTGTGCCAGCGTCGTGGGCACGAGCAGCACTGTCCCGACGAGGATGAACACCTTTCGGCCGTAGTAGTCCGTCGCTCGCCCGATCGGCGCCTGTAAGAAGATCTGTGCGAGGACGAACGCGGCGAACTGCAGGCCGAACATGTCGGCCCCCTGATCGAGTTCGGTGTTGACGATATCACCCAGTGTAGCGAAAACTGCGAGCCCGACGGCCATGAAGAAGGAGACGACGGCGAGCGCGAACACCGGATCGAGCAGTTGGGCTCCCGCGGGGTCGCGAACCGCGAGCGCGTCGAGGAAGGACCTGTCGGACTCTGTCGGTTCGATGTCCGGGTCTCGGATGAGCGTCAACACGAGGAGGAACGCGACCACGGCGGTGCTCGCGGCGAAGTAGAACGCGGCGTCGAACCCGCTCACCACGACGGTCGTCGTTCCCACCGGGATCGAGAACGGACCGGCGGCGACGACGCCGCCTGCGGCGACCGGACCGACGCCGAAGCCGACGAGCCGGAAGGTGTTGTACGTCCCCATGTTGCCGCCGCGGTTCCCGTCGGTTGCCAGATCGTTGACGAGCGCCACCGTGGTGGGGATGATAAACGCGCCGGCGACGCCCTGAAACACCCGCAAGCCGATCAGGTGCCAGTACGTCGTCGCGAACGCGTAACCGACGCCGGCAACCGCGATGAGCACCAGTCCGAACAGGACGAACACCTTTCGACGACCCGTCCGATCCGAGAGCCGGCCCGTAAACGGCTGTAAGGGACTGTTGACGAAGCCGAAGATGGAGAGCACGAGACCGGTGATGAACACCTCTGTGAGCCCGAACGTTCCGCCGGTGACGAAGTCCGAGGCGATGAAAAGCGGGAGGACGACGATAAGAAACGAGTTGCCGACGGACTCGGACATTCTGGCGAGTGCCAGCGCTAACACTTGTGGATTCACGCCCAGCGCGTCCTGTGCGGCAGTGATCGGGTTTTTCATCCGTTCACGCGTCGTCCGGGGTCGGTCATCTGTGGGTGCCTCGTGTGAACTGATCGATCGTTCGCCGGTCGTCGGCAATACGCTTGTGTTATCGGCCACCCGATGCGGGTTCCAGACAGCGACTCGTCTCGGATCGGTACGGTCCACGTGAGACGGCCCGGCGGGGACGGCGCGTGACGACCCGCACCGACAACCCTTTTGTGCGGACGTTCGGAGAAGTCGAACATGAGTGACCCCCCGGGCCCTCCCGCCGACGCACACGACGACGAGCCGGCCGACGCCGACGCGCCTGTCGAGGGTGAGACGGGCGCGGCCCCTGGGTCGGCGTCCCCGAACGATCCGACCGCAGCGTCGGATGATGACGCCGTCGCCACGGAGACGGAGGCCGGCTCGGACGGGAGCCACGCAGACGCCAGCGCCGACGACCCGTCTTCTGACGGAACCGACGACGTCCCGCCCGACGTCCAGAAGTACGAACGGTTCAAGAAGATGGACGGTGCGCGCTATGAACGCGTCAACGAGTTCCTCCGTGACCGGACGTACATCACGGCGCGTGAGTGGGCGATCGCCCGCCTCTGTGCAGATTTCAGGACGGAGACCGGCGTCGAGATGACGAAGATCGGCGAGAACCTCCCCGCGCTCGTCCCGTTCATGACGGACACGTACACGCCACAGGCGGTCAATCAGGCGCGGTACTCGTTCGAAGAGAAGGTGACGAAGTCGGGGGCGACGTTTCTCTACGGGGCGATGTCCGGATTCTTTACCGCCGAGGACCTCGACGAGATGATGTACGAGGTGACCGAGGTCGCGAAGTTCCTCCTCGAGGTGGAGGGGGTCGACCTCGCGGTCGCCGACGAACTGGAGGCGGAAGACCGGATCTCAGAGGTGATGCGAGAGGTTCGTGCCTCCTCGGCGGATCTGCGCGGAGAGGAAGTCCGATGTCCGGAGTGCGGACACGTTCACGAACCGACAGAGGAGTGACCATGTCGCCTGGCCGCGCTGCCGAACTGCTCGAACTCATCTCGGATGCGGCGCTCGTCGTCGGGACGGACGGCAAGATCGAGGCCGGAAACAACGGCGTCGAGCGAGTGTTCGAGCGGGGCGGCGATTCGGTCGTCGGACAGTTCGTCTCGGACGTGTTGGTCGGCGCGGCCGAGTCGCCGTCGGCCTCAGCGGCGGAGTCGGATCCGGCGTCGGAGCCGTCGTCAGATCGCGTTCTCGACGGCGATGAGTTCGCCTGGAACGAGTACCTCGCCGACCCGCAGCCCGTGCCGATCGCGGGACGGGCCAACCCTCTACGCTCGGCGTGACGACGCGGTCGAGAACGCTGGCGCTGCCCCACCGGATCGCCCCGATGTTCCGGTTCGGGTCGGGCTCACTCCTGTCTCACACGGAGGAGAGACCTCGGTGGTTGCTACCGTCGTCGACTTTCGCCGCGAACGAGCGCGAAGCGCCGACCTCCGTCGTCGGACTGAGCGGCTGGTCGTCCTCCACGAGGCGACACAGGAACTCCTGAAGACGACCGATCGCGAGGCGGCTGCGCGGATAGCGGTCGAGCACATCGAAACCGTGCTCGGACTCTCCATCGCCGCGATCTGGCTCCGCGCGGACGACCGGGACGCCCTCGAACCCGTCGCGTGGACGGACGCGTCCGACGAGCTCATCGGCGAGCACCCGACGTACACCGCCGAGGACAGAAGCCTCTCGTGGGAGGTGTTCGAGACTGGCGATCCACGATACGTGCCCGACACTCACGACGACCCTGACCGACACACCCCCGACACACCGATCCGAAGCGAGCTGATCGTCCCGCTCGGTCGGTACGGCGTGTTGAACGTCGGCGCGACAGAACCGAACGCGCTCGATGCCCCTGACCGTGCGGCCGCCCGCCTGTGGGGGGCCAGCGTTACGATGGTGTTCGTCCGGATCGAACGGGAGCGACAGCTCCGTGCCCGTGAAGCGGACGTCGCTCGCGAGCGCGACCGGCTCGAAGAGTTCGCGAGTCTCGTCTCACACGACCTCCGGACGCCGCTCAACGTCGCCGCTGGCCACCTCGACCTCGTTCGCGAACGGAGCGACGACGATGACGGCGAACTGGAGACGGCCGCCGCGCTCGACCGCATGGAGACGCTCATCGCCGATCTGTTGACGCTCGCCCGACACGGAGACACCGTCAACGAGACCGAGCCCGTCCGACTCACGACGCTGATCGGGGAGGCCGCCCGAACCATCGGTGTGGACCCTGACCGGGGAGTCGTCGCCGACGATCTCGTCGTTCCTGCAGACCGCAGCCGTCTCGCCCAGCTGTTCGAGAATCTGCCCGGGAACGCCCGCCGACACGCCGACGCCGACGTGGTCGTCACTATTGGCGCTCTTCCCGACGAACCCGGGTTCTACGTCGCCGACGACGGCCCGGGGATCCCGCCCGACCGACGTGAAGACGTGTTCACAGCCGGCGTGACGACCGACGACGACGGCACTGGGTTCGGTCTGAAGATCGTCGCGGAGATCGCAGATGCACACGACTGGCAGGTCGGAATCGACGAGGCAGAGACGGGGGGTGCTCGATTCCGGTTCACCGGGATCGACGGGATCCGGACCCCTTCGAACTCCACAGACCAGCGTTAGATCGGATCGAACGGGGGGAGCTCCCGCGTCGAGAGTTCGTCGGGAGCGGAGAGCACGTCCACGTTCGGTCCCCGTTCGACACCGGGGAGATCGACGTCGATTCGGCCCTCACCGGTTACTCCGTTCTCAGAAACCTGCGCGACGACGCGGTAGCTACCGGGAGTGAACGAGATCGCTCGCAGCTCCACAGCCGTCCGTGCGCCGATCGTTCGTGTCGTCCCGAGACGACGCTGATCCGTCTCCTCGTCGTCCGGCTGCCGAGTCACGCGCACGTCGATCTCTCTGTGCCGATCGAGGGCGTTACAGATCCTGATTCCAAGTGGTTCGTCGACGGGCTCCTCGCCGTCTCCGTCGTGGCGCGCCGCCTCACCTTCGACGCTGCTGTCCATGTCGACCTCCTCACGATCCACCGACAGTCGGATCGTCTCTTCGTCGGTAACGCGGTACGGGACCGGACGCGAGTACACCTCGCCGACGGCGTGCTCGCCGCCCTGCCCGTGAGACACCGTGCCGGCGTGTTGTGCTGTCACATGATACCCGTCTTCGAGCTCGTAATCGAGCGTCGCAGTCGTCGATAGCTCGACCGATGTGGCGCCGTTTCGCGCGTGTACGTTGTGGGTGCGGACCTCCTCGACGGCGGCGACGTACTCGACGACCGACGACTGCGTGAGCGGATCCGGTCTCTCTGGTCTGTCACGCTCGCTGACCGCTGTGTCGGCACCGATTCGCTCGGCGCAGCCGCTCCCCCCCACGACCACGCCGACACTCGCACCGCCGCCAGCCAGCCGCACGAGGAACCCACGTCTGTCCATGCGTGGGCGGTCGATCCGGGTGATCAAAAAGACGCGGATAGGTCAAACGCACGTTTTCGTTATCGAAAGTGTAAGGCGAAAACCAACGGCGTTAGCGAATTGAGGCGCTAAGCCCCCTTCCTCGTACTGCCGGCTGTAATTCCTTCAAGATTTTTCGACGATATCCGGTTGGATACCGCCCAGAATCCGCTCTTTCGGACGGATCTGCGTTAGATAGTTACAG
>JARVCL010000165.1:0-6438 GCA_040405695.1 Halorubrum sp. | reverse complement strand
GATCAGTCGGCCGCTCGGTATATCAGTCTGGAGTGTCGTCCCGGGCGTAGCCTCTGGAGTCAGTCGCCATGCCTGGCTTGGCCACAGCCCCGCGTGATCCTGCGATCACGAGTTGCCGAATCACGGATAAAGGGGTTTCGATCCCAGACGATCCAGCGGTCGTCTGTGGCCACGGAGTACAGCCACGACGGGAACGCGACGACACTCCGGGTGTAACGTCGCAGTTAGCGGTCGTCGTCCGCCCAATCGCAGTCCTGGCACTTGTAGCCAGTGACGAACTCAGTCACGCTCGGCATGTATCCGACGCTGATGACATCGCCTCCACAGTCCGGACAGTCGCGGTCGGCGTCCGCGATCCCCTCCGTCTCTAACACCGGCTCCCCCTCAACGAGCTCCGCGAGCTTCGCGGGTGTAACCATTCGTCCTTGCACGACGCGGTTTGACATACCCGTCGTAAACGTCGCAGATACCTAAATCCCAGCACCCGGGGTGCTCGGGCACGGCTGTTGTCAACGAACTCACAGCCACGGAGCGCGAGAGTCGTCCTCGGCGAACGGGTCCGTCGGCTCGTCGTCTGGGTCTGGATCTTCGTCCGACGCTGCTGCGGCCGACGACCCCTCGCCGTCGGTCGTGGCGGTCACCGAAACGTCCTCGTCGGCGATCCCGTTACCGGGCTCAGGCGAGCCAAGCGGCGGATCATCCGAGTCAGAGAGGGGGAACCTCGTGTCGTCGTCTGCGTCCACATCTGCCTCGCGGCGATCCTCGTGGGTCGGGTGTCCACCTTCGGGGTCGTCGTCGCTGCCGTCGTCGGTCGCGGTGTCGTCGCTGCTGATCCCCTCGGCGTCGGGATCGTACGCGAACAGCGCCGTGACACAGAGCACCGCCAGCGCGACGGGCACCTCCGTCTGCATCACACCGAACGGCCGCAACAGGATCGGGAGCGCGAGCACGCCGAGCGCGACCGCAGAGCCGAACCGAAAACGATCGATATTCACTCGTCCGCGAAGGTGTGGCGAGAGCAGCGCCACGGAGAGTGCGAAGGCGACGCCGATAGCCGCAGCCGCGGTGCCGTTGACGACGTACTCGGTCGAGGTGTCGATCGCGAAGCCGCCCGGCGTCAGACTCGCGATGAGGCCGAGTCCGATGATGACGCCCGGGCTGGGGAGGTACTCACCGAACTCGGCGCTGGCCGTCTTCGCCGCGACGGCGAGGATGACGAGGCCGGCGAACCGCTCGAAGATGTCGAGATTCAAGAACCCCTCTACGGTGGGTGCGAGCGCCGCTTGAACCGCCGCGACGGGGATGATAACCGCGCCGATGAGCAGCACCGACGCCACCGTCTCCTTGCGACTTCCGTCCATTTCGGCGAGAATGACCGCGACCGTGGCCGAACCGCCGAAGATGAGCACACCCGTCTCGATCACGCCGGTAGTCGAGGCCAGCACGCCGGCGACGACCAGCGCTGGGAAGATTCCGTCGATGAGCGGGAGCGCCATCACGGTCGCGAGCAGTTTCGTCGGACCGCCCACTAGCTGTTCTAACCGTAACGCGACGGGGTGACGTGAGACGCTCATTCAGGGACGATACCCGTCACCGTCGGGAACGCGGTGTGACGCTGGCGACCCACGATAGCCGAGCGCGTGGCATACGGAGTCACGTCCGATGTGGCTCCGACGGACCCATGTAAACGGTTTGCGCATATTGCCGGATGTAAAGGAGGTGCCGAGTGCGAGCGTCGGCTGACCGGCGATACGCGTGTTCACGGGACTGTCGGAGTCCATACCCATTATATCCCTTCCGGTTGGGTTAAAGTTTGTGTGAGGCCTGTCCGCATACGACAGTAAGATCCGTGGCAAGAGCTATAAACACGCTCGATGGTTTTGTATAAGAACCGACCTATAAATAAAGATCCGTCGGCTCAAGTTGTATAAAAGCGACGGTCGGGGCCCGAGTGAAACGCGGTCCCCCACGAGTACTGCGAGTCGTCTCAGAGACAGCGTCGAAAACTGCTGATGCGGCAGCTCTTCACGGTGACAGGGGGCGTGGCAGCGGTACAGGCTCGCAGTAATCGCGACGGATAGCGTGACGACGACTGTGTCACCTGAGAAAGGCACGAAATGCCGTCGAGAGCGGCCGAGAGAGCCGTTCGGGGATACAGCGTGGAAACCCCCGAACAATACACAATCTTGGATACCCGAACGCAGTCGATTGTGAGTTAGTTGCACGTCCGTGCCGACTCGCAACGTTTTTGCTTGGCCACTCACGACGGCTTACATGGCGAAGGACTCCGGCCCGTTCTCCTCGAAACTCGATGTTCCAGAAGCGTTGACGTTCGACGACGTGCTGCTCCGACCAAAAGAGAGTCGCGTCGAGCCTGACGACGCGGACCTGCGGTCGCACGTCTCGAAAAGCGTGGAGCTCACGGTTCCTGTTCTCTCAGCCGCGATGGACACGGTCACCGAGAGCGACCTTGCCATCGCGATGGCGCGTGAAGGCGGGCTGGGCGTGCTCCACCGGAACATGACCGTCGAGGAGACGGCCGCGGCGGTCGAGCGGGTAAAGCGTGCCCACGAACTCGTGATCCGACGCGAGAACGTGGTCACGGTGTCGCCGGACGACACGGTTCGGGAGGCCGACGAGCGCATGGAGCGTGAGGGGGTCTCTGGCGCACCGGTCGTCGACGACGACGATGTCGTTCTCGGAATCATCTCCGGTACAGACATCCGTCCGTATCTGGAGGTCGGAGAGGAAGACGCGGTCCGCGAAGCGATGACCGACGAGGTGATCACGGCCCCGGAGTCGGTCAGCGCACGCGAGGCGTTGGAGTTGATGTACGACCACAAGATCGAACGTGTGCCGGTCGTCGACGAGGGCGACCGGCTGGTCGGTCTCGTGACGATGCAAGGCGTTCTCCAGCGGCGCGAACACGAAGACGCCGCCCGCGACGACCAAGGGCGCCTGCTCGCCGGGGTTGCGGTCGGCCCGTTCGAAGACGAACGTGCTGTCGCCGCCGACGAGGCCAACGCCGACGTGCTGTTCATCGACTGTGCACACGCACACAATCTCAACGTGCTCGAATCCGCAGAGGCGATCGGGGAGACCGTGGACGCCGATGTCGTCGTCGGGAACATCGGAACTCGTGAGGCTGCTGAGGCGGCCGCCGCGTTCGCCGACGGTCTCAAGGTCGGTATCGGGCCAGGATCGATCTGCACCACGCGCGTCGTCAGCGGTGCAGGGATGCCACAGATCACGGCCGTCTCGGAGGTTGCCGACGTGGCTGCTGAACACGGCATCCCCGTCATTGCAGACGGTGGAATTCGGTACTCAGGCGACGCTATCAAGGCGATCGCTGCGGGTGCGGACGCGGTGATGCTCGGGTCCTACTTCGCGGGAACCGAAGAGGCACCCGGCCGGGTCATCACCATGCAGGGGAAGAAGTACAAACAGTACCGCGGTATGGGGTCCGTCGGCGCGATGAAGTCTGGGGGCGGTGATCGGTACCTCAAGGACGACGACGGCGGTGAGGAGTTCGTTCCGGAGGGCGTCGAGGCCGCGACTCCGTACAAGGGAACACTCGCTTCGGAGCTCCACCAGCTCACCGGAGGAATGCGCTCGGGGATGGGGTACGTCGGGGCGCACACGATTCCCGAGGTCCACGAGCGCGCGGAATTCGTCCGGGTCTCAACCGCCGGTCAGACGGAGGGGCATCCACACGACGTGATGATCACAGATGAGGCTCCGAACTACAGCCCGCAGGAGTAACCAGCGTCGGCAAGCCACGGGCCGAACGAGCCCTCTTCAGCCCGACCTAGTCGAGTCGATCTCGGGGCGAAAGGGTATTTTAATATAGCACGGCAAAGTACCAAAGATGTGAGCGATACTCGTCGCTCGGGTAACCTATGAGCGAACAACCGGTCGTCCTCGTCGTCGAGGACGAACCCGACCTGGCAGATCTGTACGCCGCATGGCTCAGTGACCACTACCAGGTCCACACCGCCTACGGCGGTCAGGAGGCTCTCGAAACCCTCGACGAACTGGACGACGAGGTGGACGCCATCCTGCTCGATCGACGGATGCCCGGGCTCTCGGGCGACGATGTTCTCGACGCGGTCCGCGGGCGCGACATCGACTGTCGTATCGCGATGGTGACCGCAGTCGAACCGGACTTCGATATCATCGCGATGGGGTTCGACGACTACCTCGTCAAGCCCGTCAGAAGCGACACCCTCCGCGAGACGGTCGAGGGGCTCCTTCAACGCACCGAGTACGATGCTGGCGTACAAGAGCTGTTCTCGCTGACCTCGAAGAAGGCGATGCTCGAAGCCGAAAAGAGCGCGACCGAACTCGCCGACAACGAAGAGTATCAGGAACTCGACGCGCGTATCGAGCGCCTCCGTTCGGACGTCGACGAAACACTCGACACTGTCGCGAACGACAGCGACGAGTTCGAGAAGCTGTTCCGCGAGTTCGACACACAAGAAGAATAAGACGGCACGACGCCAGCGTCCATCCGACCGACACGGGCAGAACGGTGTCGGGTCACTCCGCCGACTATTTAAATACGGTCGCGGCGAACCGAGAATCGAATGCGCGTCGCCGACCTGCCACTGCCCGACTCGTTCGTCGACCACGCGGCCGAGCAGGGAATACACGAGCTGTATCCGCCACAAGCGGCTGCGGTCGACGCGGGAGTCTGCCGGGGAGCGAACGTCGTCGCCGCGGTGCCGACCGCCTCGGGCAAGACGTTCGTCGCCGAACTCGCGTTGATGACTGCCGACGGCCCCGGCCTCTACGTCTGTCCGCTCCGTGCACTCGCTCGTGAGAAGTACGAGACGTTTGCGGCACTGCCCGGCGTTGACGTCGCCATCTCGACCGGCGACTTCGACGCGGCAGGTGAGGAACTCGCCGGACACGACGTGGTCGTCGCCACGAGCGAGAAGGTGGACTCCGCCATCCGGAACGGCGCGACCTGGATCGAGTCACTGGCCTGCGTCGTCGTCGACGAGGTCCACCTCCTCGGCGCGGAGCGGCGGGGCCCGACGCTCGAGGTGACGCTGGCGACGCTCCGCCGCCGGATTCCGGATCTTCAGGTGGTCGCGCTGTCGGCCACCGTCGACAACCCCGAGGCGATCGCCGACTGGCTCGACGCCGAACTCGTCGAGTCGGAGTGGCGGCCGGTCGACCTCCGCACCGGGGTCTGTGTCGATGGCCACGTCGCCTTCGACGATGGCACGGAACGTCACGTGGACGTGACATCGGCAGTCGACGACGACAGGAGCGACGGCGACGACACAGACGGCGCCAGCGACACGGCAGTCACCGCGGCGCTCGTCTCCGACACGGTCGCGGACGACGGCCAGTCGCTCGCCTTCGTCCGGTCGCGAGCCGAGGCGGTCGCACTCGCCGAACGGCTCGCTGACGACGGTCTCGCCGAGCAGATGGGGATCGACGACGAGGCGGAACGGATCGCGGACGAGGTAGCGGACATCGACGGAACGCTGACCGGCCAACAGCTCGCCGACTGTCTCCGATCCGGGGTGGCCTTTCATCACGCCGGGCTCCGTGCGGGCCACCGCGCCGCTGTCGAGAACGCGTTTCGGGAGCGAGCCGTCGCCTGTATCTGTGCGACACCCACCCTCGCGGCGGGCGTCAACGTCCCCGCGAGGCGCGTCGTGGTACGCGACCAGAAGCGGTACACCGGGTCCTCGATGGAGTGGTTACCGACGCTCGAAGTACATCAGATGTGTGGCCGGGCGGGGCGGCCCGGCCTCGACCCACACGGCGAGGCGGTGCTCGTTGGCGAGGCGTCGACCCGTGAGGCGCTCGTCGAACGATACGTGGACGGCGATCCCGAGGCCGTCGAGTCGACGCTCGCGGACCCAGCCTCACTCCGGACGCATGTTCTCTCGGCGATCGCGACCGGATTCGCGGGAACCGAAGCGGAGATCCTCGACGTGTTCGAGGGAACCTTCTACGCCCGGAAGACGGGAGCGGGTGGGTTGGCCGACGCGGTCACCGTCGCAGTCGACGACCTCGTCGCGTCGGGGATGACGCGGCGCGAGACGGGCACCGTCGACACGTATCGACTCGTTGCGACGCCCATCGGTGAAACCACCTCACGGCAGTACGTTCGACCGGAGACGGGTGAGCGGATCGTCGATGGGCTTCGGACGGCAGCGACCATGACCGATGCGACCACTCTCACCGCGTTCGAGGTCGTCTGTGACACGCCGGACATGCAGGACACGTACCTCGGAAACCGTGAGCGGGCAGAGATGTATCGGTTCGCCCGAGAGAACGCGGCCGAGCTGACGACGCAGATGGGCGAACCCGACGACTTCGAGGGGTGGTTAGAGTCGGTGAAGACTGCCCGAATCCTCGACGAGTGGATCCACGGTGCGACCGTCGAGGAACTCGTCGAGGCGTACCGTATCGGTC
>JARVCL010000164.1:0-6551 GCA_040405695.1 Halorubrum sp. | reverse complement strand
GGGCCGGTGTCTTCGACGTAGATCCCGTCGTCGATCCGGCCGACACGGACGGTGACGTCTGGTCCACCGTGTTCGATCGCGTTCCGAAAGAGGTTCTCGAAGACGTGCTGGAGCCGGCTTCGGTCGCCAACCACCGTGACTTCGCCGTCGACCTCGAGGGTAGCGGCGTCCGTCCGAACGCTCTTCCAGCACGCACCGACCAGACTGACGAGCGACACCGGCTCGGACTCTGCGACGATCTGTCCCTGTCTGGCGAGCGTGAGCGTGTCGGAGACGATCTCCGCTATTCGATCGAGCGCGTCGACGATAGGCGCGAGGTGCTCGCTGTCGCAGTCGGCGGCGAGCAGTTCCGCCCGACCCTGTGCGACGTTGAGCGGGTTTCGCAGGTCGTGTGACACCACGCTCGCGAACTCGTCCAGCTGTTCGTTCTGGCTCTGGAGCTGTCGTTCGCGCTTGACCTGCTCGGTGACGTTCCGCGTGATCCCGACGATCCGGCTCACGTCGCCGTCCGTGACGACCGGTGCGAGCACCGTGTGCCAGAATCGCGCGCCCGTCTCGACGGGAACCTCCTCTTCGTACGAGATCGGTTCCCGTGCCTCGACACATCGCCTGTAGTTCGCGTGAAGCTCCGCTCCGAGGTCTGAGCCGAACACGTCGACCGGGGTCTTTCCCTGCACGTCGGCGGTCGTGATCCCGGTCTGTTCCTCGTAAGCGCTGTTCAGTCGTTCGAACCGGAACGTCCACGTCGCTTCCGTCGACTCGACGGTGAGAAAGAAGATGCTGTCCTCTGCGGACTCGAGGAGCGCTCTGTACTCCTCGGCGAGCTGTTGATACTGCTCTTCTTGTCGTTTTCGCGCAGAGATATCGCGACTGCTCACGAGGATCCCGCCGATGTCCGGGTCGTCGAGCCGGTTCTGTAGCGTCGCTTCGAGCCAGCACCACGAGCCATCGGCGCGACGAAACCGCGTCTCGATCATCTTCGTGTCGTCGGGATCCGCCCGGAGCTGTTCGATGCTCTCGCTGACGGCGTCGCGGTCGTCCGGGTGCTGGTACTCGTCCCCGACCGCACCGATGAGCTCCTCTGAACCGTATCCCAGTGTTCCCGTAACTGAGGGGCTCACGTACGTGATCGTCCCCTCTGAGTCGATGATCGTCACAATATCGGAGAACTCCTCGACGATCTTCCGGTACAACGCTCTATCCATGCTTCCGTTTGCATCCGCAGAGCAATACGAGTTCGGAGTGTCACGTGTCTCCCGGTGGCGGTCCACCCGGATCGACGATCCACCGACCAACTCGCCGTGGCGACACAGACTGTTGATCACCCTCCGGGTCCCAACGAGTCACGTGGTGTGTTCTCCTAGCGATCGCTGTACGAAGCGGCGGCAGATCGTGACGCCCTCGGCTCTGTGGCCGTCGTGGCCGCCGCTGGATGCCTCGACGGCAACGGTGCGAGTGACCCCGAGGGGTCACGAACTGGCGTGGATGTCGATTCGGTCTCGCTCGGGGTCGACACCGACCCTGAACGCCCGGACTGTGTGAGCGAATCCGAACAGGTAGCGGTCGACGCGTCCGCCGACGAGCCGGATTCGCTCGCCGAGAGACGCCGGTCGTCGCCTTCGACTCGGGAGCCCGGTGAGCGGCGGGCGTCTCGTCACAGCCGCTCGCCGTCGTAGTGTCGCTCCTCTATCCGGCGGTCGAACAGCCGTGAGAGCAGCGTCGTGAGCGGCCCCGCCGCCCCGTCGCCGTCGCCGTCGACGGCCATCCCGTCGACCCGCGTCACCGGGCGCAGTTCCCACGTCGAGTTCGTGAGGAACACCTCGTCGGCGGTTCGCACGTCGTTCGGGGTGTAGGATCCCTCTTCGACCGGGATCCCCTCCGACTCGGCGATGTCGATGACGGTTTCGCGGGTGACGCCCGGCAGGACCGGTCCGTCGAGTGACGGCGTCTTCAGCGCGGTTCCGTCGGCGAAAAAGAGGTTCGCCGTCGCCCCCTCGGCGACGTGTCCCTCCGGGTCGAGGATCATGGCCTCGTCGGCGCCCGTCACGCGCAGTTCGAGCCGGGCAAGGATCCCGTTGAGATAGTTGTGCGTCTTCGCGGCCGCCGGGATCGCACGATCGGCTATCTTCCGGGTTTTGGTCGTCTGGAGCGTTGCGGGGCCGTCGTGTACGGGCACAGAATCGACGCCGCCCCGCGGAAGCGGCTTGGCGATCACGACGACCGTCGGGTCGACGTCGGGCTGTGGGTCGAGCGTTCCCGGCTGTCGCCCGCGGGTGATCGAGCACTTCACGTAGGCGTCTCCGAACTCGTTCGCGTCGAGCGTCTCGTCGATCCGCCGCTTTAACTCGGCGTCCGACAGCCCGTGTGTCAGCGCGAGCGTCTCGCAGGTATCGGCGAGTCGGTCGGCGTGCGCCTCCCACCGAAACACCTCGCCGCCGTACGCTCGCAGGGTCTCGAACGCCGCGTCGCCGTAGGCGAACCCCCGGTCTTCGACGTGGACGGTCGCCTCTGCGGCCGGAACGAGATCGCCGTCGACGTGGGAGTACCGCTCTGCGGACCCTCCCGACTCCACGCGATCACCCATGGCGATCACACAGGTCGACGAAGTTCTCGACGATACGTTTCCCTTCCGGCGTGAGGATGCTCTCGGGGTGGAACTGCACGCCGACGTGCGGCTTCTCGCGGTGACGCACCCCCATCACCACCTCGCGTTCGTCTTCCGTCCGGGCGGTCTCTACCAGCTCTCTGGGGAGGTCGGCGCGCTCGACACACAACGAGTGGTACCGGCCGACCCGGATCCGGTCCGGCAGCCCGGCGAACACGCCGGATCCGTCGTGGCTGATAGTCGACGGCTTGCCGTGGACGACCTCCGGTGCGTGGCCCACGCGGCTTCCGCGGTTCGCACACAGCGCCTGGTGGCCGAGACAGACGCCGAAGACGGGCCGGTCGAGCGCGAACGTGTCGATGGAGACGCCGGCAGACTGCGGGGTTCCCGGTCCCGGTGAGACGACGACGCCGTTCGGATCGATGCGCCGGATCTCCTCGAGGTCGACCGCGTCGTTCCGCCGGACCGTCACCGCGCTGGCGACCTCCCCAACGTACTGGACGAGGTTGTACGCGAACGAGTCGTAGTTGTCGATCACGAGTATTCGAGCGTCGGCGTCGCCCTCGCCGGGTCGCCATCCCGCGTCACGCTCACCCGACCGTTCTCGCAGGTTACGGCCGGTCGCCTCGGTCTCGGCGTCGTGGCCCGTCACTCCCGTTCTGCCGTCGGTCTCCGACCGGGTCATTGCGTCTCCTCCGCCGCCTCCTCGGCGATCGCCAGATCGCCCGCAGAGAGCGCGTCGTCGATGGCGGTCACCAGCGCGCGCCCCTTCGCCAGCGTCTCTGCGTACTCCGCGTCGGGTTCGGAGTCGTGGACGATCCCCGCGCCGACGCGCAGGTGGTACCTGTCCTCGGTGCGAACCAGCGTTCGGATGACGATGTTAGCCGTGAGCCGGCCGTCGAACCCCGCCGCGAACATCGACCCGGTGTACGGCCCACGACGGGTCGCCTCCAGTTCGTCGATGATCTCCATCGTTCGCGGCTTCGGCGCGCCGGTGATCGTCCCGCCAGGGAAGCAGGCGGCGAGCGCGTCGGCCAGCCCCACGTCCGGTCGCGCGTCCCCCTCGATGAGACTCACGAGGTGCATCACCTCCGAGTAGCGGTCCACCCGACGGTACTCCGTCACGTCGACCGTCCCGAACTGCGAGACCTTCCCGAGGTCGTTTCGCTCGAGGTCGACGAGCATCGCGTGTTCCGCCCGCTCTTTCGCGTCGCCTGTCAGTTCAGCCTCCAGCGCCGCGTCGGCCTCGCCGTCCTCGCCGCGCGGTCGCGTGCCAGCGATGGGCTCGGTGCGGAGCTGCGCGCCCTCCTCGGGGTCGTCGCTCGGGATCCGTTCTAAGAGGAGTTCGGGGCTCGCACTCACGAGGTCCGCTCCGAGTCCGTCGCGCTCGAACTCCAACAGTCCGGAGTACGGAGCAGGGTTGACCTGGCGGAGCGCATCGTACGCCGCCACCGGATGCACGACGGCGGGCGCGCGGAGCCGCTGTGAGACGTTCGCCTGGAACGTGTCGCCGTCACGGACGTACGCCTTGACTCGCTGGACGGCGTCCGTGTACGCCGCCTGCCCGGTTTCGCTCTCGAACGTGGCGGTCGGCCCGCTGTCGCTGGTCTGTGCCCCGTCGGCGGTGTCGATCGAATCCGACCCGGTGACGGGCGGAGCGCCGACGCTCGGGTCGCCCGTCTGGATCCGCGATAGCAACTCGCCGGCTCGGCTGACCCCCCGATCGTAAGCGTCATCGACGGTCGCGTCGTCGGCCTCGGCCGGCAACCGCGGACAGGCGGTCACACGGAGCGTGACTCGGTCTCCCTCGATGGGACACTCCCACGCGGCCACGCGGTCGAACAACGCGGCCTGCAGCCGCGGGAGCCCCCGGTCGTCGACCGCTCCCGGCCCGTCCGGAGCCGACTCGGGAAACGTCTCCAGTTCACGGGCCACGTCGTACGAGAGCCAGCCGAAGACGCCACACGGATACGGAACGTCACAGTCGCCCCGGACGAGCGTCTCGCCGTCGACGGCGCCCTCAAGCGCCGCGAGCGTCGGCGTCGGACGACGGTAATCGCCGGTCGCCTCCGCGCCGCCTCGGGTCTCGTCGTCGGCTCTCGGACCGTCGCCGTCGATCCCTGCGTCCTCCCGGGCGACGGTCGCTGCTTGCCCGACCGTCAGCCGCTCGGTCGGGTCGACTCCAAAGTACCCCCATCCCGGCTGGCCGCCGGTCGTCTCATAAAAGAAGCCGCCTGGACCGTCGCGCGCCCGGCGAAACGCCTCGAACGGGTCGTCGACGGCACCTCGGAGTTCCACCGGAACCCGAGCGCCCGCGGGGGCCGCCGCGGCGATCTCGCGGAATCGCGCCCGGTCGGTGTGGACGAAACCGTGCATGGACGCTGTTCTCGCGGGACCGCCGAAACGGTTGCGGTCGCCACACGAGCACCGATCCCCCCGACCCGTATCAGAACTCCTCGGCTCGCTGGATCCACGTCGCCGCCCGCTTCTCGCCGACTTTCGCTCCCGCCGCGACCTCGGCGGCGTCCGCGGCTGCGAGGTCCGCGACGGTCACGATGCCAATCTCGCCCAATCGCTCGCCGTACGCCGGCCCGATACCCTTGATCGCTTCGACCGGGTCGCCCTCGGCGTCGGTCGCTCCCTCGGTGTCGCTTCCGCCCGCCGCTGGCTCCGCGTCCGGTTCCGGGCTCTCGCTGGTGTCGGCCGTCGTGTCCGGGTCGGCTGACGCGCTGTCTGCCGTGTCCGTCGCCGACTCGTCGTCTGGCCCCACCTCCTCGTCCGCTTCGCCGACCGGCTCGGGCGTCGTTCCCGCGCTCGTTCGCTCGGTCTCAGCCGTCTCGCCCCCGGCTGCTTCGGCCTCCTTCTCGACTGTCACCGTGGTCTCACCGGCGTCACGGTCCGTCGATCCGGTTCCGATTCCGAGTTTCTCTTTGATCTTCTGTAATAGTGCCATTGGTGAGGAATATACGCGCGGGATATTTAAACACCGGCGACGGGTGAGTTTTTGCGGACCACGCATCGCTGGCAACGAGTGGGAGCCTGTGGACCGTGCAGACGCCGCCGTTCCCGATCGTTTCACCGATGTATAAGAACCGCCGGACGCAACGACTGGTATGTCGCTGACTCACGCCGTCATGTGGTCGCTCCACGTCGGATTCGCCATCCTCTGGACGGGGAGCGTGCTGTTCGTCTCCATCGCGATCGTCCCGTCGGCGACCCGTGGCGCAGTCGGACAAGAACTGCTCTCGACGGTCGTGAGTCGGCTCCGATGGATCACCCGGATCGGCGCGCTCGTCTTCGTCGCGACGGGCGGGCACATGGCCGGCCAGCTGTACACGCTCGACACGCTCACCGGCACCGGACGGGGCCACACCGTCCTGACGATGCTCGTTCTCTGGTTCCTCATCACCGGGCTCGTCGAGGTCGCCAGTTCGAAGACGGTGGCGGGACTCGACGGCAACCTCGCGGGCGCGGCGAGCGACGCCAAACCGTTCTTCTACGCGGCCGCCGGCCTCTCCGTCGCATTGATCGTCACCGCGGGACTGTTAGCGAACCCGTTCGGTTTATAACCACCGTCGTGGCTGACTGGAGCTGTTTATCCGGCGCTCCGCGGCCGGGAGGAGTCGCTTATAACTGATCGCGGAGCGCCCGGTTCATCGCGTCGACCGGCGCGTCCCGCCCCGTCCACCGTTCGAACGCCTCGACGCCCTGAAACAGCAGCATCCACGCGCCGTCGACGGTGGTCGCGCCTGCGGCCGCGGCGTCGGCCAGCAGGCGTGTCTCGATCGGCGTGTACACCGCGTCGAGCACGGCCAACTCCGCGTGCAGCGCCTCGGCCGGCACCGGGGTCGCGTCCTCCTCCATCCCGACGGTCGTGGCGTTCACCAGCACGTCGGCGGCGGCCACCCGCGCCGCGAGGTCGTCGAGGCCGCCGCCGGTCGCATCG
>JARVCL010000163.1:0-6564 GCA_040405695.1 Halorubrum sp. | reverse complement strand
CCGATCCCCCGGCGACGGCTGCCGTGGACGACCCGAACGGGTCGTGTCCTCGAACCGACCACCTCCGTGCTCTCCACGACCGGCTCGACGAGATCACCGAGGTCCGTGAGCTGATAGCCGACGCCATCGCGCCCGACCCCCCACAGGAGATCACCGAGGGCGGAGTGATCCGCGAGGGGTTCGACGACCAGCTCGACGCGCTGCGCGCCACCGAGCGTGAGGGGCGCGAGTGGGTCGCCGAGCTGGAGGCGCGTGAGCGTGAACGGACCGGGATCGACTCGCTGTCGGTCGGACACAACCAGGTTCACGGCTACTACATCGAGGTGACCGACGCGAACCTCGACCGGGTTCCCGACGACTACCACCGGCGGCAGACGCTGAAGAACAGCGAGCGGTACTACACGCCCGAGCTGAAAGAGCGCGAGGAGGAGATCGTCGGGGCGGCCGAGCGCGCAGACGCCCTCGAGTACGAGCGGTTCGTCGAGGTGCGCGATCGAGTCGCCGAAGAGACGGACCGAGTGCAGGCGCTCGCCGACGCCCTCGCCGACCTCGACGCGCTTGCGTCGCTCGCGGTGGTCGCCGTCGCGAACGACTACGTTCGGCCGTCACTGACCGACGACCCCGACACTGGGATCCGGATCGAGGGGGGACGGCATCCGGTCGTCGAGCGGACCGAAGACGCCTTCGTCCCCAACGACGCGGACCTCCCGCGGGGGTCGGTCGCCGTGATCACGGGTCCCAACATGAGCGGCAAATCGACGTATATGCGACAGGTCGCGCTGATAGTCGTGCTCGCGCAGGTCGGCTCGTTCGTCCCCGCACAGGCTGCCCGGCTTCCGGTTCTCTCGCGAGTGTTCACCCGGGTCGGCGCGTCAGACGACATCGCCGGGGGGCAGTCGACGTTCATGCGAGAGATGAGCGAGTTAACGGAGATCCTCCACGACGCTGGCCCGGACTCGCTCGTGCTGCTCGACGAGGTTGGCCGTGGGACCGCCACCACTGATGGCCGAGCAATCGCCCGCGCGGCCGCCGAGTTCGTCCACGACGAGCTGCGCGCGACCACTCTCTTTGCCACACACTACCACGGACTGACCGACCTGGCGGCAGAGCGTGACCGCGCGTTCAACCTCCACTTCTCTGCAACCCGCGAGGACGGCGACGTCACCTTCCTTCACCGGGTGGTTCGCGGAGCGTCCTCCTCGTCGTACGGTGTCGAGGTGGCGGAACTCGCGGGCGTTCCCACTCCTGTAGTCGAACGCTCGCGTGAACTGGTGGCGGCCGACGCGGAAAGCGACGAGAGCGCCACCGAGGCCGACCGCCGGGACGGCGCGGCCGGCGACACCCCCCCGTCCCCGGGACACGACGGCCACGACGCGTCGGCGTTCGACAGTCATCCCGACGACGGGAATCCCCAAGACGACACCGACGACCGCTCGCTCCGCGAATTCCTCGCCGAGGAGGCCGACGGGGACAGAGCGCCCGACTCGTCGGACGTCGATCCGACCACCTCGCCCGACTCGCCCGCGCCGGCAGACTCGTCCGCGGACGACCCGTCAGACTCGCTGGCGGAGCTTCCGGCCGACGTGGCTGCCGAGCTCCGCGACATCGACCTCGCGCGAACGACTCCGATGGAGGCGTTGAACACGCTGTACGACCTCCAAGACCGGATCGAAGCCGACGACGAGTTGGGTCGCCGATGACGACGGACCACTCCGACACCGGCGACGACTCGTTCGCCGGTGACGAGCGCCAAGACGGCGCGCGGCCGGACGGTGAACGACCGAATGGCGAGCGAGCCGGCAGAAACCGCCCCACCGACCGTACACCGGTTCGTCGGCTCGCCCCCGCTACTGTCGACCGGATCGCCGCCGGCGAGGTGATCACTCGTCCTGCCCGGGTCGTCGCCGAACTCGTCGACAACGCGCTCGATGCCGACGCGTCTCGGATCGAGGTGGCGGTCGACGGCGACGGAACCGACCGGATACGGGTAGCCGACGACGGCCACGGGATGTGTCGCGCGGACGCCCGGCTCGCGGTCGAGCGACACGCGACGAGCAAACTCGCGCCCGACGCGACCCCCGTCGGCGTCGACTCGCTCGGATTCCGTGGGGAGGCGCTCGCCGCCATCGCCGACGCCGCCCAACTCGAACTGACGACAGCCGACGGCGATGCCGTCGGCACCCGAGTTGTCGTCGACACGCGAGAGCGACCGGGGGCAACGACCACCGACGGGGCAACGACCGGTGACGGCGGAACGACTGTGGACGAGCCGACCGAGGTGACCCGAGAAGACGATTCGATCGAGGTCGCCGATGCCGGTCGTGCCCGCGGAACGACGGTCGTCGTTCGGGACCTGTTCGCGACGCGGCCCGCCCGGCGAGAGGCACTCGCCGGGTCGCGCACGGAGTTCGCGCGGATATCGGACCTGATCGCGGAGTACGCGCTCGCGAACCCCCGTGTCGCGTTCACCCTCGACCACGACGGATCGCAGACGCTGTCGACGCCAGGAACCGGCGTTACCGACGCTCTGCTCGGAATCTACGACCGTGAGACGGCGAGTCAGTCTACGACGCTGTCGGCGAGTCTCACAGCTGGCTCCGACGACGACCTCTCGATCGGGGTCGCCGGGGTGCTCGTGTACCCGTCAGTCACCCGAGCGTCGCGTGACCACCTCCGGGTGTCGGTCAACGGTCGTCCGGTTCGCGACGATCAGCTCGCCGGCGCGGTGCGAGCAGGGTACGACCGGCTGCTCCCGAACGGCCGCGAACCGGTCGCCGCCGTCGACGTCTCCGTTCCCCCCGAGCGGATCGACCCGAACGTTCACCCGGCGAAACGCGAGGTCGCGATCCGTGATGCCACCGTCGTCGCCGACGCAGTCGAGTCTGCGGTCACGGACGCGCTCACCGGCGCGGACCTCCGGCGACGGGCCGACGTCGCGACGGATCTCGAAACCGCGCTCGACCCGGTCGGCGACACGGACGGCTCTCGGCCGGCGACGTTCGCCGACGCGGAGCCGATCGGCACCTTCCGCGACCTGTACGCGCTCGTCGAGTCGGACGACGAACTCCTCGTGATAGACGCACACGCCGCCCACGAGCGGGTGAACTACGAGCGGCTACAGCGGGTGTTCGCGGACGACCCCGTTCCGACCGCCACGCTCGACCCACCGGTGACGGTGTCGCTGTCGGCGGCCGAGACGGCTGTCGCGGAGTCACACACCGACGAGCTGGCGGCGCTCGGCTTCGAGACCGAGCCGTTCGGCGGCGGAACGGTGCGGCTCCGTTCGGTTCCCGCTCCGTTCGGCCGCGCTGTCGACGCGACGGCGTTCCGGGACGCACTGTCGACGGTGTCGGAAGGTGAGCCAGCACCGAACACGGACGGCCGAGACGGCCGTGACGCACGCGAGCGACTGCTCGCGGACCTCGCCTGTCACCCGTCGCTGAAACAGGGTGACGACATCGATGTCGCCGCGATCCGGTCGCTGCTGGACCGACTCGGCGAATGCGACCGTCCGTTCGCCTGCCCACACGGCCGCCCGACGGTCCTCTCCGTCTCCGCGTCGACGTTCGCCGCCGGATTCGATCGGGACCGGTGAACAGCCGAGTCGGTGCGGCGGACAACGCCACGCTCCGGAACGGTTTTGAGTCGTTCTCCCGTCGGTTCGTTCGTGCCGCTGAAGTCGAACGCCCGGATCGTTAGCGAACTCGCCAGCCGCGGATACAACGCGGAACGCGAGGCGGTGACCTTGCTCGCGGGTGCCGAGCATCCCGACGACACGCTCGAGGCGGTCGTCGACCACGCCCCCGACGATGCCCTCCGCATCACGGTCGAACACGTCCGTGAGGCTCTCGCCGACCACGGCGGTGTGCGGCCGCCGGAGTACGACACCGATTCCTCGGCCGAATCCGCTGAGAGACCGACCGAGCCCGGAAGATCTCCAGTTGAAACGAAGGGGTTGCCCGAGTCGGACGCCGTCGAGCCGGGCGGTCCTCCGACCGACGCCCACCCGACCGATCCGACCACGACTGATCCCACTGCGGCCGACAGCACAGGGCCCGCAAACGCCACAGCCGCCGACGCCACGCCGCCTTCGGCCGTGGACACTGATGCCGACGCCGACGCGGATGCCGCCGTCCGTGGGTCTTCACCTCCTGCGGCCGCGGATGTGTCGGTCTCTGGAGACCCACACGACGCTGCCGACCACGATCGCGACCCGTCGCGCCGCGAACTCGAGATCGCGAACGACATGACCGGCAACAGCACCGGAACCGGCACGTACGACGACTTCGTCCGGACGTTCCGCGACCGGTATGAACGACTCTCGAAGCTGCTCCGCGGGCGGGTCAACCATCGCCCGGCGACGGCGATCGCGGACATGCCTGGCGGCAGCGAGGCGGCGATGATCGGTCTCGTCAACGATGTCCGCTCGACGAAGTCGGGCCACTGGCTGATCGAACTCGAAGACACCACCGGAACGTTTCCAGCGCTCGTCATGAAAGACAAGGGGCTCGCCGATGTCGTCGACGAGATCCTCATGGACGAGTGTGTCGCGGTCGATGGAACGCTCGCCGACGACTCCGGGATCCTCTTTGCCGACTCGCTCCACTTCCCCGACATCCCGCGAACCCGCACCACCGGCGGGGCCGACCGACACGTTCAGGCGGCGCTCGTCTCGGACGTCCACGTCGGCAGCGACGAGTTCATGGCCGACGCGTGGAGCCGGTTCACCGACTGGCTCCACACCGCCGAGGCCGCGCCCGTCGAGTATCTGCTGATCGCTGGCGACATGGTCGAGGGCGTCGGCGTCTACCCCGGTCAGGACGAGGAGCTCGAGGTGGTCGACATCTACGACCAGTACGAGCGGTTCGCCGAGCACCTCAAAGCGGTACCCGCAGACACCGAGATCGTGATGATCCCTGGCAACCACGACGCCGTCCGATTGGCGGAGCCACAGCCCGGCTTCACCGAGGAGCTCCGCTCGATCATGGACGTTCACGACGCCCGAATCGTCTCGAACCCCGCGACGGTCACCGTCGAGGGCGTCGACGTGTTGATGTACCACGGTGTCTCCCTCGACGAGGTGATAGCCGAACTCCCCGACGAGAAGGCGAGTTACGACGAGCCGCACAAGGCGATGTACCAACTGTTGAAAAAGCGCCACGTCGCGCCGCAGTTCGGCGGACACACGCGTGTCGCCCCAGAAGAGCGGGATTACCTCGTCATCGATGACGTGCCCGACGTGTTCCACACCGGCCACGTGCACAAGCTCGGATGGGGGAAGTACCACGACGTACTCGCGGTCAACTCCGGCTGTTGGCAGGCGCAGACCGATTTCCAAAAGTCCGTCAACATCGACCCCGACGCCGGCTACGCGCCCATCCTCGACCTCGACACACTAGAGATGACCGTCCGGAAGTTCAGCTGATCCGCGCTGTCGTGTGACCGCGTGTTCGCGCTCGCCGTGGTGTCGCTGTCGCTCACCCGCCGCTCGTCAGGTATCTGTGGTCAGTCGATCTCGACGCGCCCGCTCGTCGCGTCGTTGAGTCGTTCGACCAGCGGCTCGACATCGTCGACCGGGACGCGAAGCTCGAACCGGACCCGTTCGTCGTAGTCGGCGTCGAACGACACGCCCGACGACTCGATCACGCCGCGGACGGTCCCGGAGTCGTCGTAACCGGTGTGCACCACGAGCTGCCGGTGAGGCCGTTCTTCGACGACGCCAGCCTCGTCGAGACCCTCTTTGACCGCCCGCGAGTACGCTCTCGCCAGCCCGCCGACGCCGAGGTTCGTCCCGCCGTAGTACCGGGTGACGACACAGACGACGTTGCGAACCTCACGCTGCTGAAGGACGTTCAGCGCCGGCTTCCCGGCTGAGCCGCTCGGTTCCCCGTCGTCGTCGCCGTACTCCCGCAACAGCACGTTCGACTCGGGGGTCCGCTCGGACGCCTCGCCGGCCGGCACCCGGTACGCCGGCACGTTGTGCGTCGCGTCCGCGTACGCTGTCTCGACGGCCTTGATGACGCGTTCCGCCTCGGCGACCGTGTCCGCGGGTGCGACGTGCCCGAGGAACTCCGACCCTCGAACCTCGAACGTCGCCGTCGCCCGTCTGGCGACCGTGCGGTAGGTGTCGCTCACTGTTCGTGTCTCTGCCGTCCTGCGTATAAGTCGTGTCGGTCGTTCGGGCTGTCACGCTCCGCTAAAATCACCGTCTCTGACACAAGGTGCGTGCCCGAATACGGGGCGCACATTCAGCATGGTACCCCTCGTTACGTGTGAGTTCGAAAAAACCTTTGACCAAGGGTGATCTTCCGTTTACAAGCGCAGTATCAAAATGCCCTCCATCACACGTCGTCGGACAGTTTCACTGCTGGGAGCTAGCAGCATCGGTCTTGCTGGATGTCTTTCGCGGGACAGTGCGACCGGTTCATTCAAAGCGGTTACAGGTGAATGGCCAGTGAACGGACGTGGATCCGGACGAACCCGCTCAGTCAACGAGGGACCTACTGATCCCACAACGGTCTGGACGATTGAATTCGACGATGCCCGAGCTACGTCGACACCGTC
>JARVCL010000162.1:0-6576 GCA_040405695.1 Halorubrum sp. | reverse complement strand
GGATCTCCCCGCGATCGATGACGTGGACCTCGGCGTCGACCATGCCCTGCCGTTCTCACGCGAGAAATAGACCCTTTCGGCTCTACTGAAACCCTTCACATCTGATACGAGGGACGTGGTAAATACAGCGCGTGAGTCTTACACCGGTATTCCATCGAAAGATCAGTCGATACAGAGTACGGATACATCACAACTGCACAGCAGAACCATTTATACACTATGTGGAGAACTGATGTTTAATGCGAGTACCCCGCCGGGTTGCTCTCGGGGTGATCATCGCCGGAAATGCCATTCCGCTTGTCAGCTTTTTCATATTTAACGTCGATCTCCACGCGCTGTTGGTTGTCTACTGGGTTGAGGTAGGCGTCATCGGCGCGGCAACCGCCGCGAAGATCCGGCGTGCTGAAGGGACAGACAACCCCGAAGAGCTTCCAAACTGGGAGTATAGTCTAATGGGGTCGGGAGAGTCTCGGACAATACGCTCACTGGTCGGCAAACCACGAGGACGCGTCTTTCGGGATTTTCTCGGCACCTACGCTGTGTTCTGGGGTTTTCTTGTCTTCCCGCTGTTTTCACTTCCAGACGATTTAGCTGGCGTCGAAGCTGCTTCTCCGCTCGTTGTACTCGGTGCTGCCGTTGCACTTTCTGTGACACACATCGTTTCTTATCGAGTCGATTTCCTCGAAGGTCGTGAGTACGAACAGAAAGGCCCAGTCACGCTGTTGGTTGAGCCGTTTCCCCGACTATACGGGCTCCTTGGAACGGTAATCTTTGCGGGGGCCACAATAACGTTTACCGGATCTCCTGTTGGACTACTCGCTCTTATCGTGGGTGCTAAGACATACGTCGACGTTCGAGCCCACAGGCGAGAGCACGGTTATAACCGCTCTGGGAAGAACAATTAACGCGCAGAGCAGATTCTATTTTTGCAATCAAGCACTAGCCACTGCTGAATACATCCTCTGTATCCCGCACGCCGCGCAAAACCTATCACTATCTAAGAACTTCAACAGCGCCACCCGTTCCGTTTCTCCGAGACGGACTCGACCGCAGATCGCCGCCGTCGCTTACAGCTCCGCTTCGCGGGCCGCCTCGTCGTCGAGAGTGATCTCCGTCACCTCAACGATCCGATCGTCGCCGAGCAGGGATTCGATCGCCTCGTCGGGTACGTCGTGGTCGAGGTCGTACACGGTGAGCGCCTCGCCCCCCTGCGTCTCACGGGCGTTGTACATGCCGGCGATGTTGACGCCGTGGTCGCCGAGCACGGTGCCGATGAGCCCGATGACGCCCGGCTCGTCGGTGTTTCGCGCGACGAGCATGTGGCCGTACGGGACCGCGTCGACACGGAACCCGTCGATCCGAACGATCCGCGGGTCCTCGCCCGCGAACAGCGTCCCTTCGACGGCGAGTTCGTCGTCGCCGTTGTGGACCGTTACTCGGACGAGACTCTGGAAGTCGTCGGTCTGTCGGGTCTTCGACTCGGTCACCTCGATACCGCGCTCCTCGGCCAGCCGCGGAGCGTTCACCGCGTTCACCTGCCACTCCAGCGGCTCGAACACGCCCTTCAACGCCGACGCCGTGACGAGGTCGATGTCCTCGGCGGCGATGTCGCCCTCGTAGGTCACCTCGACGCTCGTGATTCGCCCGTCGAGCAGCTGTGCGGCTACTTTCCCTGCGGTCTCTGCCACCGCGATGTACGGCTCGATCCGCGGGAAGGCGGTCTCGTCGACGGACGGTGCGTTGAGCGCGGTCAACACCGGCTCGTCGTTGAACGCCGCGAGCACGGCCTCTGCTGTGTCGACGGCGACGTTCTCCTGTGCCGCCTCGGTCGACGCGCCGAGGTGCGGCGTGAGTACGATATCTTCGACGTCCAAAAGCGGCGAGTCCTCGGGCAGCGGCTCCTCGGCGAAGGAGTCGAGCGCGGCGCCCGCGAGGGTGCCGTCTGCGACCGCGTCGGCGAGAGCAGCCTCGTCGACGATGCCGCCCCGGGCGCAGTTGATCAGGTAGCCACCCTCCAGCTGGGCGAGCTCCGCCTCGCCGATCATTCCCTCCGTCTCCGGGAGCAGCGGGGTGTGAATCGTGGCGAAGTCGCCGCGGCCGAGCGCCTCGTGGAGGTCGTCGACCAGCTCTGCGCCGAGCCGTTCGGCGCGCTCCTCGGAGATGTACGGGTCATACACCACGAGGTCCATCCCGAGCGAGTCGAGCCGCTTGGCCACCTCCTGACCGACGCGACCGAGCCCGACGACGGTGAGCGTCTTGTTGTTCACCTCGGTGCCGAGGAACGCTCCCTTCGCCCACTCGCCGCTCTTCAGCCGACCGTGCGCCTGCGGGATCGACCGGGCGACGGCGAACGCCATCGCTACGGTGTGTTCGGCGGCCGCACGGACGTTGCCCTCGGGCGCGTTGGCGACGATAACGCCGTGGTCGGTGGCGGCGTCGATGTCGATGTTGTCGACGCCGATGCCAGCTCGGCCGACGATCACGAGGTCGTCTGCGGCGTCGAACACCGCGGCCGAGACGTCGGTTCCGGACCGCACGATGAGCGCGTGGGCGTCGCGTACGGCGTTCAACAGCGCGTCGCCCTCGACATCGTACGCCGTTACCACCTCGTGGCCGGCCTCTCGTAACCGATCCAGGCCGGGATCGGCTATGGGGTCCGTAACGAGCACCTTCATGTCCGTAGGGACCGGCGGCGCGAGGTTAACCCTTTCCTCATCGCGCGGTTTTGCCGGTCGGCTGACGGCGGCTCGATCCCGGCCGCGATAGGTGATACCGATCCGCGATCGTGGTTATGTAACCCCTTCGTTTCGAGTGGAAACACGCCGTTCGTGGACATCGACGATGCTGCGTCCGTGCGCGAGTCGACCCGCCGCACACGACCTCGCTCTCGTTGCTCAGGCGCTACCGAGCGAGCAGTCTTCCACACCAGACCCCAGTGACGGGACGCCATCCTGTCGCGCGTCGTCGCCGGTACACCCTTTCGGATTGAGATCATTGCGTCGATATGGACCTCACGTTCACGCTGTTCGGGGTGGTCGCGATAGTCGTGTTGACCGCGGTCAGCGGCTTCTTCTCCAGTTCCGAACTCGCTGTCTTCTCTGTCGCGAAACACCGTGTCGACAGCCTCGTCGCTGAGGGTGTCCCCGGTAGTACGGCGCTCGCGACGCTGCGGGAGAACCCACAGCGGTTCCTCGTCACCGCGCTCGTCAGCAACAACGTCGCCAACATCGCGGCCGCCTCGGTCGCCACGGCGGTGCTCGTCCAGTACCTGCCGGCGGGCCAGGCTGCGACCGGGTCCACGGTGTTCACCTCGTTCTTCGTCATCATCTTCGGCGAGATCGCACCGAAGTCGTACGCGGTCGCGAACGCCGAGAAACACGCGCTGCGGATCGCTCACCCGGTGACGGTGGCACAACGTGTTCTTCGGCCCGTGCTGTTCGTCTTCGAGACAGTCTCTGGGGCGGTGACGCGGCTCATCGGCGGTGACACCGAAATCGGGTCGTACGTGAGCCGCGAGGAGATCGAGACGATCGTCCTCTCGGGTGAGGCGGGTGGCGCACTCGACCCGACGGAGAGCGCGATGATCCGCGGCGTCCTCGACCTCGAAGCGACTCGTGTCACGGCCGTGATGGTCCCCCGCACCGACATGGTGACCGTTCCCGATACCGCGACGCCTGCGGCGGTGATCGAGACGGCGGCGAGCGAACACGTCACACGGCTCCCCGTCTACGGCAAGAACCGTGACGACGTGGTGGGGATCGTTGACGTTCGCGACGCCATACGCGCGGACGCGACCGGCGCGGACCTCGCGAGCACCCTGCGCGAGCCAACGTTCGTCCCAGCGTCGAAGCCGGTCGACGAACTGTTCGCGGAGATGCGCGACGACGGTGTCCGGATGGCCATCGTCGTCGACGAGTTCGGTGCGGTCGTCGGACTCGCGACCATCGAGGATCTGATCGAAGAAGTCGTCGGCGAGATCGTCGGTCGCGGCGAAACCGAACACGTTCGCCTCACGGGTGCAGGGACCGCCGTCGTCAACGGCTGGACGACAGTGGTGTACCTCAACGAGAGCCTGTCGATCGACCTCCCCACCGCCGGTGAGTTCGAGACGGTCGCCGGACTCATCACAGCTGTCGTCGGTCGTCTCCCGGAGGAGGGCGACCGCGTCGAGTTCGACGACGTCGCGCTCACCGTGACGGGGGCGACCCCGACACGAGTCACCCGCGTCCGCGTCGAACACCCAGGCGTCGACTCTGCCACCCTCGCCGACTCTGTCGACCCTGACGACGCTGCCGACACGACCGAGACACCAGTCGACAGGGAGCACTGAGCCGCCTTGATCACCCCAACTCGAACGTCTCGACTGGTTCGTAACACGGGCCCTCGGGCGTCAGCGTCGACTCGACGAGCCGGATCTCGCTCACCGTGAACGACCCCACCACTGGGTGTTGCTCTTGAACCGCCCGCTGTATCAGCGCTTTCCCCCGTCTGCCGTTCAGCCGTCCCAGCGTGACGTGCGGCGTGAACGCGTGGTCTTCGGGATCGATGCCGAGTGCGATCGTCTCGGCCTCCAGCGACTCGTGGAGTCGCGTCAGTGCCGCTGAACCCTGATCGACTCCCGCCCAAACGACGGAGATGTACTCCAGCGAAGGGAAGACGCCGAGTCCCGCCACCGAACAGTCGAACGGGTCGAGGTCGGCGTCGTCTATCGCCTGTGCGCCCGCTTCGACGACATCGTCGACGGTGGGCCCACCGTCGACGCTGGACGGCTCGGCTTCCGCTCCCGAATTGGGGCCGTCCGACTCACGTGTCGGCACGTCGCCGAGAAACTTCAGTGTCACGTGTGCCTGCGCGGGGTCGACGGTGGTGAGGCCAGCGGCGTCGTCGATGGTCGACTGCACCTCGGCGAGCGGGTCCGTGAGGTCATCGGGAAGGTCGACGGCGAAGAACGCACGCATGATCGGTGCGAGCGAGCGAAACGAAATAAACGAGGCGGGTCGGACCGCCAGCCGCACCGACACGTCTCACTCCTCGCGTGAGGTGGTGACCAGCCGGTACACCTCGCGGTCGACAGACTCGATTCCGGCCGCCGCGAGAACGGCGACGTACAGTCCCGTCGCGACGACGGCACCGACCACGAGCGCGGTGACCCCCACGAGGGCGGCGTCGACCACGAGCGCCCCGCCGGCGGCGATGGCTGCCGCGCCGAGCGGCTTCAGGAAGGACCGCGAGTAGGGGTGGAGTCGCTCGAAGTACCACACCTCGGCCACCTTCGTGAGGTTCCGTGCCGCGAGCACGCCGGCGGACGCGAGCGCGGCCCCCACGAGCCCGAACGCCTGAATGAACAGGAGGTTGAGAAGGACGTTGGCGACGCCGAACACCCACTCGTTGGCCATCACCGCGTACTGGTGATCGGTCATCATCAGGAGGTACCCACTCGGCCCGGTCGCACAGTTCCACAGCTGGCTGAGGACGAACAGCGCCAACACGACCGTTCCGGCCGTAAACTCCGGGCCGAACAGCGACAAGATTTCGACGCGAAACACGACGACGACCACCGCTACGAGCAGGCTGGCGGTGAGTGTCCACCGAGTGACGACGCCGTAGATGGCGGTCAGATCTGCACGTCGGCGCTCTGCGTACAGCCGCGCCGCCACGGGCGGAAACAGTCGGTTGAACGCGAGTAGGGGGACGTACAACACGCTGGCGACGAGCACGGCAACGTTGTACACCCCGACCGCGGTCGAGGATAGAAAGAACCCGACCATCAGGACGTCGACCCGGCCCTGCATCACCGTTCCGGCCTCCTTTGCGGTCAGGGGGAGCGAGTAGCCGTAGTACTCGCGGACGGTTTGGCGGGCGTCGCCAGGTGAACGGAGTGTCGGCCGGACATCGAGTCGCTGGAAGAAGAGCAGGGCGGCGACCGCCAGCGTCACCACGCTGGCCGCTCCCATTGCGACGACGACGCCGTACAGCGATCCCCCGACAGCGATAGTCGCTCCGACGCCGGCCACGCGGAGCGTCGGCTTGAGCAGCCGTTTGGTCGCGACCTCGTACTCGACGCGCTCTACCGCCCGAAACGTCGCGTACAGGAGGTTCGCGAGCGTGTCGACGAGGAGTATCGCCGCGAACAGTCGGAGCACCGCGACGAACCGCGAGTCTTCGAGTGTTAGCGCCGAGATAGTCGGGGCGAGCACGAACAGCGCCCCGGCGACGACCAGCCCGCCGCCGGCGGAGGTGACCCACGCCAGTCCAAGGAGGAACCGTCGCGTTCGCGGGTCGTCCGCGTACTGTGGGAGGTACTTGAGGATCGACTCGTCGGAGCCGAGGTTGGTGAGCAGCAGCGCCGTGAACGCGAGCGTCTTCCCGTACGCGAAGAGGCCGTAGCTTGCGGCCCCCAAGAACCGCGAGACGAGCAGGTGCAACAGGAACTCGCCAGCGTCGGAGACGACTTTCCCGACGGTGTACAGCGAGGCTCCGCGCGAGATCGACGCGAGGGATCCGACCCGCGAACGATCCCCTGCGTCGTCGGCCATACCGATCGCTCGCTCCGGACGACATTGTGTCCACGGATCG
>JARVCL010000161.1:0-29196 GCA_040405695.1 Halorubrum sp. | reverse complement strand
CGGGTCGTGCCACCGGAGAAGCTCACGGTGTCGCCCGACTGCGGCCTCAAGCTTCTCCCGCGAGAGATCGCGTACGGGAAGATGGAGAACATGGTGACCGCCGTCCGCGAGGTCGAAGCTGAGATCGACGCCGGTGAGATCGATCTCGACGCGCCGCTCACAGACGAGTAACCCTCGCCGATCCGGTTCGTTCGATTTCTGAGCTGGGCGATCCGATGACTACGGCCAACCCCGTATGAGCGGGGTGCCATCTGTCGGTCGATACACGCAGAGACTCCGTGGTGATCAGGTAATACAGACCGATGAACAGTCGGCGTTGACACACACACCGTGTCGGGTAACACCCAGAATGCGTTCGGCTGAGCGAGCCAGTACGAGTGACAGCCCAATGAGGTGTCTGTTGCCGTCAGCCGGTTCAATCATCGCCGCGTCAGGTTCGGTACCATGCACGGATTTTTACCGCAGTGCCTGTTACCAATGATCAAGATGGCCCGGGAAGTTACGCACACAGCAAACGGACCGACACCAGTATCGGAAGACGACCTCGAGGAACAAGGTGGAACCGCGTTCATCTGTCAGTGTGGACTGTCAGATAACAAGCCGTACTGCGATGGATCACACAACGAGACGAAAGGTGAAGAAGAGGACGCTGTATACAAGTATACAGAAGATGGAAGAAAGACTATCCAGTCCATAGAGTATCAGGACGAGTAGACGACCGGCGAGGTGCACACCACACGGCCGACAACGACTGGTCGGCGAAGGGCTCGCATCTCGGCGGCTAGCCTGAACTCAGACACAACCGGCGGTGTCAGTTGAGTCACTCAGGGAGCTTCGTCGTCACCCCAGTAAACGAGGAACGCTCGGTGACGTAGGTCACGCTCACATCCAGTCCGAATCGTGACCGTTTCCAAAGAACGCAGCCGTGCGTTCAGCGAAGCGGTAAGGCGGTAAGGCGTAATACGCCCGTAGTCACGGACGGATTTATCCCCGCGGCGGGAGAGCGTCTCGAACAGGAGATGTCACCGTCCGTCTGTGCGCCCACCGATCGCGGTCCCCGCTTCCACACCATCAGATGAGTCTTCTCGGTCTCCTCGCGAAACGCGTGTTCTTGGGGGTCGTCACCGCGTGGGTCGTGCTCACGTCGGTGTTCGCGCTGTTCACGCTCACCGAGGACTGGGTGCTCCAGGGGCAAATTGGCGCCGCAAGGTTCGCCGGAGAGAACGATCCGGAAGCGCTCGAAGCGCTCAGACAGGAGTACTTCGCAGCCCGAGGGCTCGACGCGCCGCTCCACGAGGTGTATCTCGACTGGATGAGAGGGATGATCACGCTCGACTGGGGCGTTTCACAGACGAGCGGGGAGCCGGTGTTTCCGCTCGTGGCCGACGCGGCACTCCGAACGGCTGCGTACGTCGTTCCGGCAGTAGGGTTGGCGATCCTCGCGGGCGTCGGCATCGGGTTGTACGCCGCGTTGCGACCCGGGAGCCGGGTCGCCAACGGGAGCGTGACGAGCGCGTATCTGCTGTTCGCACTCCCGAACTTCTGGATCGGTGGAATGGTGCTCTCGTTGTCTATCGGCGGCGTCATCGACCGCCCAGACGTGCTGTACGACCACGCGCTGCCGATCCTCCTCGCGTTCACGACGCTGCTGGGCGGGTACGTGAGCTACGCACGGGCCCACTCGCGGGAGTACGCGGCGGCTGACTTCGTCACGCTGGTCCGCGCGAAGGGCGGATCGAACCTTCGAGTCGCTGCCCACGTCGTCAGGAACGCCGCCGTCCCGTTCGTCTCGATGCTGTTCACCGAGGCGCTGGGGCTGTTGGTACTCGCGGCGTTCGTCATCGAAGTGCTGTTCGGTATCGAGGGATTCGGGCTGTTACTGCTCGAAGCGGTCAACGAGCGTGACATCCCGGTACTGCTGGGCGGGACCGTCGTCGTAATCGGTGTCGGCGTCGTCGGCAACGTCGTGCAGGACGTGGCGTACGGCTCACTCGACCCGCGGGTCGAACTCGGGGCACGGAGCGGGGAGTGACCCGACCACGGAACACAGGCGTTCCGATCTATCCGGGGAGGCCCAGCTCCGTTCTCCTGCCGGATCAGTCTCGAACCGCCCCGTACACGGACGGCGAGTTAGGGCGTGATCCCCGTTTCGGTGCCGACGCTCTCGATCTCTTGAGGGTCGAGTTCGAGAACGTGCTCGCCGCAGTCATCACACCGGATGGCGACGACCTCGTGGGCGAGACAGCAGGACTCGACGGTGTCCGCGGTCGCCGCTAGTTCGCCGCCGCACACCGGGCAGTCGGCGTGGAACGAGCGCAGCGACTGCAGGATCGAGAGCCGCTGTTCGGCCGGCACGTCGATCCACCCGTCGGTGTGCTCGACGAGCGCGAGGTGCGAGGCGACATCCGCGAGATACGCCGCGTCACCGGGCCACTTCCGGACACGACGGCGGACCGTGATCGCCGGGTACGACCGGTTCTGGAACTCGATCTCCGCAGGGTCGACGTCGAACAGCTCAGCGAGGACCGCTGGCGGGACCGCCCCTTCGTCAAGCCGATCGACGTGTGTCGCGATCCGGTCTGCGAACGACTCCTCGAACGCGAGCGCTTCGGGCCCGTCGGTCGGAACGACGACTCCGCCGTCGAGCAGGAACTCGATTGGGTCGACCGCGTTCTCGCGACGGTTTTGGATTCGCTCGACCGTCTCGAACTCGGCGTCGTTCTCACCGCCGTCGCCGTCGGCGGCCTCGTTTCCGGTGTCGCTCTCGGCGTCATCGATCCCGGAAGCGGCGCCGTTCTCGCCATCGACCTCGGCGTGGGCGTCGACCTCGGAGGCGGCATCGCTCTCGGAGGCGGCATCGCTCTCGGCGTGGGCGTCGATCTCAGGGTCGCCGTTGTCGTCGGGGCGATCGTCAGTGTTGGCCGGCTCCTCCGCCGCCTCCCACCCCTCTCGGGGACCCGGCGGCTCCTTGCCGAATGCCTCGAGAACCGGAGCCGGGAGGTAGCGTTTCGTCAGCGTCGGGGTGCCAGGAATCAGGTAGCCGCGGAAGTAGATCGACCCCATCGACGCGGCGAACACGACCGCGACGGCGACGGGACCGAGCGGGGCGGCGAGGACCGTCGCGAGGAAGGCGATGGCGACGTTGAGAACGGTACAGGGGAGACACCGGTTCTCGCCGGTGTACGCCGGTTGTCGGATCCGATCGAGAACCGGATCGTCTCGTGATCGCATATCTCCCACTACGGCTCAGAGGCTAAAAGCGGGTGGTGTCGCGGATCGGTAAGTCGAGCGACGTGGGAGCGAGACCAGCCACGCGACGGTCGAACGTTAGTGGAGCGATCGACGGTGAAGGAACCGGGGGAAACGGCGCGCCGAACCGGAGCCAAGCCGGGCGGTGCGCCCGGTCAGATCGACCGACCGGAGCGACTTATATCCGCGTCAGACGTACGTGCTTCGTCTGACGGGCAGCAGACAGACGCGGCGGGGTCGACGGTCGCGTGGTCGGACGAGACGCCGGTACGCCGATACGGCTGGCGACGAAGAGAGATCACATGCCAGCCGACGATGACGAGTCAGGAGACGACCCGACGTTCGAGACACTGTTCGTCCGCGGAGCCGACTACGACGTCGACGAGGACGCGATCGGTCGGGCGCTCGAAGCCCACCGCGAGCGTCGAGGTGACGACGAATGAGCCCAGCCATCGATCCGAGTCCCGCTCGGGTCGTCGCCGACGCCGACGTGTTGGCGGCGGATCTGCTCGTCGGCGGGGCCGCCCGCGACGCGCTCGACACCCTCAGGGCACACTCTTGGACGACACTCGTCGCCAGCGACGCGCTGTTAGACGACGCGACAGCGGTGGTAGCCGAACTCGCGGATCGAGAACTCGCGGAGGACTGGCGAGCGAAGCTGGCGGCGTGGCGCGAGCCGGTTGACCACCCTGCCGGTGACCATCCCGCGCTGGCATCGGCGTACCGCGGCGGCGCGATGCAGGTCATAACCCTCGACTCGGGGTTGACCGGAGCGAGCGCGGCTGCCGGGCTCCGCGACCGGATGCCGGTGAGCGTACGTGAGCCGCGGGCGTTCGCGACCGTGTTCTCACCGGAGCGGCTTTACCCCGAGGTCGTCGGCGGGGAGTATCCGGGTCCGGACCGGGAGACGCGGGGCTGGTGACCGGGAGGCGAGTAAGGACGGATCGCCGACACGAGAGGGACCTATCCGAGGACCCGCGTTACCGGTCCGCGTACCACTCCGCGAACTTCGCCAGCGCCCGGCCGCGGTGGGAGACGGCGTTCTTCCGTTCGGTGTTCATCTCGGCGAACGTCTCCCCGTCGTGTTCGAAAATCGGGTCGTAGCCGAAGCCGCCGTCGCCTCGAGGGTCGACGATGCGCCCCGGGACGTACCCCTCGAACAGTTTGACCGGGACCGGGGCAGACCGACCGGCGCTGGAAGTGTCTGTCGTCGAATCCACCGCGTTCGAATCGCCGTCCGACTGCGGGCCAGCCGCCGCGGCGGTCCCACGGTCGGCTCGGTCGACTGGATCAGGGCTGGCGGCGAAGCCGTCGCCGTCACAGTACGCGAGCGTACAGCGGAAGGCGGCACGAGCATCCTCAAGCGGGCGGGCGAGTTCACGGACACGCTCGATTCCGAGTGTCTCCTGTACGTACGAGGAGTACGGTCCCGGGAACCCATCGAGTCCATCGATGAACAGCCCCGCGTCGTCGACGAGGACGGGATCGCCCGCCACCCGGTACGCCTCGCGTGCGCCGTTGGCGGCGATCGGACCGAGTTCGGACGACTGGATCTCTGGATAATCAAAATCGAGCTGCTCGACGGAGCCGTCCGCCAGATAGCTCTCCGCCTCACGGACCTTGCCGGGGTTCGTCGTCACGTACCGCAACATAGCGGTTCTGCGGGCGGGCGACGGGAATAGCCGTCGATAGGGAGCAGTCGGAACCGTCGGAGGCGGGCGACGAGGCGTCGTCGTTTAGAGATACTCGCCCAGCAGCGGTTCGACGCGCTCGCGGGTCGCCTCCGGGATCGCTTCCGTCGGCGTGTTGATCGTCCCCTCCAACGCGGTGTGTGCCGCACAGGTGTGGTCGGCCGGGAGCGTCCGGATCGCCGCCTCGACGGCGGCTTTGATCGCGGCCTGGTTTCGCTCAGCGTTCTCGAGAACCTCCGCCAGGGTGACCTCGCTGTCCGCCTTCCAGACATCGTAGTCTGTCACCCCCGCGATGGTGGCGTAGGCGATCTCGGCCTCGCGAGCGAGTTTCGCTTCGGGGATCGCGGTCATCCCGACCAAGTCCCACCCTTGTGACTTGTAGAACTCCGACTCGGCGCGCGTCGAGTACTGTGGTCCCTCGATACAGACGTAGGTTCCGCCCTTCACGACCGTCGTCGCCTCGTCGTCGGCCCCGCTTTCGGCGCCGACCGCGGTCTCGGCCGCCTCGGTGAGGTGGTCGACGAGTTCTGGACTGTACGGATCCGCGAACGGCTGGTGGACGACGACGCCGTCACCATAAAAAGAGAGGTCGCGGCGTTTCGTCCGGTCGTATATCTGATCGGGAACGACGAGGGTGCCCGGCTCCAGTTCCGCCTTCAGGCTGCCGACGGCGTTCGACGCGAAAACGTGCGTGACGCCCGCCTGCTTGAGCGCGTACATGTTCGCACGGTACGGAAGATCCGTGGGAGAGACGCCGTGGTTCGACCCGTGCCGTGGGAGGAACGCAACCTCACGACCGGTGTCGCCGAACTCGCCGATCGTGACCGCGTCGCTCGGCTCGCCGTACGGGGTGTCGAACTCGACTTCGCGCACGTCGCTGAGCGGGAGCGCGTCGTAGATGCCGCTGCCGCCAATGAACCCAATAGTGCCCATACGCGTGCTCTGGTCCCTCGCTACTTATAAGGCGTGGAGCCGCCCGGTCACACCAGCCACCGAACCGCCGCCAGCGCGACCATGCTCACGACGAGGAGGTGGACGAGGACGACACCGACGGCCGCCGCGCCAGCCCCACGCAGGTCGCGAAGGCGGATCGAGAGGCCGAGGCCGACGAACGCCAGCGTGAACAGCGCCTCCGAGATGCGCCCGATCGAGTCGAGTGCGGCGGACGAGAGCAGCCCGCTGTTCGCGACCGCGGCCACGAGGAGAAACCCGAGGAGGAACTTCGGGAACTCCGCCCACAGCCGGCGCACGCCGGGGTCGGTCGCGGAGCGGGCGGTGTACGCCAGCGAGTAGGCGATCGCAACCCCACCGAGGAGCGAGTTGCGCGCGAGTTTCGTGACGGTCGCCCACTGGCCAGCCTCCGCCGAGTGAGCGAACCCCGCGGCTGCGACGGGACCCGTCGAGAACATACTCACGCCGGCCCAGACACCGAACTGGCGGCTCGTGAGGTCGAGCCACTCGCCGGCGACCGGAAACGCGACGAGCGTGACGGCGTCGAAGAGCAGCACGGTGCCAGCCGCGATAGTGATCGCCGAGCCGCGGGCATCGAGTACGCGGCCGATGGCGACGGCCGCGGAGACGCCGCAGATGCTCGCGCCGGCAGCCAGAAGCGACGAGGTTGGCGCGCCGACCCGAAACAGCAGGCGAGAGATTCCCTCGGCGAGCAGCAGCCCACCCCCCACGGTGAGGAGGACGAGTCCGAGCACGGTCGGGCCGGCAGCGAGGAACTCCTCAACGACGACCGCCGCGCCGAGCAGAACGATACCTGTCTCCAGACACAGTTTATCGACGCCGACGCCGGGGTCGGCAGCCGCGGGAACGCCGACGGTGTTGCCGACGACTGCGCCGACCGCGACGGCGACGACGAGCGGCTGGAGCCCGTCGACCGCGGTCCCGATCAGGGCGGCGAGGACCGCGCCGGCGACGAGGAGCCCGAGGCCGGGCAGGTACGGCTTCGCGGCGGCGACCATCCGCGCCAGCGCGGTCCCGACCCGCGACAGGGCAGCGCCGGCCCGCATCAGAGCTGACCGGCGACGAGTCGAGCAGTCTGGGCGAGGAGTTCCACCCCGACGTGTGCGACGACGACCGCGAGCCCGAGCGCAAGCGCCTGCCAGCCACGGTCGAGTGCGATCCACCGGTTGACGAGCGTGGAGCCCGTTCCCTCGTCTGCGTCACCGAGATCGACCGGCTCGGTCGTCGTGTCCGCAGACCCGTCGGTCGCCTCCGATACCATAGCTCGGCGTTGAGTGCCTCGCTACTTATGTGGACGGACTCGCACGGGCGAGACCGAAAGAGGCAGGTAACGCGGGGTCGTCGTTGGATCACTTCGATGGCGACGACTCAGATCAAAGACCCCGTCCACGGGTACGTCGAGCTGCCGGACGCGCTCGTCGACGGCGTCGTCGACACCCGACCGTTTCAGCGGCTGCGGTACGTTCGGCAGCTCTCGGCGACCCACCTCGTGTATCCGGGCGCGAACCACACCCGGTTCGAACACTCAGTCGGGGTTTACCACCTCGGCCGGACGGTTTTCGAGAACCTTCGTGAGCAGTCGTACTTTACCCAGAACGCCTCCACCAATGAGCTCGCGGAGATCCAACGCACGCTCGAGTGCGCCTGCCTGCTCCACGACGTTGGACATCCGCCGTTTTCACATCTCTCCGAGGGGTTCCTCGACGAGAGCGTTCTCCGCGAGCGTGTCGCCGATGTCGGCCTCGTCGACGCCTTCGACGACGCGGGCGTCGGCGGGGCCCCACTCCGGTCGGCCAACCCACACGAGCTGCTCGGCTGTGTGCTCATCGTAGAGACGTACGGCGACGCGTTGCGGGCGTTCGACGTCGATCCGTTCGAGGTCTGCGCGTACGTGCTCGGGTACAGCCTCGCGTACGAGCGGGGCGAGCCGTGGCAGTACGGCGTCGGAGCACAGCTGCTCCACTCACCCATCGACGTCGACCGACTCGATTACATCACCCGGGACAACCGCATGACCGGTGCGGGCGTGTTGAGCTTCGACGTCGAGCGAATGGTCGAAGCGTACACTGCTCATCCCGAGGAGGGGCTCGCGCTCTCGGAGAAGGCGCTCTCTACTATCGGTAACTACCTCGAGGGGCGAATCGCGCTGTACATGTGGGTGACCCAACACCACAAGTCGGTGTACGCCAACCGCCTGCTGCAGGCCTTACTCGGCGAGTACGCGAAGACGACCGGCGAGAGCCCGGTAACTGTCGACGGTGTGCTCACCGAAGAGCTAGACGACAACGCCGTGCTCGAACGGCTCCGCGTCGCCGCGAGAGACGCCCCGAACTCGACGCTGGCGTCGATGTACGAACGCTTCCGTGGCCGGCAGTTCCCGGCGACCTGCTGGAAGCACCGAATCGCGCTCGCTGATCGAATCGATGCCGACATCGACGCGTTCGCGGCGTGGCTCACCGCCGAGGAGGACCGCTTGGAGGCGCTGCTGGCGGACGCCTTGGATGTACCGCCCCACGAGGTGTGGATCGACCGCTCGTACGTTCCCGCATACGACCCGGACGAGCTGGAGGACATCCCCATCGCGTACGGCGGAACGACCCGGTCGGTCGGCGACTGGGGGCTGTACGGCGACCGCGCGTTCGACGTCCCGATCCCGTTCGTGTTCGTGCCCCACGGAGCGAAACGACAGGCGATCCGGCTCTTGCAGGCCGCATTCGAACACGAGAACCGTCCAGACGGCGATCGGATCCGCCGCTGGGCAGGGGTCAGAACGCCCGGCGACGGGAGCGAGGGCGGCGCAGGTGACGGTGACAACGCGGACGGAATCGACGACAGGGCAGGCGGTGACACACGAAGCGGCGGCAGCGGTGACGGCAACGACCGATAGCGCAGACCGAGATGTCCCGGCTTCGTCGGCTCGTGTTCGCGTCTACGCTCGTCTTCACTACCTCTCGCCGGGACCAACTCGTCTCGACTCACTCGCTCGCAGCGCCGTCACGTGCCGACCGATACCGGGCACGGAGACGGTCGAACAGCTCTCGACCCGTGGCCGTGCGAAGCCGATCGTCCGTCGTGGCGAAGAACTCGTCGAGCGCGTCGAACTCCCTGAACGCGTCCGGGTCGCCCGCGTCGGGATCGTATCGATCGTCGCACTCGTAGATGACCGCTTGAAAACAGGTGTCGAGCAGGTCACACTCTTTGACGAGCACCGCTTCCGGCGTCTCTCGGGCCTCGTACTCCTCGAACGCGGCTCGTACCCGGTCTGGAAGCGGGCCAGCGAGGTCGGTCATCGCCGCACGCTCCGCAGCCGCCTTCGTCTCCGAATCGGGCGTCGCTGCGGTCGTGTCGGCGCGCGTAGCCACGTCGCCGGTGGCCGCCTCGGCGACATCGTGGACGACCGCGAGTCGAAGCGCGTGATCGAGGTCTATCCCGCCGAGCTCCGCGTCGAAGCGGTCGCCGAGCCCCACGACGAGGTACGCGACGCCCCACGTGTGGCCGGCGACCGACTCCGGGTCGTCGACGCCGCGGAGCTGCCAGCCCGTACGCCGCTCGTCTTTCAGCGCGTACGCGTCGAGTATCGCATCGAGGCGGGGATCGGTCCCGCTTTCGGCCCGCAACTCGCTTCTGTCCTCGTCAGTCACCGCGACCGACGACTCGTTCTCGTCGTCGGTAGTATCGGCGGCATCGTCACCGTCGCGTGTCATGGCTCCGGGAACGAGACGGTCACGCCTCGTCGACGAGCGTCCACTCGTCGAGGCCGGTCCGTTCGACCACGTCTCGGCGAACCATCTCGTCGAGCACCTCGTCGAGCCGCCCGGGTTGAGCGACCTCCATCTCGATCCGACCGATGCTGTGGTACTCGTCGAGGTAGTGGCGGATCTCGTCGCGACCGAACGTCTCCTCGTTGGCGCGCACCATCGCCCCCTCCGTGAGGTCGATCATGTCTTCGATAAAGTTCCAGGGGTAGACGACCCAGGTCCAGTGTTCGAGTCGCTCGCCGACGAAGTCGGGCTCGAACTCGGACGTGCCGAGCAACTGGAGGGTGGCGGTGCGAACCGCCGCGGCGTCGCGCTCCTCGACGTACTCCTCGGCGCGGCGGATCGAGCCGCCGGTGTCGGCGATGTCGTCGATGATCAGGACGTCTTTGCCCTCGACGCTCCCCTCGGGCATCGGGTAGCGGATCTGGGGTTCGTCGGCCTTCTCAGCGGTCCCGACGTAGTGTTCCATCTTGAGGCTCGTGAGGTCGTCGAGCCCGAGGAAGTCACAGGTACACCGTCCCGCGAACCAACCGCCGCGGGCCAACGCGACGACCATGTCCGGCTCGAACTCGGCGCGTTTCACCCCGTTCGAGACGTTGCGGCAGAGTCCGTAGATGTACTCCCAGTTGGTGACGGTGCAGTCAAAATCGTCCGGGAGATCGCTCATACGCCCGAGAGTGACACGCCCGCGCTGATAAGGGTTTAGCAACGCCCCCGAGTGCAGCGGGGGCCGACCGCCGACACGCGAGAGAACAGTCAGTCGTCTGCGGTCGCGGCGTCGATTTCGGGCTCGCGGAGTTCGCCTGCGCGTTCCCGTTCGGAGAGGTAGTCGTCAGCGTCGAGCGCCGCTTTCACACCCATCCCGCCAGCGGTGGCTGCCTGCTGGTAGTGGTGGTCGACAACGTCGCCGGCGCCGAAGATTCCGTCCACCGCGGTTGCGGTCTGCCCAGCGTCGCGGCCGCCGTGTGTCAGCAGGTAGCCGGCGTCGTCGAGTTCGACGCCCGTCCCCTCCAGATACTCGGTGTTCGGCGTGTGGCCGATGGCATAAAACACTGCGCCGACGTCGAAGTCGTACTCGTCGACTTCGTCGGCGGTCGCGGGATCAGACAGCTTCTCTTTGGGGTGTCCGTCAGGATGCTCGACGAGCGTCACGCTCGTGACCCCCTCCTCGGCGGACCCGTGAATTTCGGTCAGTTCTGTGTTCTTCAGAATCTCGATATTGCCGTCTTCGACGTTGTCGAGCACCCGGTCGATCCAGATGTCTTCCGCGCGGAACTCCTCGCGGCGGTGGGCGATGTAGACGGTGTCGGCGAACTTGGTCAGGAAGTTTGCCTCCTCCATCGCGGCGTCACCCCCGCCAACGACGAGCATATCCTCACCGCGGAAGAACGCGCCGTCACACGTCGCACACGTCGAGAGGCCGTATCCCATCAGTTCGTCCTCGCCGGGGACACCGAGGGTGCGCGCCGATGCCCCGGAGGCGGCGATCACGGCGTCCGCGGTGTACACGTCGCCGTTCGTCAACTCGACGCGGAAGTGCCCCGCTGGCTGCTTCTCGACGTCGGCGACGATCCCGCTCTCGAACGCCGCGCCGAACTTTCCGGCTTGCTCGCGCATCTCGTTGATCAGGTCGGGACCGGAGATCCCGTCGGGGAACCCGGGATAGTTCTCCACGTCCGTCGTCAGGGTGAGCTGTCCACCCGGCTCGTCGCCCTCGATCAGCAACGGCTCGTTGTTCGACCGGGCGGCATAGATCGCCGCACTCAGGGCGGCGATGCCGCTGCCGGCGATCAGGAGTCGTCGGTGTTCGAGTATTTCATCGCTCATACTATACTGTTCGGTACGACGGGATATGTAGGTTCCGCTGCAGGTCGGCTGTGGGGGCGAGACAGCTATCGGGGTATCGACATCGGAGACCGAGACACCGAGACCGTGGGAACGCTGAGACCGACGACACCGGAAGCGGAGAGCACCGGTACACGACTGCAGAAGCGAAACCACCCTGACGGCGGCTCACGACGGCGCGACTCCGACGAAGACGGTTCGGTCGTCACCCGGCCCGTAGCCGTCGGTCGTCTCGACTTCGAACCCGGCCCCGACGAGCGCCTCGCGGACCCGCCGGTCGTCGAACGGAGTCATCGGACGACTGCTGACGAACGGTTCTCCCTCGGGGGTGAACGTGACCGACCGCCAGTCGAGTCGACCGTCCGGTTGCGGCGCGTGTCGAGCCACGCGGACGTACCGAACGCGGTCGTCGTCACTCCGCCCGACGTCCAACCCGGGGCTGTTCCCCTCGGGCGGTAACGGCGAGTTGTCGAGAACGAGGAGACCTCCGTCAGCCATCGCGTCGGCCAGTCGCCGGATCGACACGTCCAGCGCGGCGGGGGGCAGGTGGTTGATCACCCCGCGGATCGCGACGGCGACAGCGTACGAGCGGTCAGGGTCGAGTTCGACGTCCTGTATCCCGCCGCGGCGAAACTCGACAGTTCCGGTGTCGTCTCCCGTCGACCGGTGCTCGTCTGCCTTCTCGCGAGCGACCGAGAGCATTCCGTCGTACGGGTCGACGCCGGTCACCTCGAATCCGCGGTCGACGAACCGCCGTGTGTGTTCGCCGGTGCCACAGCCGACCGCTAAGAGTCGGCGGCCGGTGACGTCGTGGCGGTCGAGTTGGTCCACGACGAACGCCACGTCGCGGTCGTAGTCCCAGTCCGACTGGATCGCGTCGTACAGGTCGGGATGGTCGGTGTACAGCCGCTCGTTGGGCATCACGGAGTGGGTCGGCCCGACGGCGTATGTGTTTTCTGTCGACGTGAGTATCGTTCACGACGCTCACGAGACGCTACCTCTCTGCGTTCTCCGACGGCACTCGGCGACGCAGGTGTCCGAAGCTCACTCTGGGAAGTTCGTCGTCGGCTCTGTCGGCGTCGTCCCGCGAGTCGGCGTCGGCGGATCGTCGAGCGCCTCGAAGAACCGGCCGGAGACGAACTCCTCAACGACGTCTACGAGCGCCGCCTCCTCGGAAACCGCCTCCAGAATGCCGAGCGGCACCTGTGCGCCGGCCATGTTGGCGTGTCCCCCGGCGGATCCGGCCTGGTCGAGCGCGTCGCGAAGAAGTTCGCCCACGTCGAACTCGGCACCCCGAGCGCGAGCCGACCCGTAGATCACCCCATCCGCGTAGCCGTAGACGAAGGTGACGGAAACGCCCTCGAGGTCGAGCAGCTGGTCGGCAGCCTGCGCGAGCGCGTCGCGGTCGCGCACCTCTCCGACACAGGAGGCGACGATCGACCCCCTGACCTCGCGGCGCTCGATGGCGTTCGCGAGCACGCGAAGCGTCTCTGGGCTCACACTCGGACTCTCGACGCGTTCGAGCGTCGACTCGTCGACGTGAGGCATCAGCGAGGCGGCCGCGGTGAAATCCGGGATCGACACCTCGCGGGTGAACTCGCGTGTGTCGACTCGGATCCCGTACAACAGCGCCGTCGCGAGCGGCCGGCCGGGGTCGATCCCCAACTGTGAGAGGTACGCGGCGACGAGCGTGCTCGTCGCGCCGATCTCGGGGCGAACGTCGACGAACGTTCCGTGAACGGGACCACGAGGGGGGTGGTGGTCGATCACGACATCGACGGGAGTCCCCTCCGGGAGCGAGTCGTTGATCCCCGCCCGCGAGTGGTCGACGAGCGCGACGCCCGCGTACGCCTCAGGGTCGACCTCGTCGAAGTGCGTCAACGAGAGGTCGAGGAGGTTCATCATCGCGCGGTTCTCCTGGTGAGCGATCTCACCGCCGTAGACGGGGTCGGCGGGGGTGTCGACCGCGGCCGCGATCCGAGCGACGCCGAGCGCGCTCGCGATGGCGTCCGGGTCGGGGTTGTCGTGAGCGACGACGAGGAGGTCACCGGAGATGCCGCGGAGGGTCCGGGCCAGCCGCGACACCCGCTCGTCGGCGGCGGCTCCAGCCTCGGCCGATCGCGTCCCGTGTGCCGGGGCAGTGCCAGCTGGGACCGGCTCCGGCTGGCGTTCGAGCCCAACGGCGTCGAGGACGCGGTCTCGGGTCGCCTCGACGGGATCGACGACGCGGTCGACGACCGCATGCAGGCCCCGGATCTGTTCGGCAGTCGGAGCGGTTCCGGCGTACGCGACGATCAGTGCGTCAGGGTATCGACCACGGGCGGCCTCTGCGGCGGCGAGGTTGCGGCCGGGATCGTCACTCGCAACCGCCACGACCGACGCGTGCTCGGGGTACGCCGACGGGTCGGTCGGGTCGGCCTCGACGGTGGCGACGTTGCGGTCGCGAAGCGTCGACGCCCACCCTTGGTCGTCGGTCACCGCGATGAGGGCTACACCCTCGTCTTGGGCGCGCTCCACGAGCGAGTTCCCGACCGCGCTACAGCCGAGCAGCAGACGCCGGGCCATGGGTGTTGTCACGAGGCGGCGACGCAAAACGCTGCCGTCCGCGACCGGCCTCGGCGTCACTCCAGCGTGTCCGGATCGGTCGCGGCGGCGACGACGTCGACCGCGGCGCGGTTCTCGGCGACATCGTGGACGCGCACGAGGTCTGCCCCGCGCTCGGCTGCCACCGCAGTGGCGGCGACAGTCGCGTGCTCGCGGTCGTCTGAGTCGCGGTCGATCGCCCCGAACAGCGACTTGTGTGAGTGGCCGACGAGGACGGGACAGCCCAGCGCCGCGAACTCGTCGACGCGACCGAGGAGTTCGAAGCTCTCTGCGGCCGACTTGCCGAAGCCGATTCCCGGGTCGACGATGACCCGTTCGCGGTCGATCCCCGCTACCTCGGCACGAATCAGTCGCTCGTTGAGGTCGGCGATCACGTCGGCGACGACGTCGCCGTACTCCGGGTCGTTCGACGGGTCGACCGGCGCGTCGATGCTGTGCATCACCACGACCGGACACCCCGCGTCGGCGACTACCTCACGCATCTCGGGATCCGCTAATCCCGTGACGTCGTTGATGATGTCCGCACCCGCCGAGAGCGCCGCCTCCGCGACCGCCGGCTTGCGGGTGTCGACCGAAACGAGCACGTCGCCATCGGCGACCGCCGTCACCTCCTGAACCGCTTCGATCACGGGGACGACACGGTCGATCTCCTCGTCGACCGGAACCGGATCGGCCCCGGGGCGCGTCGACTCGCCGCCGACATCGATCACGTCGACACCGGCCGCAACCATCCGGCGTGCGCCGTCGATCGCGTCCGTCAACGCCTCGTGTCGGCCGCCGTCGTGAAACGAGTCCGGCGTCACATTGAGGACGCCCATCACCGCGGTGCGGTCGCTCCACGGATACTCGTCAGCGGCAGCGTGGGTATCGGCGAGAGAGTCTGCGGCGTCGACAGTGCGGGCGGCGGGAGTGTCGGAGGCATCGTCGCCCGTATCGGTGTCGGTGCCGGCGTCGGTCTCGTCGTCGATATTCAGACTCGCCGCGAGATCGGCTGCCACCCCCGCGAGTCCACCCCCCGCGTCGACGAGTCGATCACAGAGTGCGCGGAACTCGGTGACCGATCCCGCGAGCGTGACGGGAGACTGCTCGCCGCCGCCGATCCCGCCGCCGTCGACGCCGCTTCCCTCCCCGTCGGCGGCGATCCCGCCGACCGCCGCGTCGCCGCCGACGGTCCGGAGTGTCGCGGCGACGCGGGCCGCCCGGTCACCACGAAGTCGAAGGGTGCGGACGCGGTAATCGACGCCGTCGCGGGTCCGCTCGACACCCGCAGGCGGGACCCCACCCGCCTCCAAGGCTCGGTCGGCATCCCCGGGATCGCGCATCGATTTCGGCGTCACCGTTCGGGTCATGGCGGCACGGGCCTCCGCGACCGCGAACAGCGATCCGACGACGAGCACACAGTCGTCGTCGTTCGCGCGGTCGACCGCGTCGGCGACCGCGTCGGCGACGTCCTCGCCTGCGGCGACTCGTTCGACACCCGCCGACCGGAGCGCCGCCGCCAACACCTCGGGGTCCTCGGCGCGGTCGAGCGCCGGCCGACAGGTGATCGCACTCGCGGCGTCGGGAAGCGCGGCCGCCGTCCCTGCGTGGTCCTTGTCGTGCATCGCAGCGTACACGAGGTGGCAGTCCTCGTACTCGTACTCCGCGAGTGTTCCCGCGAGCGTCTCACACGCCGCCGGGTTGTGCGCGCCGTCGAGCACCGTGAGGGGCGCGGTGTCGAGCACCTCGAACCGACCGGGCCAACTCGCCCGTGCGAGTCCGGCTGTGAGCGCCCACTTCGGAAGGGGGTCCGCCTGTGGGTCGTCGGCTCTGTCGCCTCGGTCGTCGCCGTCGGCGTCGCTGTCGGCGGCCGTCACTCCGTCGTCGAGGTCGTCGCTCTCGATCACCGTGAGCGTTCGCCTCGCGAGCGCGGCCGCGACCGCCGCGTTCGTCGCCTGGTGCTTGCCGACGAGCGGAATTCGGTACTCGCCGGGCGACTCGCCTGTGAACGTGACGCGCGCGTCGGTGGCGCTCACTCGGCCCCCGTACGCGGCGACGATCGCCTCTTCGCCGGTTGGATCGTGGTTCGGGCCCGAGACAGTCGTCACCGGCGCGCTCGCCTCGGCGGCGACCTCGCGAACGACCTCGAGCGCCTCCCCCTCACAGGCGGTCACCATCGGCGCGTTCGGCTCTGCGATCCGGGCTTTGGTGCGGGCGATCTCCGCGATCGTGTCGCCGAGAACCGCGGTGTGCTCGAGCGAGACGTTCGTCACCGCGGTGGCGACGGGGTCGGCCACGCTGGTCGCGTCGTACTCGCCGCCAAGCCCGACCTCCAGGACCGCCACGTCGACGTCTCGGCGCGCGAACTCTCGAAACGCCATCGCCGTAACGACCTCGAAGAACGTGAGCGGCGATCCGGCGGCGGCCTGCTCGACGAGCCACGGTTCGACCGACTCGACGAAGTCGGCGACCGCGGTCTCGGTCATCGGTCGGCCGTCGACGCGGACGCGCTCACCGAGCGACGACAGGTGTGGTGAGGTGTACAGCCCGACTGAGAGTCCGGCCTCACGAAGAACCGACTCGACCAGCCGCGCCGTGCTTCCTTTCCCGTTCGACCCCGCGACCTGAACGCACGCGACGTTGGCTTCCGGGTTTCCCAACTGGTCCAGCAGCGCGGCGACGCGCTCGGTGCCGGGCTTGACCGAGAAGCGACGGAGGTCGAACAGGAAGTTCGCCGCCTCGTGGTAGTGCATACGACGTGGGTAGGCGCCGGGTCGTTTAGACGTACCGGACCACGAAAGAGCAACCCTTACGCGCGCCGCCCGCCGAATGCGGTCATGAACGAGACGGTGTCGTCCGGGGGGGCCGATTTGACGGCGGAGTCGGCGTCCGACTCCGAAGCCGCGCTGCGGTCCGAGAGGGCCACGGGCGGCGCGGCAGACCCCGTCCTCGTCGCCGAGGGGGTCCAGAAGTCGTACGGCGAGGTTGTCGCTCTCGACGGCGTGGATCTGACGGTCGAGGGCGGCGAGGTGTTCGGACTCATCGGCCCGAACGGGGCGGGCAAGACGACTCTCGTGCGCGCGCTCACCGGCACAACGACGGTCGAAGGGGCGGTCCGCGTTCTCGGTGTGCCGCCACGCGATGTCGACCCGCAGCGTGTTGGACTCCTTCCACAGTCGTTCGACCCGCCAGCGCGGCTCACCGCCCGTGAGCTCGTCGAGTACTACGGCGGACTCTACGACACGGCCCGAGCCACCGAAGCGGTGCTCCGCGACGTGGGAATGAGCGACGACGCGGACGCCTGGTATGAGACGCTCTCGGGCGGACAGAAACGACGAACCTGCGTCGCGACCGCCATCGTCAACGACCCCGACCTGCTCTTTTTGGACGAGCCGACGACCGGCATCGACCCCGCTGGCCGGCGGTCGATCCACCGGCTGATCGAACGACTCACGGCCGACGGCACCACCGTCTTTCTCACCAGTCACGCGATGGACGAGGTGGAACGCCTCGCCGACCGCGTGGCGTTGCTCCGCGACGGCGGTGTCGTCGCCGTCGGTGCGCCCGACGAGTTGATCGCCGAGCACGGCGGTCCCCCTCGGCTCTCGGTGACGCTCACGGATCCGGCGACCGGGTCGGTCGACGCGGTCAGAGCGGCGCTCGACTCACAGCGCGACACGGATATCGCGGCGACGCACGGCCCGGGTGTCGAGGTCGAACCAACGGAGTCCGGCGTCCGGGTCCTCGGCGTCCGGCCCCGGGCGATCGGCACGGCCGTCGACGCGCTCGCCGACGCGGACGTTGGGTTCGAATCGCTGTCGTGGACCGAACCCACCCTGGAGGACGTCTACCTGCGGCTGACGGGCGAGGGGTACCCCCCGCGCGGTGACGGTGGGCAGATCACGTTCGCGCCCGAATCCGATCGGGCAGCGTCGGACGACGGGTCGGACGCCGACGCGGAGGCGGGCGACGACGGAGGATCGACATGAGCCGCGTTGGGCGGGTCACGACGGAGGCGCGTGCCGCTACCCGATCGTTCCTTCGACGGCGCACGGCCGTATTCTTCACCTTCTTTTTCCCCGTGATCCTCGTCGTCATCTTCGGGGCGCTGATTCGCACCCAGCCAACCGGCGGGGGGTTGTTCGCCGAGCCGGCCGGCTACTACATTCCGGGCTATCTCGCGGTCGTGGTGTTGTTCACGCCGCTGTCGCGGGTCGGCTCCGAGATCGCGCGCCATCGTGACGGCGGGCGGTTCGAGAAGCTTGCGACGACACCACTCTCGCGCGCTGAGTGGCTCCTCGCGCACACGTTCGTCAACGTCGCCATCATCGGCGCGGCGAGCCTCCTGATCTTGGGACTCGTGCTCGCGGTGACTGACGCCGAGCCCGTCGTCTCGTCCGCGCTATTCCTGCTCCCGGTGTTCGTCGCGGTGGGCGTCGCCCTCTTCTGTGGACTGGGCGCGGTGCTCGGCGCGGTCGCAGACTCTCAGGACGGGGTGATCGCCGCGAGCAACACGGTCGCGCTTCCCCTGCTGTTTCTGTCCGAGACGTTCGTCCCGCCGGCGCTCCTGCCGGAGTGGTTCCTCCCGGCGGTCGCCGCCTCGCCGCTGACGTACTTCGCTCGGGGGACGCGGGCGATACTCTACGAGCCAGCGCCGTGGCTCACCGACCTCGTGATCCTCGCCGGGCTCGCTGCCGTGTTCCTCGCGCTCGGCGCGTACGCGGTGCCGCGAACGGACTGACAGCACGTATGAGACCCCCGCTTCGAGAGGTCGGCGAGCGACCGAGGCGACAGGGTGAGCGTGGACACGTCCCTCGGATGAAAGCCGGTTATTTATCCCCGCCGCCAACGTGACCCGAACAACGAGGAATCCCGTGTCGACCGTCGAGTTCACCTGTTCGGGCTGTGCACAGACCATCGAGGTCAACGACGAGATGCGCGAGACCATTCTGTCGACCGGCTGTCCCGTCTGTACGACCGCCGCGAGCGCGTCGAACTTCGCCGAGACCGCCACCGCCGACGCCGCGGCCGACGATCGACCCGCCGTCGACACGGACGCAGACCAGTCGTGAGCGGCCGACGGCGACGACGGCGATCGGAGAGACGGGGTCGCCCGTCGTGGTGAAACCGCTGATACAGAAACGACGGTCGGTCTACGGGTGGGAAGACACACTCCCGTGTGCGAGCCAGGCGTGTGCCCGACCGTGTCGGGCGTGCACGCGCCGTATCGAGTTCACGGGCGGCGAGCGCGCCGGCGTCGGATCGGGGTCGGGAACAAGACGCTGTGGCGTTCGTCACTCACGGTCGACGGCGATCTCGCGGCCGGTCAGCCGCTCGGGGTCGAACCGGTAGAGGTCGATGTCGAGGTCGGGTTTGCCGTCGGTCCATATCTCGAACAGGGGGCGGCGGGTCTCGCCGTACTGGCTGATCGTCTCGGGCGTGAGCTCGTCGATTTCGATCCGGTGAAGCGCCCCGACGCCGACGACGCTCCGGTAGGTGTCTCCGTCTTCTTCGTACACGACCAACCGGGCCTCGGGCTCAGAGCCGAGAAACGCGCGCTTCTCGCTGTCGGGAGTGGAAACGAGCCGGAGGAACACCGCTCCGGCGGACTCGTCGTAGCCGTAGGAGATCGGGATCGCGTACGGGGCGTTCTCGCGCGCCAGCGAGAGCACACCCGTCTCGTGTCGTCCGAGAAACGCGTCGACCGCCGACGCAGACATCTCGACCTCGCGGTTCGTCGTCATACCAACTGTCAATCGGTACGTCGGCATAAAAGACACGAGACACGGTTTCTGTTCGACACGTTCGGGTGGCTCGTGGCTCGTAGCTCCGTACCCGGGGGGTACGCGGTGGGGACCTCCGCTCACGTTCGTGGGCCGTGCCGTGCGCCCCGGCGTCTCACTCGACGATCGTCGGCGCGGTGAGGTCCCCGTCGACGACAGGAGCACCACAGACGACACAGCCCGCCTCGAGGAGGCTCTCCCGCATCTCGTCGTCCACCTCGAACGAGTGGCGACACTCCGGGCAGACGAACGTGTGCGTCGGTTGGGGTGTCATGTGAACAGCTACGACACCACGCCACATGAAACGAGCGTCGGGTTCCCACAGTCCCGGAATCCGGGCGGTGCGACCGCGCGACTCAGTCGAGGACGGTTCCGAACACCTTCCGCTGAACCGCGGCGATGTGCTCTGCGAACGTCGACCGGTCGATGCCGAGCGACTCGGCGACTTCGCCGGCGTTCGCCCCCTTCGGGTGGTCGAAGTAGCCGGCGTCGTGAGCGGCGGCGAGAACCTCACGCTGCCGCTCTGTCAGTTCGCTGCGGTCGAAGGTGACCAGGTCGCTCTCCTCGGGTGTCGACGACGACTGGAGGAGTCGCAGTACCTGCAGGTCGACACACGACTCCTGTAAGGCTTTCAGAACCGCACGCAACGTCGGGAGGTCGGTCGCGTGGAACGTCACGAGGAGCCGTCCATCTCGAACGACCATCTCCGTTGCAGGAACCCCGTGCCGGTCCAGCACCGCGAACGGCGAGGTGTCCGAACACGGGGTCTCGAATCGGAACGCCGCCTTCTCGCCGTAGTCGAACACGGTCTCGATCCCCTCGGGAACGTCGAGGTCGGCGTCCGCGAGAAACTCGATCACGATCCGGTCTCCGGTCCCCGCGTTTGTGCTCTGGTCGGCCGTGGTCTGGTTCCCGTCGTGCTCGGCCTGGTCCGCACGCCCACTTCGGGCGTCTGAGCCCGTGTTCGCGGGGGTCGAGCGCTCGTCATCGGTGCCGCCTGCGTCCGACTCGGGGAACGACTCGGCCGTCGGGCGGGTGTCGAGTCGGGTTCGGACGATGTTGTATATCGCCGTCGACCCGTCCACGAGCCCGTCGAACGGCGACAGCGACGACGCCGGCAACGAGACTTCCGCTCTGATCCCGGCTCCCATCGTCCGTTCGTACCCGCCGCCGGACAAAACGTTGACGACCCGGGGCGTTCTGCGTCGGGCCGGTGGCCGATCGTCGACCGCAACCGGCGACCGTCGGGCGGGAGGTAATATAAAAGCCCCCGCATATGCTGGGAGTACGTTCGGGTAGATGGAGAGACAGAGAGTACGTATGGAGCGAAACCCGTCCCGTGTTGGTGGAGCGCAGGTGAGCCTGACGGACGCCGACGAGACGCTCGGCGACGCTTTCGACGCGCTCGCGGATCCGGACTGCCGAGCCATCCTCGCGGCGGCCGACGAACCGATGACCACGGGTGAACTCGCCGAGGCGTGTGATATCGCGCTGTCGACGGCGTATCGAAAAGTCGAGCAGTTGAACAGAACGCCGCTGCTCGATGAAGGAATCCGGTTCGACCCCGACGGCGACCACGCCGCCGAGTACTCCCGCGCCGTCACCGACGCGACCGTCGAACTCACCGACGCCGGCGTCGAACTGACCCTCGAGACAGCAGAAGAGACCGGTGGGTCTCTCGGGGCGATGGGCGTCACGGGCCTCTCTGCGGACTGAAACGCCCGACTTGAGCGACCCACAACGCCGAGTGACCCTCAGATTCGGGTGACCCACAAAGCGAAGTGACGCCCGGCCCGGGTGCGTGTCGTTCCGAACCGCGCTCTCGACTCCGACCCCTCCCGTCGAGCCCGCGTCGACGCCTCACGTCTCTGGGCGACAGTTTCAGCAGCGATAATCCAAAAACAACGGTTATACATCCCGTGGAGTGTACCTATGGCCATGGACCCTCCCACCGACGCCGAGACACTCCTCGATCTGACCCGGGAGAAGCTCGTCGTGCTCGACGAGGAGGGGCGGTATCGATACCTCAACGCGGCGACTCAGGAGGTGCTCGGATTCGAGCCCGAAGAGCTCGTCGGCGAGGACGCGCTCTCGTTCGTACACCCGGAAGACGAAGCGCGACTTCGAACCGTCTTCACGGAGGTGGTCGCAGGCGAGCGAGACAAAATGGAGACGCTCGAGTATCGCTACGCGACCGCCGACGGCGACTGGGTCTGGCTCCAGAGTGAGTTTTACGTTCCAGAGCAGACCGGGCTCGACGGCTACGTGTTGAGTTCCAGAGACATCACCGAGGAGATCGAGTCGATCCGGCGGCTGGAGACGATTGTCTCGACGTCGACGGACGTGCTCTGGATGTTCGACGCCGAGTGGTCCGAGCTGCTCTTCGTCAGCGGCGCGGTCAAAGACGTGTTCGGGATCGATCCCGCGACGCTGAAGCGACGGCCGACGCGGTTCCTCGAGCAGGTTCACCCTGCAGATCGGTCACACGTCGAGTGTGCGATGAGGCGGCTCTCCGCCGGAGAGGCGACGAACATCGACTATCGGGTCGAGCCGGGCGACGGCGGGGTTCGCTGGGTTCGCGTGCCGGGGGAGCCGGTGTACGAGGACGGCGATATCGTCGCAGTCGCCGGCTTCGCCCGAGACGTGACCGACGAGTACCGGCGGAACCGCCAGCTCGAGGTGATGGACAATCTCATGCGGCACACGATCCGCAACGACATGAACGTCGTCATCGGGACCGCAGATGACATGATCGAATCGCTCGACGAGAGGAGTGACACGAGCGACAGACGAGCGGGCACAGACGCGCTCGGCCTTCGATCGGACGCAGAGACGATCCGTCGGGTCGCCGAAGAGCTACTCGACACGGCCGAGAAGCAGCGAGACGTGATCGAACTGCTGAGCCGCGGGGGATCTCCCCGGCCGATCGAGGTCGAGTCGGTCGTTCGCGACCCGGTCGACGCGGCGCGGGCGGAAGCGCCCGACGCGGAGTTTACCGTGTCCTGTCCCGAGGACGCCACGGCGTTCGCGCTGCCGGAACTGGAGTACGCGATCACCGAGTTGATCGAGAACGCGGTCGAACACGCAGACGACTCCCCGGTCGTCCGGGTCGACGCCACCCACACAGCGGAGGAAATCTGGATTACGGTGCGCGACAACTGTCCGCCGATCCCGGTCGAGGAGCGGCAGGTCATCGCTGACCACCGAGAGATGGACGCCCTCCGGCACACCAACGGCATGGGTCTCTGGCTGGCGTACTGGGTCGCGGAGCGATCCGATGGAGATGTCACGTTCACTGCGGGTGAGAACGGAAACGTGGTTCGGGTGACGGTCCCCCGTCATGGGGTAGAAACCAGCCCGGATCCTGCCTGACCCGGGTCGGCGTCACGATCGAACGCCCGAACGGAGATCACACGAGACGAGTCAGGGCTCCCCCAGACGGATCCCGGAACGAAGTCGCGCCTCGGTGGCCGGGGTGACACGCTCCAGACAGACGTCTGAGACGGAACGGAGTGGAGCCAGAACGCCGGCGAAACGAATCGTTCGTCCACTTCACGTCCCCCGATTCGATCGATCGTTCGTTATGATCCCGCCTTCGGCGGAGCGTTTCACGGCTATTAAATCGCTGCTCCACATAGACAGCGGACGATGGGTACGCTCAACGAACTGTTCGACCCGGATCGGGTCGCGGTCGTCGGCGCGACGGCTCGCGAAGGTGCGGTCGGCCGTGCCGTCGCGTCGAATCTGCTGGCGGACTTCGACGGCGACACGGTGCCCGTCAATCCGAACTACGACGAGGTGCTCGGCCGCCCGTGCGTCGACACGATCGACGAGGCGGACGCAGACGTGGCGGTCGTCGTCGTCCCGCCGTCGATCGTGTTGGATGCGATCGAGGCGTGTGGGGAGGCGGCCGTCCGCAACGTCGTCGTGATCACCGCTGGGTTCGGCGAGACGGGCGAGGACGGCGCGGCACGCGAGCGTCGTCTCGCCGAAATAGCCGACGAGTACGATCTGAACCTCGTTGGCCCCAACAGCCTTGGGATCATGTCGACGCCGTCGGGGATGAACGCCACCTTCGGCCCCGAGAACGCGCTCCCCGGCGGGCTCTCGTTCATGAGTCAGTCGGGTGCGTTCGTCACGGCGGTGCTCGACTGGGCGAACGACAACGGCGTCGGGTTCAAGGATGTCGTCTCACTCGGCAACAAGGCGGTGTTAGACGAGACCGACTTCGTTGAGCACTGGGGAGACGACGAGGAGACCGACGTGATCATCGGCTATCTCGAGGGGATCGAGGACGGTCGGGAGTTCATCGAGACCGCGCGTGAGACGACCGCCGACACACCGATCGTCGCCGTGAAGTCCGGGCGCACGAGCGCGGGTGCACAGGCCGCCTCCTCACACACCGGCACGCTCGCCGGCTCCGAGAAGGCGTACGAGGCGGGGCTCGACCAAGCGGGGGTCATCCGCGCGGAGTCGGTCGACGAACTGTTCGACGCCGCCGGTATTCTCGGCAGTCAGCCGTTGCCCGACACCGACAGCGTCGCCATCGTTACCAACGCGGGCGGTCCAGGCGTGATGGCGACCGACGCCGTCGGCGACGCCGGCCTCAATCTGGCGTCGTTCACCGGCGACACGACCGAGTCACTCAGCGCGTCGATGCCGGACGAGGCTAATATCCACAACCCCGTCGACGTCATCGGCGACGCCGACATCGACCGGTTCCGCGAGGCGCTGGAGATTGTCCTCGCCGACGAGAACGTCGGGGCCGCCCTGGTGTTGGCCGCGCCGACCGCCACCATCGACTTCGACGAACTCGGCGAGGCGATCCGCGAGACGACCGCGACGACGGACGCGCCGGTGGCCGCCTGTCTGATGGGCGGTGACCGCACGCGGGAGCCGAAACAGCAGCTTCAACAGGAGGGGATCCCGTGTTACTTCGATCCCGCTCGCGGGATAGAGAGCCTCGCGACGCTGGCGGAGTACCGCGATATCAGAACTCGAGAGTACGCCGACCCGATGTCGTTCGATGTCGACCGCGAGCGTGCGGCTGAGATCCTCTCGTCGGTCCGCGACCGCGACGACAACCGCCTCGGCGTCGAGGCGATGGATCTGCTCGACGCGTACGGGATCGAGACGCCCGCCGGCGAGATCGTCACCGCGCCGGACGAGGCGGCCGCCGTCGCCGCCGGAATCGACGGCGGCGTCGTGATGAAGATCGTCTCGCCCGACATCCTCCACAAGTCCGACATCGGCGGCGTCGCCGTCGGCGTCGACGAGGCGGACGTCGCCGACACGTACGAAGACCTGATCACCCGGGCACGGAACTACCAGCCCGACGCGACGATCCTCGGCGTCCAGGTGCAGGAGATGGTCGACCTGGACGACGGCGTCGAGACAATTGTCGGGATGAACCGCGACCCGCAGTTCGGGCCGCTCCTGATGTTTGGACTGGGCGGGATCTTCGTCGAGGTGATGGAGGATACAACCTTCCGTGTCGCGCCCGTCTCTGCGCCAGAGGCTCGCGAGATGACCCGAGAAATCCAGTCGGCCCCGCTGTTGCGGGGTGCACGCGGCCGTGACCCAGTCGACGTCGACGCCGTCGTCGAGACGATCGGTCGGCTCTCACAGCTGGTCACCGACTTTCCCGCGATCGTGGAACTCGACATCAATCCGCTCGTCGCACTGCCCGACGCCGACGGGGCGAACGTCGCCGCCGTCGACGTCCGACTCACCGTCGACCCCGAGGAACTCGACCAATGACAGACACCACCACACTCGTCACCGCAACCGAAGAAGGAGCCGGAAAGACAGCGATCACGCTCGCGCTCGCGCGACTCGCCGCCGACCGCGACGGCAGCGTCGGCTATATGAAACCGAAAGGCACGCGTCTGCAGTCGAACGTCGGAAAGACCCTCGACCAAGATCCGATGCTCGCCCGCGAGCTGCTGTCGCTCGACGCCGAGATGCACCAGATGGAGCCCGTCGTCTACTCGCCGACGTTCATCGAGGGGGCAATTCGTGGCACCGAGGATGTCGACGCGCTCCACGACCGCGTCCGTGAGGAGTTCGAGGCGCTCGCCGCGGATCGCGATCACATGTTCGTCGAGGGCGGCGGCGGATGGACGACCGGTGGCGTCGTCGACCTCACCGATGCCGACGTGGCGGAGTTGCTCGACGCACAGGTCGTGCTCGTTGCCAGCTACGAGGCCCCGAGTGACCTCGACGAGGTGCTCGCAGCCGCGGACGCGTTCGGGGACCGACTCGCCGGCGTCGTGTTCAACAAGGTGTCGGATACGGCGTTCGACTCTCTCGATCAGGACGGGATCCCGTTCCTCGAATCTCGCGGCATCCCCGTGTTCGGGGCGCTGCCACACGAGAAAGAGCTCGCGGGCGTCACCGTGGCCGAACTCGCCGACGAGCTGGGAGCCGACGTGCTGAACGACGCCGCGAGCGACGTGTTCGTCGAGCGTTTCCTCGTCGGCGCGATGGGCGGCGACGAGGCGCTTCGACACTTCCGTCGTGCCCGCAACGCCGTCGTGATAACCGGCGGCGACCGCGCCGACGTGCAGACGGCCGCCTTCGAGGCCTCCGGCGTGAAGTGTCTCCTCTTAACAGGCGGGCATCGTCCCTCGGGGGCGGTGCTCGGAAACGCCGCCGAAGCTGGCAAGGCGGTGCTCGCGGTGAACACCGACACGGCGACCGCGCTCGACCGCGTCGAGGAGATTATCAGCGGCGGCCGCACCAGCGACATCCGAACCGTCGATCGCATGATCGAGCTGCTCGGCGCGCACGCGGACGTCGACGCGCTCCTCTGAGCCGAGGACGGGGCGGCTGTCCGGCGGTCGTCGTCTCGAGTGCTGTTGGCCTGCCGGGGAGCGTCTGACATACTGTTTTCAGTGAGGACGACGAAAGGCCCGTATGACAAGCCTCTCGGAGACGTACGGTGGGAAGGGGCGCTCCGAGGTCGACCCGCGCCAGCTCTCGATCGGTGCGGGGCTGTTCGTCGGCGGCGCGCTGCTGCTCGTCGCGGGGATCCTCGCGGCGGCGGAGGTGCTCGTGCCGAGCGGGTACACGTCCGGTTCCGCCCGCCACCTCGGCGGAATCCTCGGTGGGTTCGGCGTCCCGCTCGTCCTGCTCGGTGTGATGACCGTGTTGCCCGCGAACCGACGAACACGCGCCGCAGCGGTCGTCGGGGCGGCGATAATGGGATTCGGCGTCGTGGTGTTCTCACAGGCGTACCCACACCACTGGGTGAACGGGCCGAGCCCCGAACTCGTCGACCTCACGCTCCCGACCGCGGGAGTCTACTTCCTCGGGGCGGCGACGACGCTCTGGTGTGTGTTCGTCGGCGTCGCAAACTTCAAGACCCGAAACGACCCCGGCGGAACAGTGACCATGGAGGTCACACACAAGGGAGAGACGAAGATCATCGAGGTCGAGCGCGACCAGATCGGGAGCCGCGGTGGGATCGGGCTTCTCGGCGGCACGCCCGATGGGAACGTCGAGACACAGACGAACCGCCCCGCAGGCGACACGGAGGCGATGGGGACGGACACGGACGGCTCCGACCGCTCCACGAACGCCGGTATGGCGTCGTCGACCGGTCTCGGCGGGACGAGCGAGCGGTCGCGAGACGCCGACGGCGCCGGATCCGTGGTGTCCGGTGGCCGGTCGTCTGCGGGCGTCAGCGATGGCGGCGATACAGAGCGTGCAGACCTCACCTCGCCGCTCGACGAGGGCAGTCCGGAGACACCGTCGGGCCCGGATCGGATCCCGTCCGGTCCGTCCAGGTCCACGGCTGAGAGCGGCGAACCGAGATTCGGCTCCGGGGTCGAAAACGCAGGCCCCAAGCGGAACGGTGCACCCGGCGTCGACGGAACGGAAACGACCGCCGCTGCTCGAGACGGTCCAGGTGACACCTACTGTGGCAACTGTGCGGAGTTCGACTACGTTCGAACGGACGACGGGATGCGACCCTACTGCGGGCACTACGACGAGCTGATGGACGATATGGACGCCTGCGATCAGTGGACGCCGCGGTGAACTGCCCACACGAAGGTGCTCGGCTCACGGACGCTGTTGTGCCGCCCTGTCAGGAGCTGTGCTGTCCCGTCTCCCCGTTCACGCCGGCTCTGCAGACGGCAGTTGTGACTCTGCGATGGCGAAGGCAAGCGTGCTCAACACGCCGATGAGCGTGCCGGCTGCGAGTGCCAGCGCGAGGTCACCGAGCTCCAGCGCGGCGACACCTGGCGCGTCGGGGAGGAAGAACCCTGACACCGCGTACAACACCACCGCGATAGCGACCACGTAGAACGGCGCGTTGAGGTATCGCCAGCGGAACCGGCCGGCGAGGTACTCGTCCGTGATCTGGCCGAGACTGGAGGTGACTCCCGCGACCGCGAGCCACTGGACGAACCCGTGGACGAACGCTGCGACCGTGGCACCGGCGGAGAGCGACCCGTGGACGCCGCGCACCGCATCGACTGTGTCACCGCCTTGAACTACCCCGACAACGATGAGCGCGAGCGCGACGACGTAGGTGATGAGCGTCACCCGACCCGCGTACAACACGTTTCGGATCCCTGCTGCTGCGCCGTCGACGGTCTCCTCCAGTCCGAGCCCACGGAACAGCGAGTAGAGCCCGACCGCCCCAGAGATGACGCCTAACACGGCCGCACCCGCGACGTCGAAGAGGTTCGCGACGACGACGAGCGGGTAGATCAACAGGAGCACGCCGAGCGGCACGAGGATCGTCCCGCGGGTCTCCGGGTCCGCGAGCACCTGTTTTATCGTGTAGTACATCGATTCGAGATCCTGTGCCTGCCGGACGACGACACGGCGAACGCCGTCGATCGGCATCCGTGAGCGGATCACAGGGAGGACGGACTCGTCTTGTGCGCCGTCGGTGATCACGATGGCGGACACCTCCTCGCCGGTAGACAGTTCGGCGAGCACGCGGTCGATCTCGGAACCGACCGCGCGGTTCGCCTGCACGTCAGAGCCCTCGACCCCCGTCACGGCGGCGACCTCGACGGCCTCGCCCGCTCCCGCCAGCTCGTCGTGGACGGTCACGCCCTGAAACAGCACGTTCACGTCCGAGTCCTCCGGGTCAGCGGTAGCGAGCGCGACCGCCGCCTCGGTGACATCGTCGGCCCCGATCACGGGGGTGGGGATCCCCGTCTTGCGGCCGAGGTCGTCGTCGAGGTCGACACAGAGGACGAGCAGCATCGGCCAGGAGTATGCGGGGGGTCGGCATATGTTTTCGGCTCGCGTCCGCAGCGCGGCACGGATCGTCCACGTCGGATGCGTCCGGTT
>JARVCL010000160.1:0-6690 GCA_040405695.1 Halorubrum sp. | reverse complement strand
TCACGAAAACAATCACAATAACCACTATCAGGAGGATGTGGTAACTCCGACCAGTTGTGGTCGTCCCACGTGAGACACACGGGCCGTGGCACTGACCAACCGGTTCGTGAGCCTGTCGTTCGAGAAACGCTGGAGACACACAAGTCGGCGCGGGAGTTGTAACCGCACGGACACGGGACCCCGTCGCCATTCCGGTCGGTGTCATCTTGTTCGCCACACGTCGGACACGTTCGGGTTGTGTTGGCTTCTGACACCAGGACGCAAGCCTCGAAGGCGCCGATCGGGGAGGTTTCAAATCGGAGGCGGAAGCGGTGGAACATCCAGACGAGGCGTAGCGCGTTGACTGTCGGGCTCTACACGGCTGAGCAGGCCGAGTGCCTCGTGGCTTGTCCCCGAGGTACTTCACCGTCGCTTACACGCCCCTGGGGAAGTGGGTGTTAGCTCGCTACGTTCGCCACCGCGGCCGCGAAGCAGCGGACCAGATCGTGTAGTCTTTTCATCTTGACCGCTTAGGTACAAGCGTATCGTGCCACCAGGAGAGCCACCACAGTCTACAGGGGTGTCAGCGGGTCAGGGGACAGAGAGCGACAGCACCCGCGGCGTGACCCCGGTGGTTGGGATCATACTCGTCGTCGCGGTCACGGTCATCGTGGCCGGCGTGGCCGGGATGTTTGTGCTGACGACGACCGATCTTCAGGAGCCGGCCCCGCAGGCGAGTTTCGATATCGCAGTCGACTACGACGAAGGCGAGGCCGTGGTGACCCACCAAGGTGGCGAGGCGATTGATACTGATCGCCTCCGCGTCGAGGGCGGGACGATTACACAGCGACCAGAGACAGTCGCCGTTCGGTCCCAGCTCCACGTCGATCTCGACGAAGATCCCGAACAACTGGCAGTGGTCTTCGAACACGACCGCGGCGGGACGATCCTCGCGGAGACGCCCCGGGATCCGTTTATTACTGCAGAGGTACGTGTGAACCCCCCGATGCCAGGGGTACTGCTAGAGGCAGAGGCCGATGGCACGGTGGTTGCACAGGACCGCACCGGCGACGACGGGGTCGCGCGGCTGGTGGTGCCCGATCCCGACCGGGAGTATGACATCACGATCGTCAGCACCAGCGGTGATGATGACCTCACCGTCGAAAATAACCCCGTCGACAGGGTAGAAATTGACTTTTTGAATGACACCAGTGCTGAGAGGGATGAAATCTCCGATTACTCGACACTAGATGAGAGTGATCTAGATGATCCGGACGAGGGGGAGCAGTCGTTCGAAAAGAACCCGTTTCTTGAGGACGCCCAGACAGACAACGGTGGCGTGTTCGCTAATCTGGGCGATGGTGAGGTAGTCGCACTCGAGGAAGGGACGAAAATGAGCGAGTTCCCGACGAGCGACGTGGATGACTACGACGGGCAGTTCATGCAGCCAGTTTACGCATCCACAGTTGAGGACGAATCGATAGATATCGAAGTCGATTCAATCGGCTTCGGGCCGGCCGAACAGGCTCTCGGTGTCGATCCGTACAACGAGGAAGAATTCGGGGAAGACGATCAATGGTACCGCATCCCGACTGGCATCGGGACCCCGTATCCGATCGAAGATAGTGAAACTGCGTGGGATGAAAATGGTAACTTCGAAGGTGAACCGATTTCCGGTGGCCCTGATGGGGATTACAAACTCGACGATATTAGCGAGACTGACGACGGGTTCAAAGTCGTCTGGGAATACTTAGGCGACGACTGATACAACGCCGATCAGCAGTACCGGACTACCTGAAGGATCCAAAGAAGTGAACATCGAGACGAGGCACTGACCGTGGATTTCCCGAGGTGCGTTTCAGTGTTCTGTTGCTGTGTCCAACGTATACTCACACGCTCCCTGTTGAATACCATGATCGTATTCTCTGCTGTGTCGAATAGCGGCCGCTGTGCTACCCTGAGTCGAAGATCAGTCTGAGATCACGAGTGCTATGCGGTGAGACACTGGATCAGACCGCGACCGTCCACAATGAACCCGCTATGCACCAGAGCAGTATTTTGGACCACTGTTACGGGGAAGGATTACGGGGCGCTCGGTCCGCAACCGAACGCTCTCGGAGGAAAGGCAAGAGGCATATCCAACGGTCGAAGGTCTCCGATAGCGTCGATACCGGCGAGCGCGACGGCGAGTGGTCGTGATACAGCGTCGCGCGGTCCGCAGTGCTGCCGCGGTGCTCACAACGGTGGGGGGCGCCGACACTGCCAAGCACGTCACCGTCAGGTGGCGTTACCCGCCGACTGACACCACGCCGTGTGCTTACGCTGGGATACCGGCCACAAGAAGTATCCGGCCCACGGCAGTAAAATCCGCTGTGGACACCAGCAATACCCTCCTCAACGCGGCGATCGGCGCCGTGGCGACGGTCGGCCTTTCGTTTACTGCCGTCTCACCGGTTATCGGCGGTGCCATCGCTGCCTATCTCGAGGGGGACGATGGGCTCCGGGTCGGTGCGATCTCCGGTGTGATTGCCCTACTGCCGGCCGTACTGGTGGTCTTACTCGGCTTTGTCTTCTTTGTTGGAGCCGGCGCAGCCGGTGGTGCTGTATTCGTCTTCCTTGGCGTCGTCCTCGTCGGTGCCTGGGTCGTCGGGTTGAGTGTGCTTGGGGGATACGTGGGGATATACCTCAGAGAAGAACTGTCGTAGCCTGTGTCCGCCCGATTGGACGCATGGCTGGCAAACAGCACAGAAACCGGAAGAGCACGATCGCACCAACAACGTCGAGGGCAAGCCCGGGACAGTCGCCTCAACGTTCTGTGACGGGCCGGCTGGGCATCGACGACCGATATCGAGGGAACACGCAAAACACTTCCCCCTCATCAGTAGCTGGCAGTGTAAGCTACCCATGACTGAAGGCAAGGGCTTTCGCCGTGGAGGCATCCGTCTCTAGCTAAGCCACCTCTGCGGTTCTTGGCTGGATACCGGTAGCCAGTCGCTCTTGAAGAACGAGACGCTGCTGATGGATTTTTCCGGCATCTTCGATCAACCGATCTAACAGTGATGGCGGTGAGTAGGCAAGAAACTGACGGAGACGGTCAAGGATGAGCTGGGCGTGCGACCGGAAGGTCGCCGCCCAGCGTTCAGGTGGAAACACAGCACCATCGTCCGCGTGTTCGATGGCCAGCGAGAGCAGTTCCCGACTCACCACCAGTGACAACAACGCCGCATAGACCAGGATTTCCACAATATGCGGTTTCGTTGTGTCGAACTCGTCCAATCTGTACTGTGTCTTGAGCTGTCTCTTCCCCACAAGTACCCCACAGAGCACGCCGCCGTCGAGATCGATGCCCCCGGCTGCAGACACCGATACCTACGGATGTACCACCCTCATCGAACGAGGCTCTTGCCTAATTCAGTGAAACAGCGACATCCTCCCTGTGGTTGACAGAACCAGAGCGAAGCCGACGCCCGCGATCCCGGCCTTCGTCGCCTCCTCGACGGACCGGTCCGTGCCCGTTCTCGCCTCCCGCCCGCGCATGAACACGTGGATGGCGTAGTCGATGGACAGGCCGACGAGGAGGACCGGCACTGCGACGAAGATCGGGCCGAACTTGATCCCGGTGATCCCCATGAACCCGAACGTCCAGACGAGGACGACGACGATGCCCAGCAGGCCGAGCGACACGTCGACCGGATCACGGGAGGCGACTACGAGCGTCGTGAGGACGAAGAACAGAGTGATCGAGCCGAGCAAGGCGATACTGTCGTCCATCGAGGATTCCATGTCGTGGGCCGTGATTCCGCTACCGAACGTGGTGAACTCGGGACCCGCCGCCGGTGCGAGCTCGTCCATCGCGTGCTGAGACTCGACGATGTGATCGGGCGCGACGTCCGGCGTCACCCACTCGCCGTCGGTGTCCTGTGTAACGACGATGACGGTCGCTTCTGCGCTCGTCTCGCCCGGTTCGTACCCCTGCGGGAGCAGTCTGAGCAGCTCCTCGTCCCCACGCTCGAGTAGACCGGCGACGAGTCGTTCGAGTTCCTCTTCGGAGGTGTCGGCGAGCGCATCCCGCTGTTCGGACGGCGACGGCTCTGGTGGCCAGTCCTCGCGAGCTCCGGGATCGGCCTCGGACGTCTCCATGTCCGTCCCAGGTTCGTCGCCACTCGCCTCGCGATCGGCCTCGACGGCTTCGATGTACGCGATCGTCGCGACTGCGTTGGCGATGCTCCACACCTCCTCGTCCTCCACGAGCGTCTCACCGACAGTCGCGTTCTCGCGGAGACGCTGCTGGTACTCGGGCATCGTCAACAGGACGTCTCGCTCGAGTACGTCGTCTGCCTCGACAACGACCAGTGCAGTGGTCTCGTTCTCCCCGCCGGCGAACTCATCCTGTGTGTACTCGAGCGCCTCCCGCTGCTCGCTCTCTATCTGATAGCCTTCTAGCGATGTCGTCTCCTCGACGGCCAGCGCTCCGACACCGAAGCCAGCAGTCAAGACCAGCGCGAGGACGATCACCGCCCGTCGATGGGTGAACGTCCAGCCGACGAGTGCCTGGACGGACATCCTGGTTCCCTCTCCCGGGATCAGGCGGGAGTGTAGGCCTCGGAGTACACGTTGAGCAGGACGATCCCGGCGAGTACGAGCACGAATCCGAGTACTGCGGCGGCGTCAACGGTCTCGTCGAAGAAGACGATGCCGATCGCCGCGAGGCCGACGATACCGACCGCAGACCACGTCGCGTACACGAGTCCCACCGGAAGGTCGACGAGCGCGAGGCTCACGAGGTAGAAGGAGCCGACATAGAGAACGATCGCTGCCGCGCCGAAGACGACGCTTTCGAACCCGTTCGAGAGTTTGAGAGCGGTCGTACCGACGACCTCGGTCAGGATGGCGCCAGCTAGGTAGAGGTACGTTCGCATAGCTGTACCGAACGCCCGAGCGGGAGATAAAGTTGCTCGAACCTGCCGCAACTTGCACCGTATTGCGGAGCGGTCCGAAAAATTATCCCCGTCGCTACCCGAACACGGACATGAACGTGCTGCAGGAGCTCGGATTGTCGAGTTACGAGGAGCGGGTGTACCGGGCACTGGTTGCGAGCGGGCGCGCGCTCGGACCGTAGCCGACCGCAGCGACGTGCCCCGCGGCCGCGTGTACGACGTTCTCGGGGGATTGGAGAACCGGGGGCTCGTCCGGGCCACCGACGACGACCCTCGACGGTATGTGGCGATCGATCCGGAGGGGGCCGTCGACCGGCTGTTGGAGGATCGCCTCGCCGAACTCGAAGACCGTGCAGAGCAGTACCGTAGTATTGCGGCGCGTGCCCGGTCGTCGTTCGCGCCGACACCGCCGGTCGAGGGACAGTTCTGGCCCGGAGATCTCGGGGCCGAGGACGCACAGACGCTGATCCGGGAGTGGATGAGTGTCGCGGACGACTGGTTCGTCATGGCCACCGGTCCGCCGTACGCCGAGGCACCGGCCGGTGCCTACGAGGACGAGTACAGAGCGTTCGTCGACGACCTCTCGCCGGGGGTGACTGTCCGGCTGCTCGTGGAGAGCGCGGTTGCTGACGAGTTGCCGCCGTTCGTCGACAGACTCGCCGAGACCGAGGTCGACGCCGTGATCAGAGAGGTTGAGCACATCGGTACGACGTTCGCCGTCATGGACGACGCGATCTCCTACATCGACGTCCCCCACCCGGAGCACCACGGCGAGCGGTTCGGGTTCGTCGAGTTCCGAGACCAGACCGTCGCGAACCGTCTCGATACCCTCTTTCGCGAGATGTGGGCGGACGCTGCTCCGACCGATCTGGCACCGGCCGGGGAGTAAGCCTCTCACCTCTGTTCCCGTGGCACGTCGGGCCGCGTCTCGACGGTCGAGATCGAACGACCGAGCGCCCTCCCCCGTGGTCTCGGTGAACGTTCGCAGGAACCGAACGCGACGAGATGCACACTCGCGTACGGCACCGCGAGTGGTGTCGTCCCGTCTCGACTCCTTCGATCGTCCCCGCCGTGACCGTCACACGAACCGGGGAGTGCAGCGAGAGCCCGCGTCCGTGCACGCCACACGCGGCCGCTCCACCGATCGGACCGCCGCGCTGGCTCGGGAAGCCGTCGACGGAGGGCCCGCACCGGGTCGGGGTACCGGGCCGAACGGCGACGGTGATCGGGTGAGAGTGGCCGTTCGCGGATTGCGAGCGGAGCGCGCGATACTGGTCACCAGACGTCGACGAGCGGGCGGTTCACGGAGAAGCCCGACGAGGACTTGCTCTGGAACGCCTGCCTGTGCTTGTTCGACCAACAGACTCTGAAGTCCCTCACGGGCGTCCTCGACGGCTTTGAAATCGTTATCGCCCATCGGTGCGCTCCCGGATATCCCCGGTTTCGTATTTGAATGTACACGGCGCGATCCGGCTCTGCGAATAACGATGACTTCGTTCGAAGACGGCGCCGGCGTGTGGGTCCGCGCCGACCAGGCGGTCGAACACCGTCTTTCCGGTGGCCAGCGCGTCGTCGTGTGTCGATGCTTCTACCAGTGCGTGTATCACCATATGCATCTCGAACACCTCGAAACGCCGATGCACCGGGAATCGTTGCTCGCTCCAACTGCGCCGGCACCCATCGCCGGCGCTCGAAAAACTCTCCTCGTGACGGCGGATTCTCAGGATTCGTCCGCTCGTTCGACAGTGATGGTCAGGTCGCCCGATTCGTAGTC
>JARVCL010000159.1:0-6713 GCA_040405695.1 Halorubrum sp. | reverse complement strand
GCGCTCATGCGAGGGGAGGGATTTGAACCCACGGACCTCTACAGGAGCGGATCTTGAGTCCGCCGCCGTTTCCGGGCTTGGCTACCCTCGCACGCGACCAATCGTTCGGCGTCGCCCGTCTTTATCTCGTCGGTTCCGGCCGACGCCCGGGTTCCGATTCGGTTGAGGCGGAGAGGATCCGCCGTATCTATTCGGCCCGACTGATGGACCGTAGCAGCTCCACAGGAGCCTGTCGGACCGCGAAACGGTTAGGTCGCTTCGGCCGCGAGAGGCCGTATGGACGACCACACCCGCGACACGACGGTCGCCCCACCCCTCCACGGCAACCCGTCGGGGTGGCGGCGGGAGCGCGGCGAATCGAACGGGTGGGAACACGGCACCCTTCGCCGAGCGGTCGTCAACGGCGTCCGACTGTTCAACGACGGCGCCTACCACGAGTCACACGACTGTTTCGAAGACGAGTGGTACAACTACGGCCGCGGAACCACGGAGAGCGCCTTCCTCCACGGAATGGTACAGGTCGCGGCGGGCGCGTACAAACACGTCGACTTCGAGAACGACGACGGAATGCGGTCGTTGTTCGAGACCGCCCTCCAGTACCTCCACGGCGTCCCGAGAGACTTCTACGGCGTCGACGTCGACGACGTACGGACCACACTCGCTGACGCCCTCGACGACCCGAGCGTGCTCGACGGCTGGCAGATCACTCTCGACGGCGGCCGGCCCAAAGCCCGCACAGAACACTACACCTACGCCGATCGCCTCGAATGACCGAGCGTCGCCGTGGGCAGTCGGCAGGACCTAAGACACTGTTCACCCGGCGGCGGTGGCTCCGAGCGGGTGGCTCCGCGGCTGGTCTCGTAGCCGCTGGCTGTCTCGACCGGCTTGGAGACGAGCAGGACGACGAAGTCCCGGACGAGAGCGACCCGATCCATCCAGCGTACGACACGTGGGAGGTCACCGCCGAGACGCCTGCGGGAGACCCGCTGGGATCGGTGACCGCCGCCGTCGCCGACACCCCGGAGCGACGATACACCGGTCTGAGCGAGACGGAGTCGTTACCGGATGACCGAGGCATGGTGTTCGTCTACGAGTCGGTCGACGACCGAGTGTTCGTCATGCGAGAGATGGCGTTTGGCATCGACATCGTCTACGCGGACGCCGACGGGGTCGTCACCGAAATCCACCACGCGCCCGCACCGGGCCCCGACGAGGACGGCGAAACGCATCAGTACCCTGGTCGAGGACAGTACGTTCTGGAGGTACGCTACCGGTGGACCGCCGACCACGGGGTAGAGGTGGGCGACGTGCTCCGGTTCGAGCGGTAGGGAAGCCGTCGGCTGCGATTAGCGGGAGACACGTGCCAGGAAGCGCGCTCCACACGGTCACTCCACGAGTTCGATCGTGTCGTCGCCGTTCGGCACCGCACAGAGGAACGCCCCGGTATCGTCCCCCTCGTTACGGTACCAGTGTTCGACGCCCGCAGGGATGAGGAGGGCGTCACCGGGGCTCACGACGTGTTCGGTGTCGTCGATCCCGACGACGTACTCCCCAGAGAGAACGTACTGTTCGTGTTCGACCGCGTTCGTGTGACGCGGAACCTCCGCGCCAGCCGCCAGTTCGAACCGACGGAGCGCGAACGTCGGCGCACCGTCGGACGCGTCGATCAGGACGCCCTTTCTTAGTCCCTCGGCCGCCGAGACGGGGTCGTACTCGACATCGTCAGCGCGGGTGAAGACGGCCCCCTCGTCGGCGCGTGTTCGGTCGCTGCTGTTGCTCATACACGAGTTACGAGCCGCCACGCGTTTATACACACGCCATCGATTCGAGACGCCTGCCGCCCGAATCGCGCTCGCGGCCTCGGCGTCACGGCGTCGCCCTGTCCACGTGCGTCTCGGATGTTCCACCGATGTCACGCGCTGAGCACCGGTGTTTAATTGAAGCCGGGCGAACAGAGAGGTATGCGTGGACTCCACATCGGGACCGTCGTCGGCATCCCGATTAGACTCAACTGGACGTTTCTGATCGTGTTGCCCCTCTTCGCGTACTTCATCGGAGTCGAGGTGGCGACGATCGCCGAGGTGATGAACGAGACGATGGGGGCGGGCATCGACACGACGGCGATCACCAGCGGGCTCACGCCGTGGCTGCTTGGCTTCGCGGCCGCCCTCGGGCTGTTCGGCGGCGTGTTGCTCCACGAGTTCGGCCACTCGCTGGTCGCGATGCGGTACGGCTACGAGATCGACTCGATCACGCTGTGGCTGCTCGGTGGACTCGCCAGCTTCACCGAGTTCCCGGAAGACTGGAAACACGAGTTCTGGATCGCGATTGCGGGGCCGATCGTCAGCGTCGCGGTCGGGGTCGCCTGTTATGTCGTCTTCGTCTTCGCGCCAGCGGAAGCGAGCGCGGTGGTGTTCGTCTTTGGCTATCTCGCGCTGTTGAACATCGTCCTCGCCGTCTTCAACATGCTACCCGCGTTCCCAATGGACGGTGGCCGGGTGCTTCGGGCGCTCATGGCTCGCACGCAGCCGCACGCGCAGGCAACCCAGCGAGCGGCCGCAGTGGGCAAGGTGTTCGCGTTCTTCATGGCGATCGTCGGGCTGTTCGGCAACTGGATCCTCATCCTGCTCGCCTTCTTCATCTACATCGCCGCCTCAGGAGAGGCCCAGCAGACGACTCTGAAGGCCGCCTTCGAGGACGTGACCGTCGCTGACGTGATGACCCGACGCGAGGATCTACACACGGTGACCGGCGACACGTCCGTCGCCGAGCTGATGAGCCGGATGTTCGAGGAGCGACACACCGGCTATCCGGTGGTAGAACGGGGTGAGCTCGTCGGAATGGTCACCTTAGAAGACGCTCGGAGCATCCGTGAGGTGGAACGCGACGCCTATCAGGTCGAGGACGTGATGGCAACGGAGGTGACGACGGTGACGTCGGACACCGACGCGATGACCGCGCTCCGGACGATGCAAGAACACGATGTCGGTCGACTTCCCGTGGTGAACGAGCGGGGAGAGCTGATCGGGCTCATCTCACGGTCGGACCTGATGACCGCGTTCAACATCATTCAGACGAGCGGAACCCCGACGGCGATCAGCGGCCGCCGACTGAGCGGCGACCGCCCCCTCTGAGGCGGTCAGTCTACCCGTCCGGGGACGCCGGCGTCGACGCCGTCAGAGCCGGCCGTCGCGTGCTCGTCCGCCTCGAGCGCCGAGAGCCGATCGAGGGCGTCGACCATCGCCACGACACTAGCGCGGGTGATGTCGGCATCGGCCGCGGAGACCGAGACGGACCGGTCACCGCGGGAGAGGTCGACTGCGACAGTAACGACGGCGTCGGTTCCGCCAGTGATGGCGTCGACGTGGTACGAGTCGAGTTCGAAGGCGGCGTCGGGCGTATCGCCAGAGCCGGCGGCGTCGCTCTCTGTGGTGCCCTCGCTCAACGCGGTTCGTACGGCTTCTAACCCGGCGTCGACGGGACCGGATCCCGTTCCGGAGGCGACACGCTCCTCGTCGCCGACGCGAAGCCGGACGGACGCGGTCGGGAGGTTGCCGCCGGAGGTTGCCGAGAGGTCGAGCAGTTCGACGTAGCGGTCGCGCTCGCGGCCTTGTACGTCCTCGGCCATAGCGAGCAGGTCGGCGTCGGTGACACGTTTGCCGCGGTCACCGAGCTCTTTCACCCGTGAGACAACCTCGCGAAGTTCCTCCTCGTCGACGTCGATGTCGTGTTCGGCGAGCGCGGCGGCGACACCCGCGCGGCCGGCGTGTTTACCGAGGGCGAGCCGGCGTTCGCGCCCCACCGTCTCGGGCGGGTACGGCTCGTACATCGCGCCGTCCTTCAGCGTCCCGTCAGTGTGGATCCCCGACTCGTGAGCGAAGGCGTTGGCTCCACAGACCGCTTTGTTCGGCGGCGGTGATACCCCGGTGACATCAGCGACTCGCCGGCAGAGGCGGTAGAGGCGGTCGATCGCGATGGTGTCGACGCCGTAACACCGGTCGAGCGCGATTGCGACCTCTTCGGTGGCAACGTTGCCGGCGCGCTCGCCGACACCCGTGACGGTGCCGTGGACGGTGTCGGCTCCCGCCTTCAAGCCGGCGTGAACGTTCGTGAGACCGAATCCAAGGTCGTCGTGGGTGTGGAGGCTCGTCGGGCCCAGTTCGGCGAGCCGCGAGACAACCGTGGCGGTGTGTTCGGGCCCCGCCGCACCCACCGTGTCACAGTAACAGACGCGGTCGGCACCGGCGTCGAGGCCGGCTCCCATCAGCCGTTCGAGGTAGTCGAGGTCCGCCCGCGAGCCGTCCTCCCCAAGCACCTCGACCCAGAGGCCGTGGTCCGTGGCGTACTCGACGAGTTCGACGGTCGTGTCGACGACCGCGTCGCGGGTCGACCCGACCTTCGTCTCGATGTGTCTGTCGGAAGCGGGGACGACGAGGTTGATTCCGTCGACATCACAGTCGAGCGCGCGGTCGACGTCCGACCGAACCCCGCGGGCGAAGCTCGTGACCGTGGCGTCGAGTCCCTCACGGGTGACCCGGCGAATTCCCTCACGTTCTCCAGCAGAGGTGCACGCCGAGCCGGCTTCGATCACGTGGACGCCGGCACCGTCGAGTTCTTTCGCGACCTCGAGTTTGTCCGCCGGGGTCAGCGAGACGCCCGGCATCTGCTCGCCGTCGCGGAGCGTCGTGTCTAACAGCTGTACCGCGTCGAGGTGTGTGAATGGGTTCAAAAGGGATTTGCTGTCGGCGTTCGTCGGGTCAGGGTCGTCCGCGGTCTCGTTTCCACGGAGTGGCCCGGTGGACCGGTCGTCAGTATCGGTGCGATCGGCGAATTTCACGGCCAGCCGCCGTGAGGCGACTTGCTCTATCCTCCGAACGACCACGATCAGTTCGTGTCATTCGTACCCACGAGAACAGCCCACAGCATAATAAACTGACGGGTCCCGTCATGATTCACCAACCGATCTTCGTCGATCGGTTCCGAACGCCGACGATCCGTCAGCGACTCGCAGCCGCGGCCGTCGGTCGAGACGACCCGTCATCGAGCGTCAGGGGATGACAGACCACAGCGAATATAGCCAGACGCGCCAACAGGATGGCGTGTCGACACGTCACACTGATGCGGTCGCTGCCGCGGTCGTAGCGGTCGTCGTGTGGAGTCTCGGTCGTGCACAGGGGCACTCGCCGCGAACCCTCCTTCGGCCACGACCGTTTCTCGTCGGGGTCGGCGGCGCGGTTACACTGGAATTTGGCTTCGCCCGGTGGCCAAAGCAGGCTCGTCGACTCTGGCGGCGACCGCTCGTCCGATTCGGCTCGCCGCTCGCGCTGATTGTGGCGGTCTGGGGTGCGGGACGCCACCGATCGGCCGGCGGCGAACCACGCGACACCCCCTGCGAGCCAGCCACGCCCGTTACCGTCGTACTCGGCGGGCTCGCGGGATACGCGCTGCTGCTGTTTGGCGTCGTCTCGGGAGTTCTCCCGGAGCCGGCGACCTGGTTCGACGGCGACCGGGAGTGACGCGTCGGTGGCTGGGCCGTACCGCAGGTCACTCGCTTGCGCGAGGGGTAACGCCTCAACGAGCTACGTCGAGGGTGGCGTACGGTTATGTGTTCGGCACGAGAGCGTCGGCGTATGCGAGTCGTTGCCATCGACGACGTCGACGTCGTCGCCAACCCGATGGGCGTTCACGAGATTCGACGACCGGTGTCGCGGGCGCTCGGAACGGAGCACGTTGCGATGAACTACTTCGAGCTCTCGCCTGGCGAGGCGTTCGCCGGCGGACTCCACACACACGAGGATCAAGAGGAGGTGTTCTACGTCCTCTCCGGGACCGCGACGTTCGAGGTCGGGCGCGAGCGTGAGCGCGTCGACGTGGCCGCCGGTGAGCTGATTCGGTTCGCGCCCGGTGAGTTCCAGTCTGGATTCGTTCGCGAGGACGCCGACGAGGCGGTGACCGCGTGGGCGTTCGGCGCGCCGGGCGCACGCCACGACTGGGACGCGATCCGTTCGATCGCGACCTGCCGAGAGTGTGAGACGGAACGGGTCCACGATGCCGCGCTCACCGACGAGGGGCGGTTCCGATTCACGTGTCGGAACTGCGGGGCGGCGTTCTCGCCGTGAGCGATGGAGCGGAGAGGTCGACGCGGGTCACCCCAGCAACGACCGAAGCGATCGACGCCGGGTGCCGCACGTCTCGCGGTACGCACAGGTCTTACAGCGGGCGTCGTCGACGCGCGCAGGCGGGCCGTCGATCGCTCGCACCGCCCGTATCGCCCGTCGGTAGCTGGCCCGTCGGCGGGTCGTCACCCGAACGGGACGGACGACGCCGACGGTCGGGTACTCGACGACCGCACGCTCGACGTCGCGTTCGTGCTCCCAAGCGACGGCCTTCGCGGCGGCAACCGCGCGCACCGACTGTGGCTCCCAGACCCCACAGTCAGGGGGTTCGCCGGGCGAACAGACGACAGGGACCGGCGGACCGCCGTCGACGCCGTCGAGAAGCTTGTGAACGACGCCGTGACAGTCGCGCCCAGAGCAGAACGTCCGCTCCGCCGCCGGATCGATCAGCCGGTCGTACAGGTCCCGCTCGGCCAGACGAGCGAGGTTCCGGCGGTACGCCGCCGGTGACCGACGGATCGGGAGCCGACGAAGGACCCTGTCGGGGGCGTCGGCGAGTTCGGGGTATCGAAACGCCAGCTGGATACGCTCGCGGAC
>JARVCL010000158.1:0-6755 GCA_040405695.1 Halorubrum sp. | reverse complement strand
GGGTGAGGAACCCGACGAACACGAGGTAGAGGGCGAACAGGAGGAACATCGTGAACGCCATCCGTCCACGAAGCCCCCAATCCGTGTCCCATTGCATACGTGTAAATAGCGGTTCTGTGGGTTAAAACCTGCCGGAGGCGGATGGGTAGCCGACTGATGTCGATTCAAATCGAGAGGATCGCGTTCACGAGAACCCGGGTCGCGATGGCGGTCGCCGCGCCGAGCCACGTCAGTAACACGAAGTGAATGTACCCGTTCGCGGGGTTTCCGCCGTCTATCTTTCGGATCATCTGTGAGGAGAGTGCAGCGTTGAACAGCACGACGGTCAACAACAGGTACTCGATGAGCGGGATATCGTACGCGCCGGGGTAGACGATCTGACCGATATCCATCTGGTCGAGTTCGAAATCGGCCGTCAACTGCGCGAGGATGGCGACGATCTCCAGTCCGATGAAGAACGCGAACGTCGCCGCCGCGGTGATCCCGTACAACAGGCCAATGAACGTTATAGCCGCCTGCCGCCGCTGTTCGCGTAACTGATTGACGGCGTTCATGTTCGTCGAAATCAGCTCACCCAGCATCTTCGGATCTCCACCCATCCGTCGGCCGACGAGGTACATCTCGGAGAACTTCTGGATCAGATACGAGCGGGTGTCACGCGTGAATGCGCGCCACGCGCCCTCCGTGCTGATGCGCATGTTGAGCCGCCGGTACAGCCGCGTGATCGCCGGTGAGAGTGCCCCAAAGTCCTTGTCGCGCAGCGTCGTGAGCACGTCCGTCGTCGTCGACTGCTTCGCGCTTTCCGTCGCACCGAGCGCGCGCACGAACGACGGAAACTCCCCGTCGCGGGCGCTTATCGCCTGCTCCTCTGACCGGAGAATGATCCCCGTGATGAAGAGCGGCGAGATAGGGACGGCAAGATACAGCGGCAGTCGTACGTCGTCGAGAAACCACAGTAGCCCGGGTAACCCTGGGCCGTACCCGAACATGCCGGCAGCGGTGACCCCGATGAGCAGGAACGAGAGTCCGCCGCCGATCCCGAGCGATACCCACAGCTTCAGGTCCCCGGGTGCACGCTCGTCTGGATGATACCAAATCGGGTCGTACGGCGAAGTCGCGCGGATCATCGCGTAGAACCCGAGTTGGACGAAGACGAAGAGGACGATGACGGCGGCCACCGTCGCCGTCGGGTCGTTTCCGGTGAGGATCGGGAGCACGATCGCAAACACCAGCGCGAACGTCATCGAGAGGATCATCGACATGTACAGGTCCTTCATGACCTCGAGATTCGACAGCGAGGATTCGTACAACGTCTCGTACTTCGCCAGCATCACGTCCTGTTCGGAGACGAGGAAGTCCTCGAGCGACTGTCCCGCTCCGAGCGTGTAGCCCAAGCGGTCGAAGAAGTCCGCCATCGCGTCAGAGGGCACCTCTTTGGCACGCCGGCGACACGCGTCGTCGAGACTCTGGTTCCACGTGTCGACGAGGTCGACGACGCGACCGATCTCTTCGGCGGCGGCCCCGTACTCTTCTTCTCTCGCCAGCGTTCGAAACACTTCCATACGGTCGATGTTCGTCGTCGACAGCACGGTCATGTGCGTCATGACGAGGTGGAGCTGGTTGTCGATCTGGCTCTCGAGGTTGCTGAGGTAGATCTTGGGATAGATAACCGCAGACACGAGCGTGAGCGCCCCGAACATCGGGATCGGCACGCGCGCCGCCAGCGGGAGGGGAAGCGCGAACGCCCCGACGACCGTGAGGAGAAAGACGACCGTGGCAGGAGCGAGAACGTACCCGACGTACTGTCGCTTCGAGATGTCGAGTTTCTCGTAGGACGCAATGACCTCCTCTGTGAACTGCATCGCGGTGGCGAGCCCATCACCAGCCTGTTTTACGCCCACGAGTTACACACCCCACCGTTGGCTGCCGAGGGTCATCTGACGTTTCGGTGCATGTCGAACGGGAGTCCTTCGACGCCGTCACGCTGGAACGAGTCGATCGCCTGATTGACCTCGTGGTAGCCGAGGATTCCTTCCTGAATCATCCGCTCTATGAGCTCTGCGCGGAACTCCAGGTCGTCGTAGATGTCGCGGGTGTCGGCGTACCCAAGCAGCGTCGCGATCTGCTCTTCTAACACGTAGGAGTTGTTCATCCCTTGAAAGACGATCTCGTCCTCGACGGGGTCCCAACTGAACACCTCGCGGGTGACGACGCCCTCCATCTCTTTGGAGTATCCCTCTATCTCTTGCACGCTCGTCACCCGACGAAGCACGTCGTCGCCCTGTTTTACGCGGTTCTGGAACAGCGCCACGTCCGCGTTGTCCATGAACGTCTCCGGCACGTTGATCGGCTCGGAGGTGAACCGCTGGATCATCGAGACGATGTCTGACGCGTGGAACGTCAGCATGACCGGGTGACCGGTCTGAGCCGCCTGAAACGCCATCCGACCCTCTGCACCACGCACCTCACCCACGATGATGTAGTCGGGACGTGACCGAAGAGCCGCGGCGACCAGGTCGAACATGTCCACGTCGGAAGAGCCCTCTCCGCCACCCTCCCGCGTCAACAGCTGTTGCCACGTGTTGTGTGGCGGGATGACCTCTGCGGTGTCCTCGGCGGTGTATATCTTCGAGTCCTGTGGGATGTACGAGAGGATGGCGTTGAGCGTCGTCGTCTTTCCGGACGCCGTCTCGCCGACGACGAACACGGTCTGTTCGTTCTCCAGACAGAGCCAGAGATACGCCGCGAGCTCCGGCGAGAGCGTCCCCCAGTTGGTGATCTGGTTGACCGACAGCGGCGTCTCGTCGCCCTGTCGAATCGTGAGTGAGGATCCTTTCAACGAAACGTCGTCGGAGTAGATGATGTTGATACGCGACCCGTCCGGGAGCGTGGAGTCGACGATGGGGTCGGAGTCGGACAGCGGGTCACCGATCCGCTCGCCCATGTTTCGGAGCCAGTTGTCGAACTCCTGTGGCGTCCCGAAGTCGACGGTGGTTTCCAACATGCCGAACGTGCCGTGATCGACGTGACACTCGTGTGGACCGATGACGTGAATGTCCTCGTTGGCCGGGTCGCGCATCACGGGTTCGAGCGGGCCAAGCCCGACGATGTCTCTGTTGAGCCGATAGCGGATGTTTTCGTACGTCTCCTCGGTGACGGAGAGCTTCCCCACGTTGAGCAGCTCGGAAACCGTACGCTTCCACCCGGATCCGGCGTTCTGAATGTGCGTAACGTCGGCCAGTAACTCCTCTATCAGGTCGTCGTACTCCGCCTCCGAGTCGGGAGCCGTGTGCCCGCCGCTCGCCGCGAGCAGCTTGTTTTTTACCTGGTCGAGCACCGTCGCCTGCGGCCCCGACATCTCCGGCTCGATGGCGTAATACTTCGTCTCTTGACCGACGTCACCGTACACGTGACAGAAGATCGGTCCGCCGACCGGGTAGAGCACGTTCGGCCGGTTCGACTCGTACTCCGGTTTCGGCTCCTCGATGAACTGCGGAAACTCTCCCGTAATCTGTTTAAACTCCTTGAGATGTTCTCGAAGGTGAGGCCGACGCATCGCTGCCCTCCGGAGTTCGTCCGACGGTTTTGCAGTTCCGTGTTCTGTCATGTGTCGGCGGGTTCGTTTCGTGTGTGTCGTCTGCGACGTCTGTCCTCGATCTCCGTTGTGTTCTCCGATTCAGGCGACACTCCGGCTCTCGATGACGATTCCGGTCCCCGACCGTACCGAGAAGCCGATGGTGTCACCGACCTGTTCGCCCATCCCCGCGAAGCGTTTCACGTTGATCTGACGCCTGATGTCGTTGCCAACTTCGATCATCTCGAGCTCGAGGAACACGTCGGCGATCGACCGGAACGGGCCGATCGCGTCGTCGTCGACAGCCGAGGGATCGACGGTCAGGACGACTACCTTCCCCTGTGAGATGATCTCCCGGAAGAAGGAGATGATCTCGAGGGCGGCCTGCCGCTCCTCGTTCTTCCGGACGAGCGCCTCGAACGTCGGGTCGTTCCGGAAGATCGCATCGAACGTGTCGAGGAAGATCACGTCGGAGTTCCACATCGCGTCGGCGTTCATGAGCCGCTTGAGCAGCTCTTTTCGCTCTCCGTCGCCGTCGGAGAACGCGCCGCCGGAGTCGAAGTCGGCGTGTAAGAAGAGTAGATCCTCGTTCAACAGCGGCGTCACCATATCGTACTCTAACGAGTGCATCTGGTCGATGAACCCTCGAACGGTGAGTTCGGTAGACATCAGTGTCACCGAGGCGCCCTCCTCGACGAGTCCGTAGGAGAATCGCTGGGACATCGCGCTCTTGCCCGCGCCGTAGTCGCCTTCGATGAGCACGATACTCCCGCGAGGGATCCCACCGCCGAGTTCCTTGTTCAGCCGGTCGCGGTCGCCGAGTCCGAGTGACAGCAGGTTTTCGGCTCGGGGCACGATCAGTCACCTCCCGCCACACGGAACTGGAACAGCTCCTCGTCCCCGTTCACGGTGAGAAAGACGCGGTGGTCGCTCGTCTCCTCCGTTAACGAGCCGACTCCGTCCACCTCGTCCAAGTCGACCGTGAGTTCGAGAACGTCACCGCGGCTCCACGCGGTCGCTCCGTCGACCGAGACGACCTCGCCGCTCTTCGCCGCCGGCCGAACGAAGCGCCCGTCGAAGACGACCTCGACCCCGGATCCGTCCGGAGCGAGCCGCTGTGTGCCGGTGTTCTTTATCAGCAGCGTGACGCTCCCATTCTCTCCCTCGCTCGCGTCGTACACTCCGGCGGTCGGGTCAGAAACGACTGTGATGTCTGTCCGCAGCTGCTCTGTCGCGTCGAGACTCCCGTCGTTGACGGCAGAGCTCACTCTGTCGACGCCGGTCGTAACCGTCCCGACGACGCCGGCGGCGATCACTAAGCTGGCGACGAACAGGATGAGGTGTGAGACAGGAACGCTCGCCATTCAGCCGCTCACCTCCGTCACGTCGGCACTGTCACGCACTCCGGACTCGGTCACGAGGACGATCCGATCAACCTCGGCCAGGTCAGCGTCGACGTGCGCGTCCGTAATCGTCGCTGACAGCGTCTCGCCCCCGAGCCAGAGGTCGGTGTCTTCACTGCCGTCGACGACTACCTGCACATCGTCCGCGCCGAGATCGACGTACGTGTTGTCGACGACGAGCGTCGTGTCGCTCACCACGAGCCCGACGGAGCCGCCGTTGGTGGCGTTGACGACGAGGTGCTCCCCGTCGTGCTCGGCGTCGGTCACGGTCAACGCCGTGTTCTGTCGTTCGAGCGCCCGTTCACCGACATCGTGTTGTGCATCGGTGACTCGGTCGAACCCGTTGGCGGCGACGGGGTAGAACGCGGTGAACGCGAAGAACAACCCCGCGACGATGATCGCCGTCGACGCGGAGACGCTAACGCCCATCGCCCCATCCCCCTCCGTCGGCCGGGTCGGTGCGGTCAGGACGCGGGTCCGGGTCGTTCATCGGTCGAGTCGAGTCCGTGGAGCGGGTGTCATCCGGCGGTCGACTCCGACCGCCGTTTCGGTCGTGCCCACCGGAGGCGTCGTGGTTCTGGCGATCCGTCCGGCTCCCATCGTGGTTTCGCTCCGCTCCGCGCCCCCGGCGATCCGCCGTATTCTCGTGCCCAGTTCGACGCCGTCCACGGGGTCCACGAGACGGTGTGACGGCGCCGCCGACCAGTGATCCGCCGGCGAGGTCGTCCCAGCGGTCGAGAAGCACCGTGTGTGAACTCGTCCCGTTGAGCTGGGTGATGTACCGAAGACTTCGGGTGTGGTGTTCGCGGACGAGCTGATCGGTTCCCGGTCGGTCGACCAGATTTCGGTCGATCGTCCCGAAGCCGGAGAGGAAATCGCGGAGGCGTGCGGCGGCGTCGGCGCCGACCCACTCGATCCGCTCGTAGTAGTGGATCGCCCGCACCGCGTCGGTCACGTCGCTCTCCGACACGAGGAACTCCAGCCACTCCATCACGAGCAGGTCGCCGACGTAATCGGCCGGGAGTTCGGTGAGGTACGGCTTCCGACCGCCTCCGGAGAGGTCGTTCTGCCCGACGTACTCGAACCCGTCACCGTTCATTTCGGCGGGGTCGCCGCCCGGCGTCGGCCCGTGATCGTTCGCCGTTCCGGTGTCAGACCCGTGATCGCTTGCTGCCCCGACGTCCGGCCCGTCTTGTGACAGCCCGTCGTCGAACCCATCACCGTTCTCGAGTTCTCCGTCGTCGTCGGGTCCGCCGAACTCGTCGAACTCGTCTCCGGTCTCTCCGAAGTCGTCGACCCCCTCCTCGTCGAACGGGTCGTCGTCAGCCGTTTCGCCGCCGGCGTCGTCGGCCCAGTCGGCCTCCCCGGCGTCGTACTCCTCTTTTAACTCGCTGAAGCTCTTTGCGTCGTCGTTCATGTCTCCGTCGTCCGCCGGTTCGGTTTCGGACGCGGCGTCGGCGGGTTCACCGTCGTCCAGGTCGCCGTTCGGTTCGTCGTCGAGGTCGTCGAACTCGTCGTCGAGATCGCCGAACTCGTCGTCCGTGTCCGCCTCGAGCTCGTCGAATCCGCCGTCGTCGGGCTCGACGAGCTCCTCGTCGAAGAAGCCGTCCGCGTCCGCACTCGCGACATCCTCGCTGAGGGCCTCCTCCGGTTGATCGTCCTCGTCGTCGTCGAACAGGCCGAAGGAGCTGTCGCCGCCGCCGACGCCCTCGAAGCCACTCGATTCGTCCACGAACGGGTTGATCCCGCGGGTAACCATCTCGTAGATGTCCAGCAGG
>JARVCL010000157.1:0-29341 GCA_040405695.1 Halorubrum sp. | reverse complement strand
GGCGGTGTTGATCAGGACGCCGGCGGCGATCGCCGCCACCAGCACCATCGCGATGAACACGATGAGTGTCCCGATACCAACCTGACCGCGCTCTTCCTCGTCCAGTATGGATTCGAACATTGTCTGTTGTGTGAGCCCCCGGCCTCCCCGGTGGGCGTTACTGAGACGAAGTGGGAACGAATACATAAAGACACGGAGCGAATTATTCGATCTGATAACGCGCTCGAGTCATGCGGTTTTCGGGGTTATGTAGGGAGTTTTGTTACAGAAAAAATAAATGAAGATCGAGGGGTAGTTATCAAACGTGGATCTCAGGGATGGAGGCCGCAGGGGGATCGCGAGCGCCGCTGGCTCGTCGATCACGAGACGGCACCCCACCTGCTCGGCTGGCGTCGGCGGCCGGGACGACCAGCGGGCGAGAGGAGAGGGGGTGTACGGCCACGACCCCGCGTCAGGGCGGGGAGGATGTCGACCTCGCGTTCCGTCTCAGCGATCGCGGCCGCGGCGCGAGCCCTACTCCCAGTTCGTCAACTCGCGCTCACGGGGCGGCTCCTCGGGGTCGCGGACGGGGCGGTCGGGAGCGCGGTCGCGCCGGTCACGAGTGCGGTCGGACGCTCGGCGCTCGTCACGGGCCGGTGAATCGCGGCGATCCTCGTGTTCGGGCGGCTGTTCGGCGTCGGCGGCGACCAGCCGGTCGAGGCGGCGTTCGAACTCCGCGTCGTCGATCTCGCCGTCGACGTACCGGTGTTTCAGCCGTTCGATCGGCGTGTCGTCGGCGTCGGCGTTCGACGGCGACGCGCGCTTCGCCATCGCCTCGTCGACGAGGTGGCCGCCGAGCGCGGCGCTCCCGATCACGTACACCGCGCCGACGAGCGTGAACGAGAGGACGGCCATCGTCGCCGCGGGCGAGATGGTCGAGGCGATGGCGACCGCAGCGAACGTCAGCGGCAACGAGAACAGCGTGACCAGCCCGCCCGCCGCAGCACCAACGCGGCTACCACGGTCGGCCGCGTCGGCGTCGGTCCAACTCGCAACGCCACCGCCGATTGCCGGGGCGAGTAGGCCAATGACGGGCAGGATGCTCACGAGCACCGTGACGCCGGCACCCACTCCGGCACGGCCGAGGAAGCCAGACACCCACCGGTCGAGCGTCGCTCCGTTCCGTGGTTCGGGTCGAGTCATCGTGACGATCGGTCCGTGGTCCGGCTCCGTCGGTCGTGTCTGCTGTGACACCGGGCAGAGCCGATCGGCTGATCTTGGGGGTACACAACGCGGACAAGCGACATCGTATCGGAAGTACGGGGTTCGACAGTAAAACTCTCTCGGCGATCCCCCCAGGGTCACGAGCGTCACACTCGATGTGTCGTCTCAGTGGCAGCCCTCCAGACGGTCACTTCTCGCGCAGTCGCGCCAGCTCCGTCTCGGGAATCACGAACTCCTGTGTGCCCGGCTCGTACACGGCGAGACTGCCGGCGACGAGCGCCATGCCACCGGCGAGAAGCCCGGTGTTGACGAGGAGGATCGCTTCGGGGTTCGCGAACGACGTCAGAAACGCCACGAGCGGAGTCGCCACCGCGGCGACGACGATCAAGCCGAAACCGACCGCGAGATATGCCATCGCCGACCGACCCGACGACCGGTACGCCGTCAGGGCGAACGCCGCGAGGGTGACGCCCGCCCCCGCGAGCACGGTGGTCGTCCCGAGATACAACGCTTCGATCAGGTCCATACGTGTCGTGTTCGGCGGTGTATGATAAACCTCCGGTAATCCGTATCAACACCGATAATTACCGTCAGCGATTCGTACCGACGACAGACCAATGGGATGCGCTCACGCCCCACTCGAGGCGATGTTTCAGCCGCTGAACGTCACCGATATCTTTTTACATCGAAGACTCACAATCGATAACGATAATGTCGGGGGACGATCTGATTACGGTGCTCGGGAACAAGTACAACACGGACATTCTGACGGCGACGGGGAAGGCGATGTCCGCACAGGACCTGAGCGACGAACTCGACGTGCCTATCGCGACGTGTTACCGCCGAATCAACGAACTGGAGGAGGCGGACCTTCTCGAACTGCACGACCGGCCGCTCTCGGACGAGCACCGCCGGGTGAAGGTGTACCGCCGGAAGGTCGACGGCGTCGAGGTCGACTTCCGTGACGGGCTCACCATCGAGGTCGAGGAGCGCTCCGCGGTGAAGAACCGCCTCGACGACGTGTGGCGCGACCTCTCGGCGAACCGATAAGCTCGCAGCACACGTCCGCCGGCAGAGTGAGAGCGGCCCCCTCGTCTCGTGCCCGCGTCAGAACGAGGGTTCGTCCGAACTGCTCATCATCGAGAACCCGCCTGCACGCTCGTGAACCGTGATCCCCCCGTCGCCGATATCCATCGGGAAGATATCCGTGTCGATGTCCTGTTTTCGCATCTTCGCCACCCAGATGTACCGGTTGACACCCGAGTCGGTCGGCGTCTGGATGAAGTAGATGTTCCCGTCCGTGAGGAAGTTCTCGAGTCCGACTTCGGTGTCGGGGAACACCGCTCCCTGCTCGTTGATCAACAGCGAAGTGAGGCCGTTAGCCTTGAGGATATCCGAGAACTTCAGCAGATACGTCCGTTTCTCCTGTTCGTCCGCGAAAAACAGCTGGAACATCGACAGCGAATCGAGCACCAGTCGGTCGAACGACTCTCCTTCGACGGTGTCGAGGAGCTTGTCGACCGCGGTGGAGAAGTCAGTTTCACGGAGCATCTCGCGTTTGTCGAGGATCACGATCGCTTCCTCGTCGACGAGCTCCCCGAAGCGGTCGAGCCCGACCGACTCGGCAGCCGCTCGGATGTCGGTCTCGTCTTCTTCGAAAGAGACGTACACGCCTCGCTCGCCGTGATCGATCGCGCCGTAATAGAGATACTGGATGCCGAAGATACTCTTGCCGGTGCCGGGATTGCCGGAGACGAGGACCGTCGATCGCTCCGTGATGCCGCCAGTGAGGATCGAGTCGAGTCCCTCGACCCCGGTAGAGACGAGTTCTGACATTCGACTCGGTATTGGCGACGGGAGTATATAAAAGACGACCCGTTCGGCCCGCGACGGGAACGCCGACAGGTTTATTCCTCGACACACCACCACGTGAAGTATGCGCGGCGAACTGATCCCCGTTGCCCGTGGCGGTGAGAGCCAGTGAGCGACGCGTCCGTCCTCGTGGTCGAGGACGAGCCCGACATCGCGGCGCTGTACGCCGGGTTCCTCGAGGAGCGGTACGACGTCACGGTCGCGGAGACTGCCGCAGAAGCCGTCGAAATCGTCGATCGGAGCGTCGACGCTGTACTGCTCGATCGCCGGCTCCCCGACGGGAGCGGCGACGACGTGCTCGATCACATCCGCGGGAACGGGCTCGACTGCCGAGTGGCGATGGTGACCGCAGTCGAGCCGGATTTCGACATCATCGACATGGGGTTCGACCTGTATCTCACCAAGCCCGTCAGTCGCAAGAACCTCGTTGCCGCCCTCGAAACGCTGCTGACCAGAGACGAGTACGACGACCTCCTCCAAGAGGCCGCGTCGCTGGCGAGCAAGCGAGCGGTGCTCAAAGCACAGAAACCGGCCGTTCAGCTCGAAGAGAACGAGTCGTACACGGATCTCATCGACAGGCTGGGAGAGATCGACGCCGACATCGACGACATCGGTGAGTCGCTGTCGACGGACGACTATCGGGCGATGTTCCGCGACATCGGCGAGGCTTGAGCCGGCCGGCCACGCCTGGTATTGCGACGGTCAGTTCGGCCGTGCCGTCTCGAACCCTCGTCTCGTTGTCGTCGCCGCTCACTCTACCTGTTCGCCGACCAGCGAGTCCGCCGCAGCGAGAAACGCGTCCCGTGTCTCGGCCGGGATCGTCGCTCCGGCGGCGACATCGTGACCGCCGCCGTCACCGCCGACGGACTGGCTAGCCTCGCGCATCACCACGGAGAGGTCGAGCCCTCGACGCACGAGTCGACCTGTACCGCGTGCGGACACTTTCAGTTCCGTCGCGCTCTCCTCGGCGAAGGCGATCACGGGCTTCGAGCGGTCGACCGCCGGCGACCCGGCCGCCATGCCGGCGACGATCCCGACGATCGTCTCGCGGATCCGTGAGCCCGCGTCGAACCACTGCAGGTGCTGTTCGTGGGTGACGCCCTCGTTTTGTACCCACTGGAGCCCCTCAGAGAGGTTCCGGCGGTGGGTCCGGAGCAGGGAGCGAGCCTCCACGAGTGCCGCGTCGCGGTCGCCGAGACACACCGCTAACCCGACGTCTGCCCGCTCGTAGCGAGCGGTGGCGTTGAGTAGGGTGGAGAACTCGCTGACGTCACGCAACTCAGTTCCCGGCTCCTCCGCGACGAGCGTGTAAGTGGTTCCCACGAGCGACTCGATCCGGTCGGCAGGGACACCCGAGGCGACCGCGCGCTGGATCAGCCCCGAGGCGAGCGTCTGTCGTTCCTCGGCGTCGAGGTCGACCCAGCGTCGCCACTCGCCGTCCGCTTTTACGTCGACGTCGAGGTCCTGGAGGAACCCGATCGCGCCGGCCTCGTCGTTCGAGATACCCGGGATCTGGACGTCTGAGGCGTACTCTAAGAGCTTCGGGAGGGGTCTGGTCTGGCGACCGTACAGGTCGAGGTCGGTGCGGGTTTCGAGCACGCCGGCAGCGACGCCGTCGGCGACGATCCGCTCGTTCGCGCCGACCAGTCCGTCGCCGCCGTCCTGCATGTCGCCGACTGCGCCAACGACGGCGAGCGCGGCGAGGTCTCGGTTGTCACCGTTTGGAGCCTCCATCGCGCGGGCGAGGAGGTAGCTCGCGCCCGCGCCAGAGAGTTCGCTCGCGCCGTCGATCCCTTCGAGTAAGGGGTTGAGGTGGAACGTCGTGTCGGAGGCCGCTGGCTGGTGGTGGTCGGCGATCACCGGCACGAAGTCGCCGCGGGCCTCGTGAGCAGCGATGATGTCGAGTTGCCCGGAGCCGAAGTCGGTGAACAACACCACGTCGAAGGGCCGGGCAGCGATCCCCGCGATGGACTCCGAGTCGAGCTGTTTCTCGAAGACGACCTCGTGATCGATTCCAGCCCGTTCGAGTGCCGTCGAGGCGATGGCGGCGCTCGTCAGCCCGTCGGCGTCGATGTGTGACGCCAGCAGGACGCGGTCGGCCTCGTGGAGACGATTCGCACAGTCACGGGCGCGTCCCCCAAGATCGGGGACGGGATAGTCTGCGGCTGCCATTACCCTCGATTGGGACCGCATCGTGGATAAACACACGCACCGGCTCGTGGACGCGATGGGCCAGCCGTGCGCCGCTCTGCTGGTCGGAGCGGCAGCGCTTGCCGTAACTGGGAGTTATAGACGTATAGAAATATATTCGTACTACACATGACTCGTGGGTTCACCACCCGGAGCCTCCACGCGGGCGCGGCGCCCGATCCGGAGACCGGGGCGCGGGCGACGCCCATTCACCAGACGACGTCGTTCGTCTTCGAGGACGCGGACACGGCGGCGGCGCTGTACGCGCTCCGCGAGGAAGGCAACGTCTACTCCCGGCTGTCGAACCCGACCGTGGGCGTTCTTGAGGACCGGCTCGCCGACCTCTCGGGCGGATCGGGCGCGGTCGCTACCGGGTCGGGAATGGCCGCGTTCGACGCGATAACGACCGTTCTCGCGAGCGCGGGCGACAACGTCGTCGCCAGCGCCGAGATGTACGGCGGCACAGCCGCGTACCTCTCCAGCATCGCGAACCGGCGAGGGATCGAGACACGGCTCGTCGACACACTAGCGTACGAGGCGTACGCAGACGCCATCGACGACGACACCGCGTTCGTGCACGTCGAGACGCTGGCCAATCCCTCGCTCGTCACTCCCGATTTCGAGCGGCTCGCCGACATCGCACACGAAGCCGCGGTGCCGCTCGTCGTCGACAACACGTTCGCGACCCCGTACGGCTGTCGCCCGTTCGAGCACGGCGCGGATATCACCTGGGAGTCGACGACGAAGTGGATCACGGGCAACGGCACCACCGTCGGCGGCGTTGTCGTCGACGGCGGACGGTTCCCGTGGGACCATCCGGACGCCGACTACGACGAACTCGACGGCGAGTCGCCCGCCTTCCCCATCGATTTCGTGGAGCAGTTCGGCGACGCCGCCTTCGCCAACGTCGTCCGTCAGCGAGGGGTGCGCCCGACCGGCGGCCAGCAGTCGCCCTTCGATGCGTGGCAGACGATACAGGGACTCAACACCCTTCCCCTCCGTATGGACCGCCACTGTGAGAACGCCCGGATCGTCGCTGAGTTCCTCCGTGAAGACGACCGGGTCGACTGGGTGACGTACCCGGGATTCACAGATCACCCCACCCACGACAACGCGACCACGTACTTAGACGGCTACGGCGGGATGGTGACGTTCGGCGTCGACGGCGGCTTCGAGGCGGCGAAAGCGCTGTGTGAGTCCGTCGACCTGGCGAGTTTCCTCGCGAACATCGGTGACGCGAAGACGCTCGTCATTCATCCCGCCTCGACGACACACGCGCAACTGGACCCAGACGAGCAGCGTCTCGCCGGCGTTCGTCCGGACATGCTCAGGCTCTCTGTCGGAATCGAAGATCCAGCGGACGTGATCGCAGACCTCGACCGGGGGCTGGCCGCTGGCGTGTGCGCCGCCGACGGGGACGACGGGGATGGCTCGGCGGGGGGGCATCGATGAGCACGGTCCCGACGGAGTCGGGAGTCGCTACACTCGGCGAGTTCACCTTCGAGTGCGGCCAGTCGATCCCCGAACTCACCGTCGCCTACGAGACGTACGGCGAGTTCGAGGGCGACAACGTCGTGCTCGTCTGTCACGCGCTCACCGGGAGCCAGAACGTCGCACGAACGCCGGAGAAGGACGCCGACGCGGGACAGGCTGGCCAGGCCCGTGCCTGGTGGAACGACATCGTTGGACCGGGGAAGGCGATCGACACGAGCGAGTACTACGTCGTCTGTGCGAACGTGCCCGGATCCTGTTACGGCACGTCGGGGCCGGCGAGTGAACGCCCCCCGGAGGTCGACCTGCCGGCAGGTGACACGCCCGATCACGACCGCTGGGGGACCGCGTTCCCGCCGGTGCAAGTCGAAGACTGGACGCGTGCACAGCGTCGGCTGCTCGATCACCTCGGTGTGGGGCGGCTCCGGGCGGTCGTCGGCGGAAGCGTCGGTGGGATGAACGTCCTCGAGTGGGCGAAGCGATACCCCGACGACGTGGACCGGATCGTTCCCATCGCGACCGCGGCTCGGCTCGACGCACAGTGTCTGGCGCTGGAGGCCATCGCGCGCCGGGCGATCCGGTCCGACCCGAACTGGCGGGGGGGCGACTACTACGGCGCGAATCGACCGGCTCCGGAGCACGGACTCGCGCTGGCACGGCAGATCGGTCACGTGATGTACCTCTCGAAGGCGTCGATGGAACGGAAGTTTGGCCGGCGGTCGGCCGGCCGTGACTCGCTGAGTCGTGACGAGGGCGACCTCGGACTCGACAGCGACCCTGCGGCCGCGTTCTTCCCGTACCGCGAGGTGGAGTCGTACCTCGATTATCAGGCCGAAGGCTTCAGCGAGCGGTTCGACGCCAACAGCTACCTCTATCTCACGCGAGCGATGGACGAGTACGACCTCGCCGCCGGGTACGGCTCCGACGCGGACGCGATCGCCGCCTTCGAAGGGGAGACGCTCGTGATGAGTTTCACCGGCGACTGGCATTTCACTGTCGAACAGGCCGCCTCGCTCGCGACCGCGTTCCGCGACCGCGATATCCCCGTTGCCCACCACGTGATCGACTCCGATCACGGCCACGACGCGTTCCTGGTCGAGCCCGAACACGTCGGCCCGCCGCTTCGTGACTTCCTCGCGGACGGCGTTCACGGCCGCGCCGTCGAGGACGACGGACCCGACGGCGACCCTCGCGAGAACACGGATCACGACCCCGACCACGCTCCCGTCCACGCTAGCCTGTTCGATGCGTGACGGCAGACGACGCCGACTACCCAGCCCGTCGACGGATCCGGCCGTCCGAGATATCAGGTATCACCGCTGACCGTCGAGGCTGTGAACCGCCGCGGGGTCGAGTCCCGAGGCACTCTCGCTGTCTCTCTGTAGAAGCGCGGAATGGAGTTCTTGGGCGGCACGCGCTGTTGTGTGTCGACGATCGGGCCGCGAGTTCGCCTCAGGCCCGCTCAGGCTCGTTCGCCACGTAAGCCCGCTCGTCGCTCAGGCCCGCTCGCCGACGACCCACTTGTGTGAGTAGCTGGCGCCGCAGGCACAGTGGGCGTACGCGTGGACGACATCGCCCTCGGCGTACAGCCCGCCGACCTCCTCGTTCTGTGCTTCTGCGAACGCGAACACGAACCGAACCGTGTGGTCCTCGTCGGGGGCGTCGTCGGCGAACGGACACTCCCCGGCGTCGAGCGAGCGCGCGATGGTCCCCTCCGCGCCCATCGCTTCCTTCGCGAACGCCATCGCCTCCATGCCGGTGCCGGCCTCGAACGCCGACCGCCCCGTCTCGCCGTCGAGGACCAGCCGTACGCCACCGTCGGTCTCCGTGCCAACCGCTCGAAGCCGTGAGTCGTCGTCGAGGTAGTCGTCGCTCACGAAGAACACGACGTCGTCGAGGCGGTCACCGGCGAGGAACTCGTCGAGTTTGCTCATGCTGGCGGGAGGCGCGTGAGCCCTAAAAGGGACGCGTGTCGACGGCGAGACTCGATCGGCCACCCCTACTGACGCGGGGCTAGAACAGGAGTAAGAATTATTAGGGATACCTGAGATCCATCAGTGTGATGAGCGCACGTACACCATCCGGAGACCGACTTGTAGAGTGGGCCGAGTTGGTCGACGAGGACGTGCCTGACGACATCGAGCGGCGCGAGAACGGCGACGCTCGGGACCGGTAACCGGGGCCGGCGGCGTGACCGACCGGCGAACAGCCCCGGTCGTCGGGTGGCGGGCGGCTGCTGTTGTCGACGGTACCACTTTCACCCCGCTTCACGAAGCCTTTAGGCCGACGACGGCGAATTCCCGTCGATGGCGACCGAGGCCACCGGGATCGACCACCCGCTGCTCGTCGACGATTTCCTCCAGCACCGCCGATATCAACTGCAGCTCGCGGACGCCGCAAGCGACGACCACACGCTCGTCTGTCTCCCGACTGGCCTCGGTAAGACGACGGTGAGCCTGCTCGTCACCGCGAGGCGGCTCCACGACGCCGGTGGGAAGGCGCTGTTTCTGGCCCCGACGAAGCCGCTCGTCCAGCAGCACGCCGACTTCTACCGCGAGGCGCTCACGATCCCCGACGAGGAGATCGTCGTCTTCACCGGCGACGTGAAGCCGGGTGACCGGGCCGCCCTCTGGAACGACGCACGGATCGTGATCGCGACCCCGCAGGTGGTCGAGAACGACCTCGTCGGCAACCGGGTGTCGCTGCGCGAGGTCACTCACTGCACCTTCGACGAGTGTCACCGCGCGACGGGCGAGTACGCCTACGTGTACATCGCAGAACGCTACCACGCCGACGCCGCCGACCCGCTCGTGACAGGGATGTCGGCGTCTCCCGGCGGCGACACCGAAGAGATCGAGACCGTGTGTGAGAACCTCGGTCTCCGCAACGTCGAGGTGATGACCGAGGCCGACGCCGACGTCGACGAGTACACCCACGACACCGACGTTCGCTGGGAGCAGGTCACGCTTCCCGACGAGGTGATCGAGATCCGTGACGCGCTGAACGAGGTGATCACCGATCGGTTAGAGAAACTCAAGCAACTCGGGATCACGAACTCGACGAGCCCGGATCTCTCTCAGCGCGACCTCAACGAGATGCGTGGCAAGCTGAAGCGGATGATGGACAACGACCAGTCGGAGGGGTACAAAGGAATGTCCACCCACGCGGAGGTGATGAAGCTCCGGCGTGCCGTCGAGTTGGTCGAGACCCAGTCCGTCGAGTCCGTTCGACGGTACTTCGAGCGTCAGCGCGAAGCCGCCCGGTCGTCGGGCGCGTCGAAGGCGAGCCAGCGGATGATCGCGGACCCGACGGTCCGCGAGGCGATGCGGAAGGCGGAGTCGTTCGACGGGCTCCACCCGAAGTTCTCACAGGCGCGGATCCTCCTCGCGGAGACGCTCGGGATCAACGGCGGCGAGCGGGCGATTCTCTTCACGGAGTCCAGAGACACCGCGGAAGCGCTCGTCGAGTTCCTCGAGGCGAGCTTCGACGTACGGAAGTTCGTCGGCCAGGGAGACAAGGAAGGGTCAGACGGGATGACGCAAAAACAACAGCAGGAGCGCCTGCAAGCGTTCAAAGACGGCGAGTTCGAGGTGCTGGTTTCGACGAGTGTCGCCGAGGAGGGGCTCGACGTTCCCGAGGTCGACCTCGTCTGTTTTTATGAACCCGTCCCAACGGCGATTCGCTCGATCCAGCGGAAGGGACGAACCGGACGACAGGCCGAGGGACAGGTCGTCGTGTTGATGGCGGAAGACACCCGTGACGAGGCGTTTTTCTGGATCTCGAGGCGGCGAGAGAAGAAGATGAAACAGGAGCTGTCGGCCCTGAAGGCCGCGACCGATGACATCGAGGCGTCCGTCGCTGGCGACGGACAGTCCAATCTCGGCGCGTTCACCGACGAAGAGAGCGGCGGCGTCGACGAGACAGGCGGTGGTGAGACGACCGATAGCAGGACCGACGACGACGGAGTCGGCGACTGCGACGACAGAGACGAGCAGACGGACACAGCGAGCGACGCGGGACTGACCGACTTCGCTGCAGCAGGGAGAGACGAGGCGGCCGAGGATAGTGACACCGAAGACGACGGGGTCGGCGTGGACGGCGCTGACGAGGGTGTCGTCGCGACGGCGGGCGTCGAAGACGGGGTCGAAGTGGTGATCGACCAGCGCGAGCTCGACTCCTCTATCGCAAAGTCGCTCTCGACGCGCGAGGGACTCGTCACTCGGCTCGAAACCCTCGCAGTCGGCGACTACGTGCTCTCAGACCGGGTCGCCGTCGAGCGGAAGTCAGCGGCCGACTTCGTCGACTCCATGCTCGACGCGGACCGGTCGTTGTTCGAGCAGGTTGGTGAGCTCTCGCGGGCGTACGCCCGACCGGTGGTGATCGTCGAGGGGACGAACCTCTACGGCCAGCGTGACATCGACCCGAACGCGATCCGTGGCGCGCTCGCGTCACTCGCGGTCGATTTCGGCATCAGTGTTCTCCGGACGGAGAGCGAGACGGACACCACAGAGCTGCTGGCGACGGTCGCCCGCCGCGAACAGGAGACCCGCGACCGCGAGGTGAGCGTCCACGGCGAGAAGACGACGAAGACGCGCGCAGAACAACAGGAGTACGTCGTCTCCTCGATAGCCGACATTGGCCCGATAACGGCTCGCGGGCTGTTGGAACACTTCGGAACCGTCGAGGCCGTGATGACCGCGACGGAAACGGAGCTGCAAGAGGTCGACGGCGTCGGAACGGTGACGGCCGAGCGGATCCGCGAAGTCGTCGGCAGCGCGTACGAGTGATCCACCGAGATCGGTCGGCGACGGCCGAATCACCGGTCAGAGGTCGTAGGTTTCACCGTCGACAGCCAGCGGCTCTTCGAACGCCTCGTCGGGCGGATAGTAGTGGGCGAGGTGAACGAGGCGGGTTCGGTCGGCACGCAGCTCGTCGGCGAGCGCGAGCGCTCCCTCTCGAGTCATGTGTTTCGACCCGAACGTGCGGGGAACACCGTTGGCGTCCTCGTGGCGCCCCCCAATCGGGTGGTACTCACACACCGAGGCAGGGACGATGGCGTCCGCCAGGAGGAGGTCGGGATCAGAGAGCGCCGCCCGCGACCGCTCGGGGATGTCGTAGCTCGTATCACCCGTCAGAGAGAGTTTCACACCGGTCACCGGGTCTTCGACGACGAGCCCGAAACAAAGCAGCGGCGGGTGATCGACGGGGACGAACCGGAGTTCGAGCCCACACGACTCGAACGGCTCGAACGGGTCACGGGCGTGGACACCGATCCGGTCTTCCAGATAGTCGTACTTCGCACGGATCGTCTCTGCGACGCTCTCGTCGGTAGCAGGGTCGGTCTCTGCAGGTGCGTGGACAGGAAGGCCGTCGACGAGCCGATACACGTTGCCGAGGCCGTCGAGGTGGTCGAAGTGGATGTGTGTCACCACGCCGGCGTCGGGGAGCGGGACATCAGTCGCCAGGAACTGGCTCCGGAAGTCTGGGCTGAAATCGACGAGCAGCGAGTCGCCGGTCCGCTCGTTCGCCACGTGGACCGAGAACCGGGAGCGCGAGATGTCGCGGTCCCGCGCCTCGACACAGGTCTCGCAGTTACACCCGACAGTCGGGGTGCCCGTCGTGTCGCCGGTTCCGAGCAGGGTGACCCGCATTCTCGTTGTCTCGTCCGTCGTCCACCGACTTAGCGTCCGTGGTCGGCGTCGGACCCGTCGCCGTCGCCGGGTGGGTCCCCGTCGTCGTCTACTGTGGGGTCAGTCACCTCGGGAGCAGTCGACGCCTCGGCGTCACCGAACGGGTACACGCGTTCTGACCGCTGTGACTCCGCTTCGACGTAGATGCGGTCTGCCTCGGGGACGACCTCGCGGACGGCGTCTTCGACAGCGTCGACGGCGGTCTCCACGCCGGCCGTGTCGAGGGCGGGGTCGAAAGCAATTTCGCAGGCGACGAGCACCGAGTCGGGGCCCAGATGCATCGTCCGGAGGTCGAGCACCTGTTCTGCGCCGTCGACGTCACCGATCGCCGTCAGCAACGCCCGGCGTTCGATCCGCGTGACCCCCTCACCGACCATGAGCCCTCGGTTTTCCCACGCGAGCGCCAGCGCGAAACCCATCAACAGGAGCCCGATGACGGCGCTCGCAGCCGCGTCGTACACGGTGTTCCCGGTCACGTCGGTGAGATAGACGCCGATGATCGCCGCGACGACACCGACGATGGCGACGAGATTCTCCGTCGCCGCCGTGATCAGTGGCCCGTCCTTCGTTCGCCGGAACGTCCCGTACAGATTCGAGAACCCCTCCTCGTCTGCTTCCTCACGGACCGCCTGATACGATTTATAGAAGGCGTACAGTTCGAACGCGAGGGCGACGCCGAGGACGACGTAGTTGATCCGAACGTCGACGGCGCGAAACGGCGTACCGAGCGCCGCGTATCCCTCACGGACGGAGGCGTAGCCCGCGACGCCGAAAAGCAGGACGGTGACGATGAACGCGAACACGTACTGCTCTTTGCCGCGCCCGAACGGGTACTGCCGGCTCGCACCGGCTTCGCTCAGCCGGAACCCGACGAGCAACAACACCTGATTGCCGACGTCCGACAGCGAGTAGTACGTCTGGCTCAGCATGCTCGCGTTGCCGGTCGCGAGGTACGCGAGGAACTTCGCGACCGCGATGGCGGCGCTGGCGACGAGCGAGACGTACACGACGAGCCGGGTCGACGTCGACATCTGTCAGGTATCCACGAGGACACGGGTTGTACGTTGCGGTCACAGCGTCCGAGGTGGGCCGACAGTGTGACGATTCCTCGGTTCAGCGCGCCGCCGGCGGGCCCACTGACCCGTATTTATAAGCGGGGCCGGAACCGACGCGTCGGTATGCACGACAGTCGTGAACTCCTTCTCACGCGGCTTCCGTCCGGGGTTCCGGTCCGCACGACCGTCCACGTGTACGGTGAGGGAACTCTCGTCGACGGTGATGCGTCCGGCGCGTCGGCGGACGCGGAGCCGCGTCCGCGGTTGGACGTCCCGAACGACGGCGGGCCGGTGATCTACGCGCAGGCGGCCCAGCACGGTCGGGAGGTGAACGGGACCGCGGTCCTCCAGCGGCTTCACGAGCGGCTCGTCGGCGACGGCGAGCCGTCGGCGGACGAGGACACCCTCGGTGGGACGCTGGTGACCGTTCCCGTTGCTGACCCGCTCACCTTCGATCACGTCTCGTACACGACCCCGGAGCCGCTAGACTCGGTCCACCCGAACATGAACCGCTGCTGGCCGGGCGACCCCGACGGGAGCCTCCACGAGCGGATGGCCGCGCGCCTCTGGTCGTTCGTGAGCGAGGCCGACGCCGTCGTCGACCTCCACACCGGGTCGCCGTCGATGCTCACCCACACCGTGTACATGCGTGGCGACGAGACGTGTCGCCGGCTCGCAGAAGCGTTCGGGACCGAACTGTTGCTCGCGGAGGCCGCCGGCGACGACGCGGAGACAGCGTGGGCTGAGCGAGGGTTCGCGGGTAAGCTCCGGGTCGCGGCTACTCGTGAGGGAATCGCCACGATCACGCCGGAGCTCGCACACAGCCGTGAGATCGTCGACTCGGCGGTCGAAACGGGTGTGGCGGGGATGATCGATGTCCTGCGCTTGGAGGGGCTTCTGCCGGGTGGCTCGCCGTCGTGGGACGGAACCGTCGCGCGCAACCACCTCGGTCGCGTGACAGCGACCGACTCTGGACTGTTCGAGCCGGATGCGGACCTCGCGATCGGCGACGAAGTCGCGGCGGGCGACCGACTCGGCGAGGTGTACGATCCGACGACGTTCGAGACGCTCCAGACCGCCGAGGCGGACCGCGACGGGGTCGTCTACTCCGTTGCGCGCGAGTCGACCGTGACGGCGGGATCGACGCTCGTCGGCGTGGCCGAGCGGATCGACACCGAGAAGTGCTGACCGCTCGTCCCGACCGGTCTCGAAACCCTCTTGTGCTCACTCCAGAGAGGCTTGAGTGAGTTTTGGCCGGCCTAAATCGGAACGCTTATGTTTTTTAGGTCAGCCTAAAACAACCATGGCAAACGACTCTCGCAGTCATCGCACCGCCTCGCTCGCCAATCGTCGGTCGTTCCTCGGGACGCTGGGCACGGCTGGGACGCTCGCGCTCGCCGGCTGTGCCGGATTCGGCGGCGGTGACGGCGACCCGTTCGACGACTACGGTCCACAGGGTGCTGCACTCCAGTCGTCTGCCGTTTCGTGGGACGATCTGGGCGATCTCGAGGGGGAGCTCACGGTGTACTCCGGGCGAACCCGTGACCAGATCGACCCGCTGTTCGCCGCGATCGAGGACCGATACGACGGATTCACGATCGACAGCGACTTCGACGACAACTCGACACAGCTCAACAAGATCAACGAGGAGAGTCCGGAGACCCGCCCCGACATCTTCTACACGCAGTCGTCGGGTGCACTCGCCGCGCTCAAGCGGGACGGACTCGTCCGAACGCTTCCCGAAGATATTATCGACGCCGTCGAGGAGAACTACAGCGACCCCGACGGCGAGTGGACGGGCGCTTCGGGGCGCGTCCGAGCGATCCAGTACAACACGGAGCTGTGGGAGGGCGGTGCCGACGCGCTCCCGGACGACATCTTCGCGTACGCCGAGGACGACCGGTTCGAAGGGATCATCTCCACGCGACCGAACTCGGGAACGTTCCGGTCGTTCATCGTCGCGATGATCGAGATGGAAGGCGAGCAAGCGACCCGGGAGTGGGTTCGCGCGATGGTCGACGACCAGAACGCGACGCTGTACTCCAGCGGCTCACAGCAGGCCGAGGAGGTCGCTGCGGGCAACCAGACGGTCGGGCTCGGAAACCAGTACTACGCTGGACGAATACTGGAGAACGACCCGGACTCGCCGCTCGATGTCGCGTTCACCTCCGGTGACGCCGGCTGTCTATTCAACGTCTCCGGCGTGGGAATTCTGGCCGACGCCGACAAGCCGAACCTCGCCGCAGAGTTCACACGCCACGTGCTCGCCGCCGAGGGACAGGAGTTCTTCGTCGAAACCAACGGCGAGTACCCGGTGCTCGACGGTGTCGAGTACGTCGGCGACCTCCCGACACTCGCAGAGATCAACCCGCCGGAGTTCGACCTGAACGCCCTCGCAGACGTCGAGCAGGCGGTCGACCTGCTCCGTGAAGAGGGAATGACAGTCTAGAGCGGCGTCGCCTGCAGGAACCACCCACACTCGCGTCGACACCACGCGTCTCGGTCTGGATCGGAAGCAGGACTCGCCCTCTCGTCGACCAGCGCGCTTTCAGAAGCCGTATATCACCAGAGACGAATCAGCAAACGAAACGTCGTGTTCGAGACGCTTCGCGGCACGCCCGAAACCGAGAGCGAGGAGGACGAGTACTCCTCGGTCGGACTCCTGCTCTTGAGCGGTGTCATCGCCGCGCTCGTCACGTCGCCGTTGTTCTGGCTGTTCCTCCGTGCATCAGAGGTGGCGTCGCCCGAACGGGCGGTCTCGCTCGTGATCTCGGCACGGACCGCGGAGATTCTCACGAACAGCGTCGGACTGATGGCAGCCGTCACGGCCCTATCAGTCGCCATCGGCGTCCCGCTGGCAGTCGTGACGACGGGTACCGACCTCCCGTACGGTCGGTTCTGGACGGTCGTCGCAGCGCTCCCGCTCGTGATCCCGAGCTACATCGGCGCGTTCGCGTTCGTCCGGACGTTCGGTCAGGGTGGTGAGGTGAGCACCGCGCTCGGGATCCCGTTGCCTACCATCGACGGATTCTGGGGGGCGGTGCTCGTTATTACTCTGTACACCTATCCGTACGTCTTTCTCTCGACGCGAGCCGCGCTGCTCTCGCTCGACATGTCGATGATCGAGGCCGCCCGCAGTCTCAACGTGTCACCAATCACAGCGTACCGTCGCGTCGTATTGCCGCAGATCCGCCCCGCGATCGCCGCCGGCGCGCTGCTGGTCGCGCTGTACGCCGTTTCCGACTTCGGTACGCCGGCGTTCATGCGGGTGAGCGTGTTCACCTACGAAATATACGTCGAGTCCGGCGCGTTCAACGTCGAGTACGCTGCGCTACTCTCCTTACAACTGCTGGCGGTCACCGCGGTGATCCTCCTGATCGAGGCGCGGGTCGGCCGCGACGAGGGGTCTGCCGGCGGCGGCCGAACGGCCCGGATCCGGCTCGGCCGCTGGAAGTGGCCCGCGATGGGGGCCATCAGCACCATCGGGATCGTGACGCTCGTCGTTCCCGTCGCCATCTTCAGCGTGTGGGCGTTTCGCGGACCGTCGGGTATCGTCCCCTCGCTCGCGTTCGAGCTCGGATTCGCGCTCAACTCAATCTTCCTCGCGACGATGGCGGCCGCCGTCGCCTGTCTGCTCGCGATTCCCGTCGCGTACCACTCTGCGCGCTCCAACTCGCCGCTTTCCCGACTGTTCGAGCGCGCAACGTACGTTGGCTTCGCCGTCCCCGGTATCGTCATCGGCCTCGCGCTGGTCTTCTTCGGGTCGAACTACGCGCCGTGGGCGTACCGGACCGTCCCTCTCCTCGTGTTCGCGTACGTCGTCCGGTTCCTTCCGCAGGTCGTCGGAACGACACGGTCGGCGGTACTACAGGTCGACGACCGGCTCGTCGAGGCCGCACGCACGCTGAACGCCGGTCGGATCGAGACGTTCCGCAAGGTGACACTTCCGCTCATCCTCCCGGGAGTCGTCGCCGGCGGCGTCTTGGTCTTCCTCACGACGATGAAAGAGTTGCCCGCGACGCTCATGTTACAGCCCAGCGGCGTCGACACGCTGGTGACGATCGTCTGGGCCGCACACGAGACGCTCCACTACCAGTACGCCGCGGTGCCGGCGCTCATCCTCGTGGTGGTTTCCGGACTCTCGATGGTGGTGTTGTTGCGGCAGGAGTCCGGGCTCGGGTGAGCGAAGGGGATCAGAACGGCTCGAAACGAGTCAAATCGAAGCAGGTGGAACCGAGTTGAATCGGTCGTTCGGTTGCGCTTCGGCCACCTACGGCCGGCGAACCCGAATGGTTCCGTCGGCGGCGACCGTGACGTACAGTCGCTCGCGAACCTCCCGACCATGAACGGCATCGCCCGCGCGGTCGCCGATCGCCTTCATCAGGTCCGGTGCGGTCTGGTTCACCTTCACGCCAGCCTCGTCGCACGCATCGTACACCTGCTTGGGGGCGTCATAGAGGTCGGTGCCCGCAGCGATCTCGACACGAACCGGCGAGGAGAGCGCCTCGGCGAACGCCACCGTCTCACGGGCACGCTCGACGTTGTCGCGCGCGCTCGCTTCGACGCTGGAGACGTTCGCCCGGGAGGTGCCGAGTCGGTCGGCAATGTCGGACTGACGGAGCCCCTGCTCGCGGAGCGCGAGCACCTCCGCCTGGCGCTCCGTGAGCACGCCCGCGTCGGCGTCGAACCCGGCGCGTTCCAGCAACTCCGCGGCGTCGACGTTCTCGGTGTCGAGGTCGTCCGCGGCGGCACGTCTGCCCCCGTCGTCGTTCGCGACCATACCGTACCGAAGACGGTGGGGGTTCAAAAGGGGCCGGGGAGCGAAGGGGATATACGAACTACTCCAAGTCGTCTTGGGATCGTTTGTTCTCCGTCGTTCGACTGAAATGACGTGTCAGTAAGTAGCCAAAACCACCGAGACCGGCGATCGCACCGGGAACACTGAAGCCTGGGACATCATCAGTGGCCTCGTCGGCGGGAGAGGGGGACTCATCGGTCTCGTCGTCCGACTGGTCTCCGTGATCGCTGTCTCCGACAGCTGATGAAGCGCTCTCGCTTTCCGTGGAGTTAGTGGATGTCTCGTCGATATCGTCCGACTGTTCGTTGTGATCGTCCTCATCCGATGAGTCAGTGGATGTCTCGGTATCGTCTGGCTGTTCGTCGTGCTCGCCGTCTTCATCGTCGGACTGGGTGGCCTCACGCTGTTCCGGAGAGCGTCCATCGGCATCTCGCGCGACGTTTGTAGTCGCTGTTGCCAAGGGAAGCGTTGCATATGGGTCATCCCAGTCGACGAGCGCGAGCGTGACCTCGGAGCCCAACTGAAACGGGACACAGACCTCGTCAGGGTTGATGTCGATCCGCTGGGTCACCGACTCGCCGGGCGTGACCTGTGTGAGATGAACGCCCCACTCTGAGGTGTGTTCGGAGTACAGCCGAAGCGACGCAAATCGATCGATGTCTACGTCCGCATTGAGGTGGTACTCGACGTCAAGATGGGTGCTCGTGGCTTCTGGTTGTGCGCTGAATTCGATACCGGCCACGTCAGCGGGGAGCACAGTCCGATTCGCGGTGTCCAGCGTTTCGCCGCTGACAGGACCAATCGAAACGGTAACATCCGCGTCAGCTGGCACTGACTCCATTGCGATGGAGTCATCCTCGAGGTCGAAGTCGTGGGTTCCCTCAGTGCCAGGGTCGAGATTGGCGTACGTCGTGACGAGTTCGGTGCCGACCATGAGCCGCAGTTCCCCCTCTGTGTCGTACCGCGGGGGATACACGTAATCGACAGAGACCGTGTCTGCGCCTCCCTCTGGAGGGGTAGCGAACTGTATCCCGCTGAGGACGACGTTCGTTGCGGCGACAAATTCGTCTAAGGACCCCCAGTCGCCTGGATACGCCCGCAGTTCGACGTTTGAACCCAATGCCGAACTGTCGGCCGATCTGAATGTGCCTACGGGCACATCAAATTCGTCCGTCAGCGTCTCACCGGGGTCAACACGATCGAAGTCGTTCCATCCCGAATCAAAGTCCCAGTCCCCGTCGATCCCCCAGCGACCTGCTCCGACATCGGGAAAGAGTCGAATATTAACCTCCTGATCGAACGACGAATCGACGGCACACGTGATGGCGATGCTGTCGTCGTCCACGGTCGGTGGTGAGTCGAACGAAACGGCAACCTCATCGTGTGAGACATCCCCAACTCCGTCAGTAACGGTCATCGTACCGGAGTCGCCGACTGTGACCGTATCGAGGACGTGGGGCGGGCCGTCTCTCGGGTCGGCGCGGAGCACGAGAGTATCGCCGGTATGAAACGGAACTCCCTCGTCGTAAATATCGAACTCGAACGTTGTAGTGCCGCTGTCGTTCCGCGAGAGTCGATCGAGTCTCATTTCGCGCTGCCAGTACATCGCCCCGTTGTCGGTGGAAAGTGTCAGTTGGCCCCCACCGTTCGCGGTCTGATACGCTACCTCAATTGACGAGTCTCCCGGTTCCGGGGGACGAGTGAACGACGCGCCGACGGCGATTTCGCGGCTGAACGAGTGTAGCTCACCCGACCCATCAGGCGATTCAGACAGATCGATCACGACGGAGTCTCCGACTTCGGTCGTCGAAGAGAGCGGAAGAGTGATTCTGTTGGCCATCCCTTGGCGGACGGCCACGGGTTCCGCACTCACATCTCGCCCGTTTATCGAAGTCCTAACGTACGCGGTGTTGTCCACGTCACCCGGGATGTAGACGTCCACGACGAACTCGTCGGCGTTGTCGGTGAGCCCCCGGTGGAACATCACGTACGGGATATCGAGGTGACGTTTGTGAAACGCCAAGACGTCTCGGATGATCAGCGGGTCGCTCGTGTCGTGGCCGACGCCATCGTACACCTCGAATCGCGTGTTCGCCTCGTGTTCACGATAGACCGCGTCGCTGTACACCATGCGTTCGTGTTGCATGTTTTCGCCGTACACCGAGACGGCCTGTCGTGCCTGTTCGTCGCTCCATACGTCACGCCACGGGATCGTGTCGTCTGTCGGAGCGCGTTCGTCCGCGCCGATGTAGCACAACTGCGGGATGTTCCGCCACGCGGTTTCGTCGAACGCCTCATCGACTAGATCCTCGAGATCTGCAGTACCGATCTGGAACTCGATGCGCTCGCCTTGTGCGCGCTCGCGCGGCAGGAGAGCCATCCCGTTGAGCCCGCCGGCGGTTACGGAGTGGACGCGTTCGGGATGGATCGCAGCGAAGTTGTTCGCGAAGTTCCCGGTCTGAGAGAACCCATTCATGATGAACTCCGGGGGGGTATCGACCCCATGGCCGGTCAGTCTGTCTCGGGCGTCGTCTACCATGTTGAGGATCTGCTGGTCGAGACGCGCGTACCGCCCCGAGTCGATGTTCAGTGTCTCAGTGTCGAGTGACTGAGGCCTGACGCTCCAGAACTCGTCTGATCTGGGATCTTTGATTACTGGGACAACGAAAGGGGTTTGAACTTCGTCGCTGATCGACCGAGAGAGCCCTCGTTCCACTCGCCGCTCACCGACTTGGATGTGATCGTCCATCTCATCGGATGGAAACGAGTTGATCGGTTCGACGATAAGCGGCCTGTCGCGGCTAGAAGACGGAGCGTAGAGAAAGTACGGAAAATTGAATCCAGCGTCTTCGTCCGCATCAATTAGTTTCGGACCCACGCTGGCGCTCAGGTTCGCTCGTTCGGTCTGCGTGACTGCTGCGGTAGACCCTGCCCAGAGTAGTGGTATCAACCCAGCACATGACTGGAGGAACGTTCGCCGCCGGGTTTCCGCGAGACTGTTTTTTTCTCCCATGTTACGTGTGAGTTCGTACGAGTCAAATTTATAATAGTAATCACTCGAATATCAGTTTTGATTCTTTGAGCGGCAGTTGGCGAAAAACCGGTGGTGTCGCGGCGGCGTATCGGCGGGGTCTGGACTGTCCACGGGGCGGGCCGGCCCCGAACCCGCTCACTTGCCCCAGAAGTTCTCGCGGCTGCCGAGCCGTTCGCGGTCCGGGCGGTCACGGCGTCGGTCGGCTTCGTCGGCGTCGTCGTCGTCTCCTTCGGCGTCCGTCTCCTCGATTTCGTCGTCCGAGTTCTCCTCGTCCGGATCGTCCGGGAGCCGCTCGACGACCGTCTGTGCGGTTGCGTGGTTGGATTTCACGCGGTGAATCGAGACGACGGCGCGCGCCGGCGGGAGTAACCCATCGACGAGAACGATGAACCCGTCGTCGGTTCGCCCGACGCCAGCACCGCTCTCGTGGATATCGTCGACCTCGACGACGACCTCCTCGCCGGGCTGAACCGGCTGCTGTTTGAGTTCGTGGATCGGCATGTCGTAGTGGTTACACCACTCGGCACCCCCTTTGTTGCCGTAGTGTTGACACCCCATACCCTGGATTCGTTCGTCGAAGCTGGGGCAGTCGTCGGCGAGTGGACAGTCCGCCATACCGTATCGAGACCGGCCCTCGTTGTAAACGTTTCCGACTGTGGCCCGGCAACGCGACGAAACGAGCGTCTCGGCGGGGTGAACGGAGGCTCAGAGGAACTCGCGGACCTCAGAGTACCACATATCGTGGTAGTCGACGGCGTCGATCGCGTCTGCGATGTCGACCGCGATGGCGTGCCAGCAGCGCTCGCTGGGATCCTCGGCGTCGAGATTGTAGGTGGCGTCCGCACAGGTACACTCGCCTTCCTCGACGACGTACTCGTCGTCGTAGCCGACGACGACCGTGAAATCACGGTACCGCTTCACCCGCCGGTCGCCGACCGCTTCGATAGCGCGTTTCCCACGGTCGCCGTGGTCGGCGACGATCCCGGCGGCGATCGGACCGGAGAGGGTACCAGACTCGGCGAGCGCCGCCCGCCAGTCGTCGACCGGCTCCATGGACCCGCATTCTCGGGCAGCCGATTAAACACCGTCGGTCGCCGTGGTGACGACACCGAGCGATTGAAACCTGACGCAGGCGACGGTAACGTATGGACGCGGACCGACGGATCGCGGGCGTCGACGAGGTGCCGGACGACGGGACGCTGCTCGTCACCCTCAGACCGACGGATTCCGACGCGGTCGACGAAACCGACGGCGACGTGGGCGAGAACGAGGACGGCACTCCCGAAGCGGAGGCTATCCTCACCCGTGCGGCCGGCGAGGTGGCCGCGTTCCGAAACTACTGTCAACACTGGACGGACGTGCGACTCGACAGGGACGACGACGCGTTCGTCCGCAACGGTGAGGTGTTCTGTCAGAAGCACGGTGCGACGTTCGAGGCCGACACCGGCTACTGTAACTTCGGTCCCTGTGAGGGTGCGGTGCTCGAGTCGGTCGCCGTCGCCGTCGACGACGACGCGGTGTACCTCGACGACGACGCGTACGAGTTCGTCCGCCGCGGCCCCGCCAGACGCGAGGGCGACGGCGACGGCTCACGGATCGACTTCACCGGGAGCTGACTCTTGACACTGCCTGGGCCGAGCGAGTCAGAACCGCGTTCGAGATCCGCCCGCGCCGCCGCCGTCGTCACGGCCGAGCGCCTGCTTCAGGAAGCTCATCCACCGCCTGTGGTCGGCCGCCTCCTGACGTTTCGCCTCGGTTTCGGGGTCCGGCGCATCTAAGCCCTCCAGCGCGTCGAGCGCGCGGTCGATCCCGATGATCGACGCCGCGAGTTCCTCGCCACGCTCGTAGCTCACCTCGTTCTCCTCTATCAGTTCCAGTCGCTCCAGCCGCTCACGGCGCAGGTTCCGTTTGGCCCGTTCGACGCGGTCGCGTTCGCCCGGCGGCACCGTGTCGCGCCGCTTGATCTCGAAGACGAACGACTGCAGTTCGATCGGCTCCCCTTGGATCTCGATCTCGTCCGGGATCTCGGCACCGACCGTCGCAGCCTCTCGACTCACCCGTTCGAGGAGCCCTTTCCGCTCGTACTCCTTCACGGACGCTGGCTACGCGGCGACCGCACTTCGCTCCTTCGCTCGGAGGGGGTAGCGAACACGGCGAAGGGACACGTTAACGAGACTAGGGCCCCAACATACGGTATGGCATCGCTCGAAGCCGAGTTGGACCGAGCCCGCGAGCTCGACGTGGGGACGCTGGCCGACGCTATCGAGTCCATCGGCTTCGAGTGTACCCGGTGTGGCGGCTGCTGTACGGGGTACGCGCCCGACGAACCGGGCGGTGCGCCCGCCGGCGAAGAGAGACACGAGGCGGGTTCCGGCGGCACGGACGAGGAACTGAGCGGTGAGGCGACCACCTGTCACGACGGTGAGGAGCGAGAGCCACACACGGCGACGGTGTTTCCAGACGAGATTCGGGCGGTCAGCGAGGCCGCCGAGGAGCGGTTCGACGGGGCGTACGACTGGCGGGACGTTGCCCGTCCGATGCCGTACGGACTGACGGACAACGACGGCGAACCGGCGGGTGAGACGTTCGAGTGGGCGCTCGCGACCGACGACTGCGGCGACTGCACGTTCTACGAGGAGACGGACGGACAGGGAGCGTGCACTGTCCACGAGGCCCGCCCGCTCATCTGTCGAACCTATCCGTTCAGCGTCGCGCTCGGCGGGACCAGCCAGCCGATGGGTGAAGCGGTCGACGCCGAGGGAGTGGTGCGCGCCCACGAGTGTGAGGGACTCGGCCGCGACATCGGTCGGGAGGACGCCGAGGCGCTCGCGGCGGCGCTCAAAGAACGGGCGGTCCGCGAGCTCGAGGAGGCGATCGGCGTCCGTGACGGCTACGACCCGACCGCAGCCGACCGAAGTGACGGGGTCGTCGTCTTCGACTCAGAGGGCCCGAAGCGTGCAGACGGGACGCGAATCGGCGGGCGCGACGCGGGCTGAGAACGACCTCACCGCCCGCCCGTGAGCAACTCGGTCGGCGGTACAACTATGGTGTGCGCTCCCGACGTTCCGATGGAGTCTATCATGGAAATCTCCGAGAAGCTCCTCTGTCTGTTCAGTGCCGATGTTCGCGAGGAGGACGACGAGTACGTGATCGAGGTGCCGCGTCGCGAGGTCGACACCGGCTCGCTGGAGCCCGACGAAACCTACCGTGTCGCGCTCATCGCCCGCGACGACGTCGGGGGCGACACGACCGACGAGACGGAGCGTGCTGCAGCCGACGACGGGCCACAGCCGCCGGTCGAGCCCGGTGAGATGCGATACGTCGAGATCGAGGACCTCGGCAAGCAGGGCGATGGGATCGCCCGGGTCGAGCGAGGGTACGTGATCATCGTGCCGGACACGGAGGTCGGCGAGCGCGTGAAGATCGAGGTGACCGAAGTGAAATCGAACTTCGCGGTCGGCGAAGTGATCGACGAGGACGTGTGATCGGCGGGTAGTCCCCGAACCCGGTTACTCGGCCGACCGATCGGTCTCGGGGATCCGCGCGTCCCAGTAGGAGACGGAAGCGACGTAATCACCAGGAATCGTGTTTCCGATCAGTTCGTCGAGGAACCGGAACGGTCTGGCGACCGGACCAGGAAGTTCACGGTAGAACCCGTACGGGAGGACGAAGTCGTGTTCCTCGCCGGCCAGCGTCAGTCCCGCCTCACCGAGCATCGTCGCGACCTGGCGTTCCGAGTAGAGACGCGAGCCCATCGGAAGCAGCCACGTGTACAGCACGCGGAGGCTCCGCCGGTTGAAAGTGTCGAAGAACACCTGATCACTGCTCACCCGGCGAAGCTCCTTCACGAACGTGAGCGGTTCGTCCATCAGGTGGAAAAAGCGCATCGCGACAACCGAGTCGAAGTGGTCGTCTGGGAACGGAAGCCGCGAGGCGTCCCCACGGATGAACTCGACAGTATCCGAGAGCCCGGCTTCGGCCGCTCTGGCGCGCCCCTGTTCGAGCATCTCACTGGAGATGTCCAATCCGACGATGTCTGCGCCCTGATCCGCGAGCATCGTCGTGAACCGACCGGTGCCACAGGCGACCTCTAGCACGCGCTGTCCGTCGTCTATCGGCCCGAGCGCGGAGAGCACCGCCTCTCGCTCGCGCTGGTCGATGAGCGCTCCCCCGCCCGAGAATCGAACGTCGTCGTACTCCTCGGCAACCTCGTCGGCCTGGTACCAGTCCTGACCCTTCACGATACTGCCGATGCACGGCGAACGAACAAAACCGTACTGGATGCGCGTCGTCACGCGCTCGAGAACGCGTCCCCCACGGCGAGCACAACAGCACACACGACGCCCGAGGGACGTGCGATCGGTGAGCGTGAGGCCGTGACCGCGTCGACGCTCACTCGAAGGCCGCGATACCGGTGAGATCTTCCCCGAGGATCAGGCTGTGGATGTCGTGGGTCCCCTCGTACGTGTAGACGGTTTCGAGGTTCGCCATGTGACGCATCGGCGAGTAATCGGTCGTGATCCCGTTGCCGCCGAGCATCTCGCGGGCGACCCGGGACTGGTCGCGAGCGGTTCGGACGTTGTTTCGTTTCGCCATCGAGACGTGTTGGGGGCGGAGCTCACCTCGTTCCTTGAGCGTCGCGAGTCGGTACGCCAGCAGCTGCGCGGTCGTGATCTGCGTCGCCATCTCCGCCAGTTTCTCCTGTTGGAGCTGAAACCGGGCGATCGGGCCGCCAAACTGATCACGGTTGAGCGCGTACTCACGGGCCTGCTCGAAGCAGTCGCGGGCTGCACCCACCGCCCCCCACGCGATCCCGTAGCGGGCCTGCGTGAGACACGACAGGGGCCCCTTCATCCCTTCGACGCCAGGCAGCCGGTTCTCGGCGGGGATCCGAGCGTTCTGGAGACTGATTTCACCCGTGATCGACGCGCGAAGCGAGAGCTTGTCGTCGATCTCGTTCGTGGTCACGCCGTCGCGGTCCGTCTCGACGAGGAACCCACGGACGGGGCTCCCCTCGGCGGAGGTCTCACGAGCCCACACGACCGCAACGTCGGCGATTGGTGAGTTCGTGATCCACGTCTTCGACCCGTTCAACACGTACTCGTCGCCGTCCGCCTCCGCCATCGTCTCCATCGCCGACGGGTTCGAGCCGTGTTCCGGCTCCGTCAGCCCGAAGCAGCCGACCGCCTCTCCCTCGCCGAGAGCAGGAAGCCACCGCTCTTTCTGTTCGTCGCTGCCGAACGCGTGAATCGGGTACATGACGAGCGCGCCTTGCACACTCGCCATCGACCGAAGGCCAGAGTCACACGCCTCCAACTCTTGCATCAACAGTCCGTACGCTGTCTCGGAGACGTTCGGCAGCCCGTATCCATCGAGGTTCGGCGCGTAAAACCCCATCCTACCCATCTCGGGAATCAGTTCCGTCGGAAACGTCCCCGCCTGGAAGTGGTCACCGATGTCCGGACGAACGCGGTCCTCGACGAACTCGCGGGCAGTGTCACGGATCAGGCGTTCCTCCTCGTCGAGGTCCGACTCTACCCCCACGTAATCGAGCATGAACGACCGTGGGAGACGAGCAGGCAAAAACGGATCGGGGCGATGCCCCAGAATCGAGTGGGTAGCCAGGCGAACGCGTGTTGTTGACGGCTCCGGCCGCTTACGCGAGTCGTTCGCGAGCGTACGTCGCCAGCAGCGGGAGGTCGTCGAGGTGGAGGAGCTTCGACATGGCGCGTTTCTCCCCGCGGTTCGCCTTCGCGAGCGTGTCGTCGTCGGTCCGACGGAGATCACGCATCAAGCGGTCGTATCGCTCGTTCGGCGCGAGATACAGCAGTTCCGTGAGTGTCAGTCGTGCCTCCATTCGTGGCGCGACCTCCTCGTGCCAGAGCTGTTCGTACAGCGCGAGGCTCTCGGCGTCTGTCGGCTGCTCAGCGTCGGTGAGACACCGGTCGATGGTGGTGGCGGCCGCCCGTGCCGACTTCATTCCTTTGTGGATCCCCTCACCCCACAGCGGATCGAGCGTCGGAACGGTGTCGCCGATGGCGAGGAAGCCGTCGGTGTGCATCTGTCCGGGTCGCTGGATGTGTGCGGAGCCCCTGTGGACCGCTCCGTCGATCTTCTCGGCGTCTGCAAACCGTGGATCGGATTCGATCCACGCCTCAAGATACCCGTCGACGGTCTGTCCGTCCTCGGCGAACTCGCGGTGGCGCTCGTTTTGAATGTAGCAGATACCGACCTTCGCCGACGCCTCGCCCGTGGCGAAGATCCACGAGTACCCGCCCGGAGCGATGGAGTGATCCAGTCGAAGCATCATCGCCCGCCGGAGGTCCGCGAACTCCGGGTGGTCGAGTTCGACGCCCTCCAGCTCGAATTCGACGCCGATCGCCTGGTTCTCGCGTTCGAGGTCGACGACATCGAGCGCCTGAGCGATCGGCGCGGCCGGACCGGTGGCGTCGACGACGATGTCGGCGTACAGCTCCTCGTCACCGTCGTAGATCACCCCTTCGATGACGCCGTCGTCGTCGAGGATCGGCTGAGAGACTCGGGCGTCGAACAGATACTCCGCGCCGGCCTCGCGACCGTCCGCAACGAGGAAGCGCTTGAACTCGGCGAACTCTAACACCGCACCCGGTTGGTACGTCTCGTAGTACTCGTTCGGCGACTCCAAGACGACATCGTCAGTGAACGACATCACGACGTCATCGGGGATCCCGAAAGAGGCCATCATGGAGGGGAACGTCCCAGCCGTAGACTTGTTGCTCTGCCGCGGGAACTCGTCTTCCGGTTCGGTTTCGAGGACGACGACATCGTAATCGCGGGCTGCCAGGTCACGGGCACACTGTGCGCCCGCCGGACCGGCACCGACGATGGCGACGTCGTAGCGGTCGGACATACAAGTACATACGAATCCCTGTAATTAGGCTTGCCGGAACAGGACGAATCTCGGCGAGAGACGGCCGCCGTCGACCGATTTTGACGATCTACAGAGGACGGATTCCGACAGGTTTCGAAGCTGATACGGAGCCGTCCGAACGGAGAGACGCCGAGAACGAGACCCGCCGTCAACACCGCTCAGTAGAACTCGCGGACCAGGTCGGTCGCGCCTTCAGGTGCGCCCTGTGGAATGACTGACATATCTTCGTCGACGCCGTGCTGTTCGTGATACGGCACCGAGTTCTCGTCCTGATAGACGACGCCCTGATACTCCTTTTCTGAGTCGAGGATGACGTCTTTGGCGTCCTCACGGGAGGTCGGGTCGTGGTCCGTCTCCTTCAGGTCGACCAGCGAATCTCGGAAGTAGTCGTACGTGTCCACGTCGTTGAACGTGACACACGGCGAGTACACGTTGACGAAGCCGAATCCGTCGTGCTCGACCGCTTTCTGGACGATCTCTTGATGTCGCAACGCGTCCGAGGAGAACGACTGCGCGATGAACGTCGCGCCGGAGGCGAGCGCCAATGCGTGGGGGTTGACCGGGGGCTGTTTCGGTCCGTCAGGAGTGGTCGACGTCTCGAAGTCTTCACGCGAGGTCGGCGAGGCCTGCCCCTTCGTGAGCCCGTAGATACGGTTGTCCATCACGATGTAGCTCATGTCGACGTTACGCCGGACTGCGTGGACGAAGTGACCCGCGCCGATGGAGTAGCCGTCGCCGTCTCCACCAGCGACCATCACCTCGATGTCCGGTCGGGCCATCTTCACGCCCGTGCCGACGGGCAGCGCCCGGCCATGGACGCCGTGAAGCGCGTAGCTGTGCATGTACGTGCCGATCTTGCCAGAACAGCCGATCCCGGCGACGACGAAGGTGTTGTCGGGGTCGTTACCCGTCTCCGCGAGCGCCTTCATCATCCCGTTCATCGTGCCGAAGTCGCCACATCCCGGACACCACGTCGGCTGCTTGTCGGACTTGAAGTCGGTGAATCTAATGTCTGAACTCATGGTTACGCCTCCACCCCCGTCACGAGAGTGTCGCTTATCTCTGCTGCGAGTTCGTCGGCCTTGAACCGCACGCCGG
>JARVCL010000156.1:0-6990 GCA_040405695.1 Halorubrum sp. | reverse complement strand
TCCGACAGACAGCGGCGGGTCACTTATAAAAAGACCCCCGGTGTGCGGATTTGATTTCGTTCGATTATCGAACGATTCTGAAATACGGCGGTGCTGTCCTGCGGTTCGCTACATCCAAACTGTGCGCGGGAGGGATGTAATTATACCGGTCAGTCGTTAAATCCGTGCTGAGATATCGACCCGGATAATTGTCTCGAGAGGCCACGTACCTTCGGACGAACGTCTTTCCTATCGGGGCTCGGTTTCCCTCCAAATTCCGGAAATTTAGACTGTGGCAGCAGTATATTTGCCCCTTTAGCTTATAAAATCCCGGTGAATTGCCCTTCAGACAATGCCCGTTCAGACGAATACTCACCTGAAGACTCGTCCTTGGTAAGGACGAGAGCCCGGGTTCAAATCCCGGCCTAGGCTTGTAACTTTAATTACACAATCCCACTACTTAAGAGGGGTATCCCCCGAAGAAATCGACAGACAGTGGTGGAATTTGTCGATTTCCCTCCGGTGGTTTTCGAACTGTCCGAACACAGGTAGATCCTCCACTATCTCAATATCGGCCCTTCACTCGATAAATGTTGAGGGTCCAGCGTCGACAACGACCCCTTCAGCTCGATTGATCTTGGCCCGAGGTGAGACTCGATGACCCGCGAGTATCTTCGCGTGACGCCCACGTCTGCAGGGCTCGACCCTGACGTCATTTCCACCGCGATCGCCAGCCTGCACAAGCTTTCCGCGACCGAATCGGACGGCGTCATCGCGCGCCTAACTCCGTTCCGGAGCCAACAGCCGGTGACGTTCGAGTTCCTCGCGATTAGCGACGGGACGAATGAGCCGGTCGAGTTCTACTACGGGGCCGACACCAAGCTCGACGTCCTACAGCAGCGCCTGCGATCCATCTACCCCGACTCCTTCGACATCGATCGTGTCGACATCGACATCGTGCGGAAGCTCATTCAGCCCGTCGAGCAGCGGCCCACCGAATTTGATGGGCGGCTGGAGGAGGAGCGGTTTCGTGATCCAGACGCGGCTGATCCGCCCACCGACCGGAACCCGACGATTGGTACGGACGGCGGGACGGTTCGGGCACAGCCGTCGCTAGAGGACGTCACTTTCTACGGTGTGCGCTGGCGGGGAAGCGTCGACCGGCGGAAGGATTGGATGACCTCGCTGACGGACTTCTCTGAGACCATCACGCCCACACCCCATCACGCGGACGAGGAGAATCCACACTCGGGTCGTGCGCCCCTCGCCCCGTTGATCGACCAGCTGACGGAAGCCGCCCAGCCGCTGGCCTTCCAGGTGGTGTTCCAGCGGAAACCGGACTGGTCGAGGCAGGCCCGGCGGCGCTCGGGAGCACTCCTCGCCGGGAAAGACACGCTCCTCCAGAAACTCCTCTCGATCGAATCACCTGGTCGACGACGCGACTCACGTGGAGGACCGACAGGAAACAGATACGAACGCCATCGCCATGGTGACAGTCGAGACCGTCAACCGACGTCCGAGACGAAGATGCGCGACCGCGAACGGGACCAAGAGACCGAGACGCGGCTCGACCACCTCCGCGAGAACACGCCAAAGCGAACTTTCACCGCGAACGCCCGATTGCTCGCACTCTCGACGGATGACGATGACATCGACGAGCTGGAGACACGACTCGACACTCTGTGCTCGGTCTTCGATCCCATCGATGGGCAATACTACGAGATCGAGGGCGAACGGTTTCGGGATCGGGGGCTGTTTGATCGCACGGCGGACACTCGTGCTCGATCAGCACTGGACCGGTTCCGGACCCGATCGATAGCGACGCGCCGACGCGACCATCTTCCGCGGCCGACGAATCGGGCGGACAGTCGGCTGGATCTCGTGCTGAACGCCGAGGAACTCGCGAACCTCATCGTCGTCCCGTCGGCGGCGGACCTCACTGTCGAAGGCAGCCGTGGCACGCGTGCCGAGCAGCGGAGCCGCAACCCGCTCCCGCGCCCGACCCACGATATCACCCGCCAACTGCGACGACCCGGCCTGGAACTCGGGTACCTGCTCGACGAGAACCGCGATCCCGAGGACGAACCGCTCAGAATCCCACCGGCACTGCTCCCGTTTCACGTCGGCCGGTTCGCCAAGACCGGCGCCGGCAAGTCGATCGCGCTGATCAACGACGCGCTCTCGGTGTACGAGCAGACATCCGGGCCCGTATTCCTCATCGACACGAAGGGCGGTGGCCTGCCCGATAACTACATGCGGGCCCACGCGAAGCACTTTGGCTTCGAGGACCTCGAGAAGGACGTCCTCCACTTCGACATCCCGGAGCTGCTCCCGGGCTTCGCATTCTTCAACATCGAACCCGCGCTCGCGAACGGGGTGCCACGACAACAGGCGATCAAGGACCGCGTGGACCACTACGTGGAGGTGCTCAAGATGACGATGGGCGCGGAACGTTACGAGCAGGCGGTCGTCTCGCCCAACCTCCTCAAATATCTCATTCGGCTCATGTACGACGAGGATCACGGCCTCGATCACGGCCGCTACCGCGAGTCGGTGGACTACTTCGGGCAGTCACAGCTCGAGCAGGTTGTCGACCAGCTCTACGCGGCCGGCCCGCCACAGGCCGCGCCGGAGGAGGCACCACAATCCAGCAGCGAGGAGGTCACCTCGAAAATTCACCGGCACCTGATGGCCGATCCACAGACGTTCGCGAACATCATGGGCGGGGTGAGCAACCGGATGGACTACATCACGGCCGACCCGTTCCTCCGGCAGATCTTCGATACCACCGAGCCCCGCTTCGACATCAGGAACCTCCTCGACGAGGACGTCGTTGTCATCTTCGACCTCGGGGACCTCCGGGCGGATGCGGCGACGGTGATGGCGGGCGTCATCCTCACCAACCTGTACGATGCGGTCACGGAACGTGGGTCCGCGGAGCTGGCGGCGACCCCAGACGACTACGTCGCCAATCTCCTGATCGACGAGGCGTCGTCGATCGTGGTGTCGGACGTGTTCAACGACCTCCTCGAGAAGGGTCGCGAATTCAACCTGTCCGTGGAGCTGGTCTCGCAGTTCCCCGAGCAGATGGAACTCGAAGGCGACCGCGAGGTCTACCTGAACGTACTGAACAACATCGGTGCCCCGATCGTCGGCAAGATCGCCGTCGACGACGAGATCGCCCGGGCGCTTGCTCACGAAGACATGGACCCAACCGAGTTTCGGAACCGGGTCCGGGCGCTCCCGCGGGGGGAGTGGATCGCCCAGGTGCCGAGCCCGGAATTCGGTGAGACCGGGCCGATGCCGTTCAGTATCGATCCCTTGCCGATTCCGGCGGGCCATCCGGAGAGCGAGGTGCCGCTCACGGCTACCGAGGAAGCGCGCTTCGGGGACGCCCTCGACACCGTTCACGAGCGGACGCAGGCCGACTACGGTGTCCCTGTTGACGGGATCGAGCCGACCGCTCGCGTGCCGGAGTCCCTCCAGGCAACACTCGAACTCGCCACGGACGGTCTCGACGAGTTGCTCGCGGTGCTGACCCGCTACGTCCAGCTCCGCGAGGGGGTTCGAGAGACGAACGAGCCGGTGTCCGTGCGGGCGGTGGACGACCTCCTCGAGACGTGGTACGACACACCGCTTCCTGGGACGGATTCGGACACGGTTACTAATGGGAACCGCGACGTGCCTTCGCGTGAGGCGCTCGCAGAGATCCGGGACCGCTCGCCGCTTTTCGAGCTGTCGGTCGATACGGACCGAAACGAGACCGTGATGCGGCTGACCGAGACGGGCGAACGGACTTCCGAGCCGGACACCGGGACGGTGCAGGCGGCCGGGACTGCCGCCCACGACGACGCGATCGGCCGGTTCGAAGCCGCGTTCACCCGTGCGGGCTTCCTGGTTGCGCTGGTTCGACAGGACGGGAGCGCGCAGCCGGATGCGTGGGCGGTCCATCCAGAAGCCGAGGTTCCGCTCGCTCTTGAGGTCGAAACCACGACGCACACAAAGCCCGCAAAGGTGCTGACCAATCTGGCGCGAGCCCAGGAACACGGTGTTGTCCCGGTGTTTGTCGTTCCCCCCGGCGATGACGCCGAGAGTGCCATCGCTCAACGCGTTGCGAACATCCTCGATGATCCGGTCAAGACACGGAAGCGAGGCGAGGTCGAGTTGTACGTCGGGACCGACCACGTTACCTTCAACGGCGGGGCCGAGGCCGACAACGGCGTCACGGCCGTCCGACCCGTCGCGTCGGAGACCGACACGACATCGAATCGGACCCGGTGGCGCAGGGAGGGTGGGGAGTACGTCCTCACCGATGAGGATGGGACCGAGCACGCCCGGGTGGCGGACGTGGATGCGGCACCGAAAGAGCAGTTCCCCGCCACGTACAGCACCGACCGGGACTCTGGAACGGTGACGGTCTCGGTCCCGGGTGAACTCCCCCGGACGTACGAGTCGGAAGCGGCGTTCCGTGAGGACTGGGTGCCGGTCAAGCGCCCGGTCCTTCCGGAGAGTGATCTGCCAGTAGCGGAGTACGGCCAGGAGACGTATGCGATCGGCGTACTCAGTGATGGTGTCCGAGACACCGAGAAATGGGACGGGGACGTGGCGATCTACGAGGACGGCGCACTCCACCCAGTTCAGCGGCTCACCGAAGCCCTCCAGACGGGCGAGCTTCGAGCTGCGCGTTCCCACCCAGACGACGTCCACGGTTCTGAACAACCCGCCACAGTAACGGCTGATGGCGGCGCGTGCGAGCAGGATTTTGCAGGTAGGCAGGGAGAGGCTCAATCAACACCCACTGCGGAGACGAACTCATCGTCGCCGGACAGCGCGGCAGCAGGCGTGGAATCGTTCGCATCCGAACGGCTCGTCGAGGATGAGGGGAACGTCATCCCGTTCCGGGAGGTCTACGACGCGTACGAGTCCTTCGTGGAGGCGAACGAGTTCGAGCCCAAGCCGGACACTCACCTCACACCCGCACTCAAGGAGCACATTACGGTCGAGAGTCAATCGAAGTGGTTCGACGGCGAGACCCAGCAGTGCTATATCGGCGTTGATCTGGTTGACAGCGGTGACCAACGAGGTGACTCGGGCGTATGATGGCGAAGAGAGAACCTCAGAGGATGACGTCTGGTCACCTCAGAGCCGGATCCCGATGCCATGGGGATTGCCCGACGGCGGTTCCTCAGAGGCAACTGGTTGCAGGACCTCTGGCTCAGAGGGACGACTGTTGGCTCTTAGGCAGTTGTGTCACGCGATTTTTCCCGGCCACTTGCCGACCTAAGAGCCATCAATCGACTAGTATAGGAGGTGTTTTGAGTGCAAACGGGTGGTGGAGGGGCGAATCAGCCGTGGAGTGGAAATGGAGGGGTCATGATTTGGGGTTGGTTGTTCGGGCCCCACGAGGGGGTGATGGCCATGCCGATACAGATGCGTGACGTCGACGGCCTGCCGGACGCGCTGACGGCGCGCGACCAGTGGGTGTGCTGGCGGCGCGAGGACCGCGACGGCAAGGCGACGAAGGTGCCGGTCGAGCCGTCGACGGACGGCTACGCCTCCACGACCGATGGGTCGACCTGGACGAGCGTCGAGACGGCGCTCGCGTCGACCGAGGACGCCGACGTGGACGGCATCGGTTTCGTGTTCACTGACGACGATCCGATCGTCGGCGTCGACCTCGACGACTGCCGCGATCCCGACAGCGGGAAGATCGACGAGTGGGCACGAGACGTCGTCACCCGTCTGGACTCGTACACGGAGGTGTCGCCGTCGGGGACCGGCGTCCACGTCATCGTCGAGGGTGAACTCCCCGAGGGCCGGAGCCGCTCGGGCGACGTCGAGATGTACGAGACGAGCCGGTTCTTCACCGTCACCGGCGAGCATCTCGATGCGACGCCGAACACGGTGGAGCGCCCCGACGACGCGATTCGGGATATCCACGCCGACTACGTCCAGGACAGGCCCGCTGACGACGCCGACGCCGAAGAGGCTGCACCGGCGGGAACTGACGGCGAGAACGTCGATCTCGACGATTCGGAGCTGCTTGAGCGGGCCCGAGCCGCCGAGAACGGCGACCGGTTCGACGCCCTTTGGCGCGGGCAGACCCGCGGCTATGACTCCCACTCGGAGGCGGATATGGCGCTGTGTATGCATCTCGCGTTCTGGACGGGGGGCGATGCGGCACGGATGGATTCGCTGTTCCGCCAGTCCGGCCTGATGGGCGAGAAATGGGACGAAGTCCACTACGCCGATGGGTCGACGTACGGGGAGAAAACCATCGAGCGGGCAATTGCGAACACGTCGGAGTTCTACGACCCATCGTCTAGCGACGACGCCGATGACGACCGTTCCACGTCAGGTGAGGTATCTACTGAGGTCGGTCGTGAGGAAACCGACCGCGGTCACGCGTATCTCACCGAGAAGACGCGGCTCTTGACTGCCCGGGTCACCGAACTCGAGGAGACGCTCGCCCGGAAAAACGAGCGGATCGACGCCCTCGAAGCGGAGATCGAGCGGCTTGAGGAAGCACATGCAATTCGTGGCCGAGAGCCAGGCCAGCCCAAAGACGCGCATCCCGGAGATGCTGCTGAGGACGATGACGAAGCCGGGGAGGCGTCCGTGTGGGGCCGGACGAAACGGTGGCTCGGAAGCGATGCTACGTAGCTCCGGTGGACCCGCAACTGTTGGGGCGCGGAATTTCGAGCTACTGCACCGACTGCCGGGGAATCCCGGGGTTCGATATCGCTGAAAGCCCACGGCCGCTCGGCATCCCGCGACCCACGCTGCGCGCCTCGTCTCTTCGGTGCTTGCGGGGTCGGGGGACGACCGAGGCGGCCGCGCCCTTTCTGAGTCCGGCCAGGTCGTCGGCTGTACCATCGAGCGGTGTACCCGGCTGGAGAGGTGTGTACGTACCGGCCCGCCCCGCTCGCCGCTGCCGCCCTCCGCGTCGCTCGCGACCGACCATTCCGGGCGTGCGGGCGCTCTCCGCACCGCCCGCGCCCGTTCCGGGCT
>JARVCL010000155.1:0-7026 GCA_040405695.1 Halorubrum sp. | reverse complement strand
TTAGAGAACTCGGTGTCTCATCCGGGGGTGACCTCGCCAAAGTCAGTATCCCGACGCATCTGCAGTATCGTGACCCGTTCGCGTTCGACCGAGTTCGCCGAGCCCGGAGCTCCCAGATGACCCTCGAGAGTCAGCGAAATCGCTTTTCTCGGGTGTATGCCGACCACTGTGCCGAGAAAGCTCGCCTCCGTGAGAAAGCCGAGGCCAAAGGTGACAGTGGCACTAATGATGGGGAGGCAGTCTCCGAATGACTCAGACCTTCATTCCAACACCGGTCCCCGAACCGCTACCGCTCGCCGAATCTCTCGTCGACGACGTCCTCGATGAACTCGACGAGATGGGAACCTCGCTCGAAACAGTGAATTCCGACCAACTGCTCGAGGCTCGCTACTCGGCGCTCGACGATCTCCTCCATACTGATCGCGACCCCTTTGGAAGCGATCTCGTCGCCATCGCCTATACGCTCCAGACCCTTGCTCGGGTGTACGATCTCCACGACGTCCAAGAGCCTGCTCAATTCCCTGATTGCGCAACAACCCTTACTGAGACGTTCCGGTCTGGTCTACTGTGGCATCATCTTGAGGCAGCCGTCACCATCGAACTCCTGGACGAACCAAATAGCTGAGATTTCGACTCCGATTCAAGCCGCGACAAACTGTGCATCTCGTTAACCCCGAATTGCTCGGTCGCCAAGCCACCCGACTGCCTCCGTTTGTCGCTCGCTGGAGGGTGCGCGAGATCAGAGACGATGTCCTCAGAAGCACCCGCCAGTCCCGGTCAGCGATCGCCTTCTCATGGTGAATCGCTATCGCCCGGAGTACAGGAGAGTGAGCGGTTCAAGTTCCACTACACGGTCGGGTCCGGATCATCGCGAAAAGCCATCGGGACGGCTGCACTTGCCGCCACAAATCCCGACGCACTCGATCTCGACGATCTGGAAGCGCTTCTCGCTGCTGGTGTCGACCTCAACGCCATCCCACACCCTGGATACGCGATGATATCCTACGCTCGCCGGGACAATCGCCCTTTCGAGGGGCCGAACTGGTTCATCGATTCCGGCGGGTACAGCGTTCAGAAGAAGTTCAACCATTACCCGACGAGCATTGACGACTATGTTGCCTACTTGAGCGAGTACGACGATCAAATCGAAAAGTACACGCTCCGGGATTGGGCGTGTGCCCTCGATCTTCTTCGCGACGCCGACCGGGATATCCGCACCCACCAGGAGTGGTCAATACGCGACCACGTCTACTGCCTGGAAGCTGCGGAGGAAGCCGGTCTCACCGCCGAACCCGTTGCCGTCTTGCAGGGGCACGACATCGAAGAGTATCTGTGGTCGTTCGACTACCTCAAAGAGCACGGCCTCGCCTCACCAACGCTTGGCATCGGGTCAATTCTTCGCCCGAACAAAACCAGTGAAGTTCGTGCGATCATTCAGGAGTTGCGCGACGCTATCCCCTCGAAGTATGCGCTCCACGGCTTCGGGATCTCGAAGACCGTTCTCGAGGGCGCCAAGACCCTCTTGGCACTCGATTCGGCCGATACGACATCGTGGCAGTCGAAGGCCGCTCACGCTCGTGTGACTGACCCTGAGTGGGCCGACCGCGTCCCCGCCTGGATTTGCACTCTCCAAGCGTACATGGACTACGGCGATGCCGTCGACGCACTCATCGCAGCTGCCTACGCCGACGAGTCGGCAGACGCAGCAACCGAACCCGGGCGCTTGCGAGTCGTCCCCCTCAGCGCGTTCGCCGCCGGGAAGCCGGGCCGTCCTGACGTTGCCGACCCGTTGGTTGAGTGTATCTGTGGGAACCTAATCGACCCGAATCGGCATCCATACGAGGAAAATACCGCCTGGTGTCGATTCTGCGAGCAACTCCAGTTCAACCTATGGAACAGGCAGTTCTGTGTGGACGACACCGACGGCGTCGAGACAGACGAGCCATTCCCTTCGAAAGAACTGTAGCCGCCACATTTGATGTGATTCAGTCTCACTTATGAGCAGACCCGTCCTACTGTACCTGTGAATATCACCTCCAAATATCCGACCCTCAGCCTCGAATCAGAGTTCGAGGCGGACTCTTTCACCATGATTACCATCATGGATGGTCCAGGGGTGAACGGCCTCGAGCGATACTTTCTCGGGTACTATGATGAGGACCTTCGCGACGATGATGGCTCATTCCTCGCCCGCCCCGTCGGGCATCACGAACTCCCTCACCCGATGACGCTCCCTGAGGTCGAAGAGTGGGCGCTCGATTATCTCAGTGTCCCAGAAGAAGCCCTCACCGAATGTGAGGCTCGACAGCTCCGAGCGAAACGAGCACGAGAAGGAGAACTGTCCGACGACGAACGCGAACAGGTGTAGAAGCGGGATCGCCCTCTATGATTACCCCTCAAGATCCGCTCTCCCAACCGAAAGCAGTCACTCCCGGCAGCACTCGACGAGTAACCCGTCGGACTGTTCTCGGCGGTATTGGGACAGTTGGCCTCGCCAGCCTCGCCGGATGTCTCGGCGTCTTCGGCGCAGAACCCGTCAACAGCGAGCAGAACGCGACTGACGAAGACGGACCCGGGAGCGGTGATGGGCAGACTCCTGCTCGAACGTCCACGACGACGAACCAACCCGACACCAGCGACGGAACCCCCGAACCAACGCCCGAGCCTGACCCTGACGACGATAGACCTGGTGGACTGCCGAACGGTCCCGGCGTGATGCCTGGCGACCTCCCCCCTTCGTACACCAGATATCCTGAACGCTTCGACCCAATTGACCGCGTCTATGTCGGGCCGATCACCTCGCCCGCCACGAACGACTGGAATCCGCATTACGACGATCCCGAGCCTGGGAAGAAACTCGTCGACGTTGCCGTCCACAATTCGACCATCGAGGACTGGGTCGTGAGCCCGCCCCACACGATGCACCGGGTGGACGGCCTCGAGCTCACCGTTGACGGCGACGGTGCGTTCACGGCAGAGGGCGGCTTCCACTACAGAAACAAGTGCGGATACTTTGGCGTCAATCATCTCTATGTTAGGGGGCCCACCGCGACGATCTACCTCGCGTACAGCCACGACCCTGCCTGCTCCGAGAGTGAGGTTCGCGACGAAGAGGGGTATTGGTACGGGCCTGTTACGGTGACGGGGAGCCTCGATGGAGACTTCGACACACTTCGTATCATCCTCCTCAACGGGAACGAGAACCTCGGCGAGTTTGATTCTACAGACACGATGGAATTTGGGATATAGTGGTCCGTCATGGCTAAACTCATCAATATAAATCCAAGACCGGCCTGCCCACGGCCTACTCGTTTGTCGCCCCCGGACGCGGTGCGGGGATCGCCTGCCTCATCAACCCCACTAATCCGCACGACGTGAGAATCATGTCAGTCGAATCACCCGTTCTGCAGGAACTACAATCTATGAGTACTGATACCGACACCAGCGCCAGCGTACCGAACCGACACCGCTCGTTCACTGTGCATCACCAGTCTGTTTTCGTGACAACTGAACACGAAGACGAAGCTCAAGATGACCCCGAAAATACCGAGACGAAGATCATCGACGAGGCCGGTTTGTTTGCCCTCGATGACGAACCCTTCGAGACCACGCTCTTTCACCACGGAGTCAACGTTGATACCCGGGAGCGAGCCTCACGAATCGAGACCGGCGGCTCCGACGAGTTCGTCGACAACCGTTCTCTCTCCGCTATCCGTGCTCAGAACGGTGAGAAGACGGTTCCCGAGGACGCGTCCGGACGCCAGAGGACGCTGTTTGCAGATACCGCCGTCGATCAGCGCACCCTCGATGGGGACAAAGCCAGCGCTCGCTTCATGTTCGAGGCCGACCAGCGCCGCCAACAAGCGGACTCTCGCGAACAGGACGCATCTCGCGTACCCTATCAATGAACCCCCTTTTGCTTCAAGCTCGCCGCTAGTGCTTGCGCTCGTTTATATTAGAGAACAATCTATGAAGGAGGGAGGAATCCCTCCATGAACGCCGAAAGCCCTTGGGACGACGACCGGAGATTCTACGGCAAGGACGACTTCGGAGACACATCTTTTGAAGACGAGCATTACGGCCCCAATGACGCCGGCGAATTCACCGTCGACGAAGCCCCGCGGTGTACCCAGTGTGATCGCCCCGTCGATCCCGATCGGGCCCTCTGCAAGGAATGTGAGCGCGACAAGGAGCTCGAATCGGGGAATCCCTATGGACCTATTCACGACGACGTCTCCGTGACCTACGAGAAACGAATTGACGCACTCGCGTTCGCCGTCGTGCCGGCGAAATCTCGCTTCGAGGCGATCGTCAAGGCCACCCTTGCATTCGATGCTCGAGAGAACGCCCCCAAGAAGCCCGCCGGCTTCGACGGGATGACCTTTGAGCTCCTCCACGAAGCCGACGACCCGGATATCCGTCCTTTCAATATCGGCTGGGGCGCACTCCCTGAAGCCGTGCCCGTCGCGAGCGAACGCGGCCTCGAACTATTTAATAAAGCCCACAACCGCACCAACTGGGGTGATCACCTCTCTGAAGGCCCTGAAGTTGACTTCGAACCCGAACCTGACATCTACCTCTACGACGAGGACGGAACCGCAATCTGCCGCGCCGGGCAGTTCATAGACCTCATCGACAGCTACACCGTCCCTGATGATCCCAGCGACTACACTCAGCCCGAGTACGGCAGTACTGACGAGGAGCTATGGATCGTCCCGGCATTCACCCTGAGTGTCCATCCTACTACTGACGGTTGATTACGAGAGTGCCTGTCATAGAAAGCTCCGCGCTCTCTGTCTATCCAAGTCTTGTCAAGACTCGCGTGCAAGATACGCGCGCTGTATCTTGCACACTCAGTGCTACCTTATTTGACTTCTTCGAGTACCGTTTCACCGCTGCCTCTCTGTGATTCCCATTTCCACTCATCCTCAACTCGCAGGCGGCCATCTTCTAGAACTTCGATGACCCCGACAGAGTGGCCCGTTACAGTCTCGTGGTTCCGGTTAATCTGTGTGTATCGGATGTCCCAATGGTTGCCCTCAACAGTTCCAACAAGGTGTCCATCCACCGCATCACCACCCTCGTAGTGGGCGTAGATTCGTTCACCGTCCTGTTCAAAATGGAACTTCGTGTCCCCGCTCACCTCTCCGTCGTCAGTATTCGTGACTCCGACCATTGTCCGTCCGTCAAGCGAAATGTTGTTGTTCATGTAGCATCTCACTCTGTGTCCTGTATTCAAGATTGCGTGCGGAACCCGTCCTCTGTATCTTGCAGCGGCTTCTGTAAGCATATATGATTCAACATTTTCTACCGCTTGCACCGCAGTAAATCGGCTGTGAACGATTCTATGACTCCCTTCACATACGAGATCGATTTTACCCTGTTTGTGGCCCCCGAGACGGTGGAGGAGTCCAAACAAGATGGCAACCACCAGCCGCAGTACAAACCGGCGAATATACGAGGTCGTTAGATGAACTCCGAATCGGAGTTGCTTGTCTGTCCAGATTGTGGAAACGGACGGTTCTCGTGGATCATCCATCAAGTACAGTTCGGAGCTGTGCATCGCTTTGCGAACGGACATGTCGATGTCGAAGTGACAAAGAATGGCCCCATCACCGACTCCGATATCGGTGAGAACGGAGTCTTCTGTGTCGATTGCCAGGAATTCCGAACCTATGAGGAACTTGTTCCAGACGACGCCGAGGCGGTTCACCTCAGTGAAGACGAATTAGAGGGAGACCGCTGATGGGCGCTCACACGTTTTTCACCCGAGCGAACGGCGAGGACGCCAAGAGCGCGTTTAGCGACGCCGTCGAGGACGCCCAGTACCACTACGGCCAAGGTGGATACACCGGGACCATCGCGGAGAAAACCTCGTTCACCCGTATTCCCGACGACGAAGTAGGCGACACCGACCCCGCCGAGTACGCCAGCCAGCTTATCGACGAACAGGACTCTCGAATCGACAGCAAGTGGGGCCCTGCTGGATGTATTCACGTCGAAGAAGACACGTACCTGTTCTTTGGCTGGGCATCCGCCTAACGCCTCTCCTTTCCCGTGAGTACTCGTCACCACCCCTCGTCCAGAGTTATACGGCCGCTTCGCGCCGGCGACATCATCGCGTTCCCCTACCTCAACGCTATCGGGCGATGCATTGGGGGCGACTCCATCGGATCCTTCAACTGGTACGTCCCGCCAGGGGGCCCACTTAGTATCGGTCGCCTCCCCAACCAAGACGAGACCGATGCGATGATCGACTCCGGGGAGATCGTCATACTCGAGACGGAATTCGACTCCCTTGCCGCCTACCACGCCTATCGGACATACCGCGACTGTGACCCCCGTCTCGTCTCGCCCGGTGGTGCGTCGTCAACGGGGCACCTATCGCTCCGCGCTGAGCGTGGGTCCAGAGTCCGTGAGCGTGTCAACGGCTTCCTGAAGCACCCCGACGTCGCGTATCAGCACGACCCAGTGACCACGCCCTTCCGAATCGCACTCACTGCCACCTACCAGGACCGAGAGGTTGCGATGGCGGTCCTCGGACGCCCGCGGGGGCGACACAACGCCGACGGTCGGACGGTCGAACTGTATCGCTTCGCTGCCCATCCCGACCGGCCCGCGAATACCGGATCGTGGCTCCTCTCACGCTGCTGTGCGTGGAGTCGCCTCGAAGGATACGATCGCCTGCTCACGTACGCCGGTGTCCAGAACGGCAACGAGGGAACCATGTATCAGGCCGCTGGGTTCGAGCTCCTCGGGACGACGATATCCGACCGGAGTGACTGGCACTCTCGTGAGGGCCGCGCCGGGGGTGGAACGTACCGGAAGTGTCGCTACAGATACGTCCTCGCCAGTCATTCGATCGAGGCCCGACGGCCCGCCGGTCGCGTCAGTCCCGATCAGGCCCGCCTCACCGACCAGAACACACCAGTCAGACCCGCATGTGCCTCTCCCCGCACGGTCGCCCAGGGTGAACTTGTCCAGACCCGCGAGGAGCACCCGGCTCGTCGAGAAACCACCCTCACC
>JARVCL010000154.1:0-30293 GCA_040405695.1 Halorubrum sp. | reverse complement strand
ACTCACGACATTTTACCACAAGCAGATCGTATCAGGGGAAGCGTTTTTTAGACTGATCGAAGCCCTCCACACGTATGCCACACACTAACCGCTCCACCCACTGGAGTGACCTGCTGTCGTACGATACTGCCGTCATCCGCATCAACCGTTCGGGGGTTTCCGTCTCCGACTGCCCGGAGGCACTTTCGCCCGACTGTCCAGGCATCGTCTCTAATCGAGTCATCCGATCACACAGCCGGGGTGAGGTGTATGGAGGACGCTGAGTTCCACGTCGATCAGATCGGCCAGGTGGCCGATGACGAGTTCGTCGCTGTTAAAGAGGACGAGTTCGTCGGCGTCGCCATCGACAGGTTCCGTGCGTTCGAGCCCCACGACGAGGAAGCGACGGTCTATTACCTGTACATCGTCGACTCGACCGACCAGCTCGTCGGGGTCATGTCCCTGCGTGAGTTACTCAACGCTCCCGAAGACGATGTCGTCGCCGACCACATGGAGACCGACCTCTTCACCGTCAACGAGTCTGCCGACCCCGAACTCGCCGCGCAGCAGTTGGCCGACGCCGACTTCCCCGCACTCCCGGTCGTCGACGATCGCGGTCGGCTGGTCGGGATCATCCGGACAGAAGAGATGCTCGACGTGATGGAGGAGGAAGCCAGCGAGGACATCCTCAAGAGCGCTGGATTCACGTTCAGTGACATCGAGGCGTCGCGCAGCTCTGCCATTCTCGAGTCGTCGATCCCCCGAATCCTTCGCCTTCGGCTCCCGTGGTTGCTCGTCGCTCTCGGGGGCGGACTCCTCGCTGGCGGCGTCATCGAAGCGTACGAGGACACGCTCGAAGCGGTCGTGGCGCTCGCGTTCTTCGTTCCGGTCATCATGGATATGGGTGGCAACGTCGGAACGCAGGCGTCGACGATCTTCGTCCGCGGTCTCGCGCTCGGCCAGATCGACGACCGGAATGCGGTCAAGCACTTCCTCCGTGAGGGGCTCGTCGGAACGCTGATCGGGTTGCTCATCGGGGCGGTCGGGGCGAGCGCTGCGTACCTCTGGCAGATCGACGAACCGTACGCCGTCGAACTGGCGACGGTCGTGTTCGTCGGCCTCCTCACCGTCTGTGTCGTCGCGTCGGTCGTCGGCTACGTCATCCCGTGGCTGATGCACAAACTCGGCTTCGATCCGGCAGCCGCGTCCGACCCGCTGATCACGACCGTCAAGGACGTCTCCGCGCTGCTGATCTACTTCGGACTCGCCGCGGTGCTGCTGGCCGAGCTCCTGCCCGCGTGACGACCGGCGGCCGCGTTTCTGCCGACAGTTGGGGTCGGCCTGCCCGATTCCGGTTCACCGTCTCCCACCTCGGCGGGACCGTCTCCGAGAGGGGCACGACGTGTGCGGTTCGGACAGAGGCTACGACTTCCTGACATCCTCCCACGGCTGAAGTCGTGGGGTTCCCGACCACAGGCCGGGCAGTCCACGGCGGGAGATTCCCCACTCGTACGCGGTGGGGTTGTGGGCCGTGCCAGTACGGCCCCTGACCGGGATAGCGGGCTTCATCTACCCCCGCGAAGGGTGCGTATCCTTACCCCGGACTCGGCATCACAGCCTACTAACGACTCACTATTCAACGTTACGTCGGTTGTCGGCTTCATCCTACGACTGAAGTCGTGGGCTTTCGCGGGGTGAGACATCTCACCGTCGGCACGCAGGCTCTGTGCGTTCTCTCCGCCCGGTCTCACGGCGGCGTCGTGCGACGACCGTCGTCACAGCCGCTCGAATCGGGCAGGCGACAGCAACAAAAAGACGGGTGGCGTCGTTCAGATCTCGGCGGCTTCGCCGTCGATCCGGTCGTCTGTGTCGCCGCCGTCGGCGAGTTCGTCGCCGTCGCCGTCGGCGAGTCCCTCGAGCGCGGACAGGGCAGCAGCTCTGTACGTCTCCGTGTCGAGGTCGTACTCCTCGCGGGCCATCCGGGCGTACTCGTTGCCCTCGTCGTCGAAGGCCGCGACGCGTTCGAGCGTGCGCTCGGCGGTTTCGGCGACCCAGCGGTCGCGGACCGTCGCGTCGACCTCCGTGATGGATTCGGGACGGACGGAGACGCGAACCGTTCCGTCGTCCGTCTCGTACGTCCGCGGTTTGCCCACGACCCCGACGTAGGCGGGGGCGTCCAGTTCTCGGAGCTTCGAGGCAGCCTCGGGTTGATACTGGCCGGCATAGACGAAGAACGTTCCCGTGGGATCGACGATGCGACCCCGCCAGTACTCGCTGTCCTCGCCGACGTCCTCTTTCTCCGTGAGGGTGCCGACGAAGAACACGCGGTTGGCCGACTCGCCCGTCGGCAACAGCAGGTAGACGGGCGCACGCTCGTCGTCGGACTCTTTGAACGTGTAGCCGGCGTCGTTGAACTCGCTCGCGAACACGCGCCGGGCGACCTCTCGGGTGGGGGTTGACTGGCTCATTTTAGATCGACCTCGCTCTGATCAGCGCGCTCTCGACATCGACCGTTCCGGGTTCGTCCATCTCGTCAACGAGGACGTACCGACCGAACGTCGGCCCCGTCACGCGGTAGTACCGCCCGAGCACGTCCTCGGCCATCTCCTCGGCGACGACGGTCGTGTCGAGCGCGTCCATCGCCATCTCTTTGGCCGCTTCCAGGTCCATCCCCGTGAGAGTCTCGGTGGCTTCACGATCGAAGATGACCTCGGTGACGCTCGCTCCGTCGTCTAACACGGCCTTGATACGGAGGTCGAACTCACCGTCGACCTGCCCGTGTTCGGAACATCGCCCATTCTGGAGGACGCGTGTGCAGTCCTCTTCGGGACAGCGTTTGATCAGTCCGGAGCCGGACTGGATGTCCACCAGCGCGCCTTCGACGGTCTCGGCGTTGTCGCCGACCTCGATCGTCTCGTCGATCTCGGTGATTCCGGTCGTCCGGTTGAGCTTCACCGAGTAGGAGCCCTCGTACTCGTCGGTGACCACGTTCGTGAGCTCGTACGCCTGTCCCTCCGTTAGCTCGGGGAGGTCGGAGGTCTCGAAGGCGACGAACTTGATCGTTCCAGACTCGTCACCCAGCAGCCCGACTTGGGCGATCGAGTCGCTCCGTGGCTCCCAGAGGTCGACGAGCTCCACGCGGAGGTCGACCCACTGTTCGTCTTCGTCGATGTCGTTCACCTGGACGCGCTCGGAGCCACCGCGGCCGAGCTCGTCGCGTTCCATCCCCGCGTCGTCGAGGTAGCTGTTGGTGACGCTCCGCCGTGCCTCGTCGAGGGGGACGCGGTACTCGTTGACCAGGTTCTCCAGTCGCTCCTCGATCTCGTCGGGACCCACCTCGAGGTGGTCCGAGAACTGTTCCGCTATCGCTTCCGCTTCCTGTCGCAGTTCGCTCATGGGTATCTCGCCTCCGGTCGTGTTTCAATGGGAGGCGTACGATGGTTGGTTCCTCATCGTATTAAAACACATGTGACCGCGGTGAAAGTGGAGTACCACGGGCCAGTACGGGGGTTTGAGCACGTATCTGTGTCGAGCTGTCGGCCACTGTCAGCCGCGCGTCAGCCGCGCGCGGGCGGCGTTTCGAGTGGAACGCTCACCGTCCCAGTTCGACGCGTCGCGAGCGGGCCGGCACACGTCGACACGCGAGAGCCGTACGCGTTATCACACCGGGCCTCCGCGTACACTCTCGAAGCCCCTCGTCTCCGCCCCGCGAACACCCCTGCCGCCGACCGTGACGCCAACGGACCTATGTTCCCTGCGACCGAACGCCGCGTATGGACGACCGGCTCGAACGCGTGATCCGCCAGCAGCTTCGGAAGGCTGGCCGTCAGTTCGAGGAGGCCAAGCGGGCGTACGCCGAGGGGCGCGGGGATCCTGAGGGATCGAACGCCGGCACAGCCCTGTACGACCTGCCGGCCGACGACGACGGGCGCGCCCGAATCGTCTGCCGCCGCCACGCAGAGCGGCGCTCCGTGGCCGTCGACGAGGAGGGACGCCCGGCGTGTTTCGAGTCGGGACACCCCGACTGTGAGGGGTGTGCCGCGGACGTTCGCGACGGATACGTCGAGACGTGGTGAGCGTTCGCTCCCCGAAAACTGTTTGACCCCGGGGAACGTCCCCTCGCGGCGTGAACCGGACCGTCGTCGTGGTGGCTCTCCTCGTCGTCGTCGCGGTCGGGCTTTCGCTCTCCGGGCTCTTCGCTGGCACCGCGGACGACCCGCCCGTCGCGACGGTCGACGAGGCGTCACTTATCGAGGTCGGCGGCGAGTACCGACTCTGGCCGTACACGAGCCGGACCGAGTCGGTCGACGGTCGAACGCTCGCGATTAACGTCGTCTTCCACGACGACGGTGACGCGGTTCGTGAGGCGCTCGAAGCCGGACCGAGGACCGACTGGGAGGAGACCGACGAAGTGGAGACAGACGCCGACTCGGAGCTCGTGCGCGACATCGTCGTTCGTGAGTGGGACGACGCACACGGCTCCGACCGATACTCGTACTTCGCCGGGCCGGACGGCGGTCAGTGGGTCGACGAGTCGTTCGAACTCCACGACGGCGAGTACCTCGGCTCTCGTGACCACATCCGGGCGTACGAATCCCCCGACGGCGCGTACACTGCGGTCCAGATCCACGAGGAGTACTACGACTGGTTCCGACTGCGTCACACGGTCCCTGACATCAACGATCCAGCAGTTCGCTTGGAGAACGAGTTCATCGAGAGCGGGCTCGCGAGCGACGTTCGCCGGGAGCACCACGGCATCGAAGGCGGACTGAGCGACGGCTGGCTCTCCGTCTTCGAACTCGCCGTGCTGATCCCGGTTCTCGGTGTGCTCTTTCGGCGTCGGACGCGGGAGGCGGTCGTCGAGACTGCGGGTCGCTTCCGACAGGAAGCGAGCCGCCACGCGGACGCAGCGGTGCTCGGCGCGGCACTCGCGGCGGTGTTCGTCGCCGTTCGAACCGCGGGGATTGGTCTGGAGGTGGCGTATCCGGGGGTCGCCCCCAAAGCGATCGCCGCGCCGTTGTATCTCGTCATCGCGGCCGGGCTCCCAGCAGTCGTCGTCGCGGGTGCCAAACGCTGTGATCCGGCGGCCGCGTTCCTCGGGGTCGTGTTCGGGCTCGGTGCCGGGTTCGTGCTTGACTTCGCCGCGCTCGGCGTCGCGATTCCGCCCGGGCTAATCGTCCACCGGATCGCGATCCTCGCCGCCCTCGGCCTCGTCGCTGTCGGGCGAGCGACCGACGACCGCCCGGTTCTCGTCGTCGGCCTCCTCGCGTGGGTGATCGGGCTGGCGCTCCCGCTCGCCGACGTGATCTGAGACCTACCGGTGGGCGACGATTCGGCGAGCGAGGTGATGCGGTCCGTCCAGTCCCCACTCGTCGACGCCGATCGCTCGGTTGCGTCCCGTCTCTTACCACAGAACTGATATCCCCTCGGATCAGAGGATACCCGAAGCATGACGCGACCGATACGACGCCGGGAGCTGCTCGCGGGGGTCGGTGCCGCCGCCGCCAGCGCCGGCTGTATCGGTCGCGTTCGGAACATCGCGGGGAGAGACCGCTCTTCACAGCTCGTCTTGGAGATCCGCACGACGCCGACCGACGAAGACCCCAACGCGATCCGCATCGCTCGGGCGCTCTCCGAGAACCTGAACGCGGTGGGGATCGGAACGCGGATGAACACGGTCGGTGGACCGGACCTCCAGCGAGACGTCCTCCTCAACCACGACTTCGACATCTACGTCGGTCAGTACAAGGAGGTCGAACCGTTCGACCCCGACGCGCTCTACGGTCTCACACACTCACGGTTCACCGCCGAACGGGGGTGGCAGAACCCGTTCGGGTTCACGGAGCTTGCGGTCGACGCCCTCCTCGATACACAGCGAACCGCGGACGACACGGAACGGTCGACGACCGTCGCGGAACTCCAGCGGACACTCTGTGAGCTCCAGCCGTTCACCGTGGTCGGATTTCCTGACGCGCTCTCTGCGGTCCGGTCAGACCGGTTCGACGACTGGGGGACGAATCGACCGCTCTCGCCCGGCGGCCTCCTCTCGTTGGAGCGTGTTGCAACGGACGATTCCGACGCGCCAACGACGCTCAGGCTCGTCACGACGGACGAGCGGATCACGACCAACTGGAACCCGATCGCGGCGGAGTATCGGCGTCACGGGACGTTCACCTCGATGCTGTACGACCGACTGATAGAGACGGTCGAGGGCGACTCGATCCCGTGGATAGCCCGCGAGTGTACCTGGATCGACACGAACACCCTCCGGGTCACGCTGCGCGACGCGGCGTGGCACGACGGCGAACCCCTGACCGCGTCCGACGTCGCGTTCACCTACTCGTTTCTCCGTGACACCTCACTCGGCAGCGTCGAGACGCCCGTCCCGAGCCCCCAGCATCGTGGTCGTGGGTCGACGGTCGAGTCGACCGACGTGGTCGACGAGACGACGATCGACCTCCGGGTCGGCGACGCCAACGTCGCGGCCGCGCGCCGAGCACTCCAGGTCCCGATCCTCCCCGAGCACGTCTGGCAGGATCGGACCGAGACGGCCACCGTGGCCGGCTTCGAGTTCGACGAGGCGACGACGGAGGCGGTCGTTTCGACCAACGAGCCTCCGGTTGGAAGCGGACCGCTCCGCTTCGTCGAGGCGACAGCCGAGGAGTCGGTCACCTTCGAGCGCAACTCGGACCACTTTCTCCGTCGTCTCTCGTCGTCGCCGTCGGACGGTGACGAGGACGGTGAGACGACGGCCGATGCTGAGACGTCGACCGACAGCGAGACGGCCACCGACGGCGAGGACGGCGCGGTTATCACCGCAGCGATCCCCGACGCATACCGGGGGAAGCCGGCGTTCGACCGCTTAACGATCGAGGTCGTTGGGTCAGACGTTGCGGCCGTGCAGATGGTGGGCGACGGGTTCGCAGACGCGACCGCCTCGAATCTCGGACCGGACGCGGTTCCGCGGATCGGCCGCGAGGCGGACGCCAGCCTCGTCAGCGCTCCATCGGCGGCGTTCTACCACGTCGGGTACAACACCCGGCGTGCTCCGCTGTCGAACTTCCAGTTTCGCACGGTCGTCGCCTCGCTCGTCGACAAGGCGGCGCTGGTCGACGAGGCGTTCGCCGGTTACGCCCGTCCCGCCACGTCTCCGTTGGCTGCGATCCCCGACTGGGTCCCAGACGACCTCACGTGGGACGACGAACACGACCAAGACCGAGTCCACCCGTTCTACGGTGAGGGCGGCGACCTCGACGTCGAACGAGCCCGAGACGCCCTTCGTGAGGCGTCGTATCGATTCAACGAAGCGGGCGAACTGATCGCACAGAGCCAATGACTCCGCTCCTGTCGGTCGCGCTTCGGGTGCTGGCGTGGGTCGGCGCGTTGACGCTCGTTGCGGGCGTTACGATCCTCGGTCCGCGTCGACTGTACGACGCGGCCGGGAACCTCGCCCGGTACCTCCTGGAGGCGAAGGCGTACGTCGGTGCCCTCCTCGCCGTTCTCGTCGTCAGCGCGGTCGGTCGCGGCGCGCTCGAAACGCTATCGAGACTCGTCGGGGTCGAACTGACGGGCCTCATCTACGCGTTCGAGGGGGGGTTCGTCGGCTGGCTCCAGACGTTCGCGACCCCCGAGTTGACGCTGTACTTCTCGTGGGTGTACGTGTACGGCTACGCGTTTCTCCTGTTTTTTCCCCTCGTCGCGTACGCGGCACTGCCGCGGTCGACGACGCTGAAACGGCTCATGGTGGCGTACACGCTCAACTACGCCATCGGACTGCTGATGTACACCCTCGTGGTCGCGCACGGCCCGCGGAACGTGATGCCCGATCTCGTCACGTCGCTTCTGTACACGTTCAACCCGGACTTCCAGGCGCTCACCGGCGAGATCAACGAACCGACCAACGTGTTTCCGTCGCTGCACACGTCGCTGTCGGTGACGGTCGCAGCGTTCGCCGTCCTCACCTACGACGAGTACCGCGTGTGGGCCCCGGTTGCGACTTGGCTGGCCGCCTCGGTCGTCGTCGCGACGATGTATCTCGGCATCCACTGGGCGGTCGACGTAATCGGCGGGATCGCGCTCGCGCTCGGCTGTGTCTACCTCTCGTACCGGATCGTCGAGTGGGAGGAGCGGTCGGACAGCGACGACGCGGCGGTGTCGGCCGCTCGTGTCGACGAAACGGGCGACCCGGCCGACCGACACGACTTATAACCACCAGCAAATACCACCTATGTATGAGCCGAGTGTACGATCCGGTGACGCCGCCCGTCGCGTTGACCATCGCCGGCAGCGACAGCGGCGGCGGCGCGGGGATTCAGGCGGATTTAAAAACGATGACGGCACACGAGGTGTTCGGCACGTCGGTCGTCACGGCGACGACCGCGCAGAACAGTCGGGGCGTCCACGACATCCACCCAATCCCGGCCGACCACGTCGCGAGCCAGTACGACGCGGTCACGGACGACTATCCCGTTGCGGCAGTGAAGACCGGCATGCTCGCGACTGCCGAGGTCGTCGAGACGGTCACCGACCGACTCGCCGGCTTCGACGGGCCAACGGTCGTCGACCCCGTGATGGTGGCTGCGACCGGCGATCGACTGCTCTCGCCGGCGGCAGAGGCCGCCTACGACGACCTCATCGCCGAGGCAACGCTGGTCACGCCGAACGCCGACGAGGCGGCGGTGCTCGTCGACGACCCGGTCGAGACCCCGGAAGACGCGGCGGCCGCCGGTCGCGAACTGGTCGGGCGCGGAGCCACGGCCGCCCTCATAAAAGGCGGCCACCTCGAGGAGGCGGACGCGACGGATGCCGCCGCGTCCGACGTGGTGGACACGCTCGTCGTCGAGGACGAGAACGGGAACGATACGCCGTCGGTCCGCCGACTGGTCGCTCCGCGCGTCGACACGGAAGCGACACACGGCTCCGGCTGTACCCTTTCCAGCGCGATCGCTGCCCGACTGGCGCGCAGTGAACCGCTGAGTGAGGCGGTCGCTGCCGCCGTCGACGACATGGGAGCGGCGATCCGACGGGGCTACGCCGTCGGCTCGGGGCCCGGCGCGGTGAATCCGACGACGATGGGCACGTGACGCTCACGACGGGATCGATCCGGCGAACGATCCCGGCAGCGTCCATCTGTCGTCGGGCCCGCTACTGAAAACACTGATACCCGTGCCGCCGCGAGAGGTGACCGTCGTGGGTGCCGTGTCGCTCGGGTAGGGGCCGTACACGGTCCCGCGACGTCTCTCGCCGCTGACCCGCAGGGTTTTAGCCGCCGACGGCGGGAGTACGGGTATATGCCAACGGGGATCGTCGGGGAGTTTCTCGATCTCAAGGCCGAAACGGACGCGGACCTCCTCGCCATGCAGTGTGGCGACTTCTACGAGTTCTTCGCCGACGACGCGGAGACGGTCGCCGACGAACTCGACCTCACGGTTTCACAGAAGTCCTCACACGGCTCGTCGTATCCGATGGCGGGGGTCCCGCTCTCGGAGTTGACTCCCTACCTGAAAGCGCTCGTCGAGCGCGGCTACCGCGTCGCGGTCGCCGACCAGTACGAGACCAACGACGGCAGCCACGCTCGTGAGGTGACGCGGGTGGTGACGCCCGGCACGCTTCTCGAAACGAGCGATGCCGACGCGCAGTACTTAGCGACCGTCGTCCGTGGCGGCGACTCGTCTCCTGCTTCCGACGGGACGGCCGACGGCCGCTACGGTGTCGCGTTCGCAGACGTGACCACGGGCCGGTTCCTCGTCACGACCATCGACGACGCGAGCGCGCTCCGTGCCGAACTGTACCGGTTCGACCCGGCGGAAGTGCTTCCCGGTCCGACGCTCCGGAACGACGACGAGTTCCTCACGACGGTTCGTGAGGAGCTCTCGGGAACGGTCTCCGTCTTCGACGCTGAGGCGTTCGCGCCCGGACGAGCAGCCCACGCCGTCCGCGAGCAGTTCGGCGACGAAACTGCTGACAGCGTCGGGCTCGACGCCGACGCGGCGATCCGGGCGGCCGGCGCAGCGCTCGCGTACGTCGCAGACACCGGCGCGGGCGTCCTCGCATCGATGACGCGGCTCACCGCGTACGGCGCCGCCGACCACGTCGACATCGACGCGACCACGCAGCGGAATCTCGAACTCACAGAGACGATGCGCGGGGAGCAGGCGGGGTCGCTGTTCGACACGATAGACCACACTGTCACCGCGGCGGGCGGCCGACTGCTCCGCGAGTGGCTTACTCGCCCGAAACGCGACCGTGAGGAGCTGTCGCGTCGGCTCGACGCGGTCGAAGCGCTCGCCTCCGCGGCGCTCGCTCGAGACCACCTCCGCGAGACGCTCGACGGTGCGTACGACCTCGAACGGCTCGCTGCGCGGACGGCGAGCGGAAGCGCGGGTCCGCGCGAGCTTGCGTCGGTTCGAGACACCCTCGCGTTGGTGCCGACGCTCGCGGAGGCCATCGAGGGAACGCCGCTCACAGACTCGCCCATCGACGCGGTGCTCCGTCTGCCGGACCGCGAGCAGGCCGCCGAGCTGCGTGACGAGCTCGACGCGGCGCTCGCGGAGGACCTCCCGAAGACGAAGACCGAGGGCGGGATCTTTCAGCAGGGGTACGACGCGACGCTCGACGATCTCATCGAGCGGCACGACGCGGCCGCCGAGTGGATCGACACGCTCGCCGACCGCGAGAAGCGCCAGTACGGGCTCTCACACGTCACGGTCGACCGCAACAAGACGGACGGCTACTACATTCAGGTCGGTAAGTCGGTCGCCGACGAGGTTCCTGACCACTACCGCGAGATAAAGACGCTGAAGAACTCCAAGCGGTTCGTCACCGAGGAGCTATCGGAGCGCGAACGCGAGATTCTCCGGATCGAGGAGTCGCGAGGGGACCTGGAGTACGAGCTGTTCGAACAGCTCCGCGAGCGGGTCGCAGCCGCATCGACACTTCTGCAGGACGTCGGGCGGACGCTCGCAGAGCTCGACGCGCTCGCCTCGCTGGCGACTCACGCAGCCGGCAACGACTGGACACGACCGACGCTCACAGCCCCCGGCACGCTCTCTATCGAGGCGGGGCGGCACCCGGTAGTCGAGCAGACGACGGAGTTCGTTCCCAACGACCTCGAACTCGACGCGGATCGCGGATTCCTGATCGTCACCGGGCCGAACATGAGCGGGAAATCGACGTACATGCGGCAGGCGGCGCTGATTCAACTGCTCGCACAGGCCGGTTCGTTCGTCCCGGCCCGGGCGGCGACCGTCGGCGTCGTCGACGGGATCTACACCCGCGTCGGCGCGCTCGACGAACTCGCACAGGGTCGGTCGACGTTCATGGTGGAGATGCAAGAGTTATCGAACATCCTTCACTCCGCCACCGAGGAGTCGCTCGTGATCTTAGACGAGGTAGGCCGTGGGACCGCCACCTACGACGGCATCTCTATCGCGTGGGCTGCGACGGAGTACCTCCACAACGAGGTTCGCGCCCGAACGCTGTTTGCGACACACTACCACGAGCTCACGACGCTCGCGGACCACCTCCCTCGCGTCGCGAACGTCCACGTCGCCGTCGACGAGCGTGGCGACGAGGTGACGTTCCTCCGCACGGTGCGTGAGGGCCCCACCGACCGGTCGTACGGGGTTCACGTCGCCGACCTCGCCGGCGTGCCGGAGCCGGTCGTCGACCGGGCAGATGCGGTGCTCGACCGGCTCCGCGAGGAGAAGGCGATCGAGGCGAAGGGTGGCTCCGGCGGCGACGGTGGTGACACGACACAGGCCGTCTTCGACCTCTCGACGGGCTCTTTCGCGGGCGGGACCGGCACGGACGCCGAGAACGACGCAGGCGACGACGGTGTCGTGACGAACACGAACACGGCTGGTGTCGCCGACGGGGCCGCCGCGGACGACACGGACGGCGCGAACGGCACGGCCGGTGCGGACGACCCGGACGACACGGACGAGACGGCCGACCTCGATCCCGAGGCCCGCGCCGTGATCGCGGAACTGAGCGACGTCGACCTCGCCGCGACCGCGCCGGTCGAACTGCTCTCGCAGGTCCAAGAGTGGCAAGAACGGCTCCGGTGACCTCTCTCACGCTCGCCCGACCATCACCCGCTCTCACCCGGATGGCCGAGAGTGAAACAGGACGTACGTCCAGTTCTTCGCGCGAGCGGAGAGGTATTAGTGTGCTCAGCCCCTGTGTCCCTCTATGAGCCAGCCTTTCGACCCGTCGGTGTTGCTGTCGGACGACCCGCCGCTCGACCTCCGCCTGTCGGAGGACGAACTGGCGGCCACCCGCGAGCGGATCGTCTCGTTCATCGCCGACATCGTCGACGACGCGGGCGCTGAGGGGGCCGTGCTCGGCCTCTCGGGTGGGATCGACTCGACGCTGACGGCGCATCTCGCCGTGGAGGCGCTCGGCGAGGACGGCCTCCACGGGCTCACGATGCCCTCGTCGGTGAACGATCCGGACGTGATGAGCGACGCCGAGCGCGTCGCCGACACGCTCGGGATCGAGTACGACGTGATCGAGATCCAGCCGATCGCGGAGTCGTTCTTCGAGGCGGTGCCCGACGCCGCGGACGATCGAACCGCCAAGGGCAACGTGTACGTCAGGACACGTGCCGTCCTGAACTACTTCGTCGCCAACGCGGAGAACCGCGTTGTGTTGGGAACGGGCAACCGCGCGGAGGCGATGACGGGCTACTACACGAAGTACGGCGACCAAGCGGTCGACTGCAACCCGATCGGGAACCTCTACAAGATGCAGGTCCGGCAGCTGGCCGATCACGTCGGTGTTGCCCGTGATCTGGTGATGCAGGAGCCGACCGCCGGGATGTGGGAAGCTCAGACCGACGCCGCGGAGATCGGCCTGGATTACGACACGGTCGACGCTATCCTCGCGGTCCACGTCGACGGCGGCCTCTCCCGGTCGGCGACCGTCCGCGAACTCGGCGTCTCGGCCGACGCGGTCGACCGCGTCGTCGAACTGTACGAGCAGAGCACGCACAAACGGTCGATGCCGCCCGCGCCAGACCGGTAGTCGGTCGTTCCTCACGGCTGCCGGTCGACGTCTCTCAGCGGCGAGGCGTGTGGCGAGCAACCGTTCTTCGACGAGTACGCGTTCTTCACCACTTAGGCGTCGTGAGCGCGTTCTTTCGCAACCTCCGCGATTCCGGCGTTCGCCGAACAGTTCGGACACGCGTGGATCCGTCCCCGTTTGTCGGCGAACACGCGAGCGAACCGCTCTGAAACGTGCGCCTGACAGTGCTCACACGTCGGCATTGTGTGGTGCGGCATCGTGGGTCATGATCGGTACAACTGATATTGGGTTTCCACGCTCTTGACCCCTTTCCGAACTCCGTCCAAAATCTCTCCAGAATTCGTCGCGCGGGGAGTCGATCTGGCGTCAAAAACGCGGCCGACTCGTCCGGAGGGCCGTCGACTGCCCGGACGGCGCGCCCTCAGAACTCGCGGAGGGCTTCGAGCACGTCGAGTGCGGACCCGTCGTCGATCGCCGCTCTGGCTCGTGTCAGCCCCGTCTCGATCGAGTCGACGTCCTCGCGAGCGTACATCCGGAGCGCGGCGTTGACTGCCACCGCATCGGCGAACGCCCCGTCACGCTCCCCAGCGAGCACCGCCTCGGTGATGGCGGCCGACTCGGCGGCGACGTCGTCGACCGCGAGGTCCTCCTCTTCGATGTCCATCCCGTACTCCGCGGTCTCGATCTCGAAGTCGTCGAACGTCGCTCCGTCGCTCCCCGACCCGGCGTCGTCTCCCGTGGTGCTGTCGGGCGCGTTCCACTCTGCGACCTTGGTGTAGCCGGGCCGTACGTCGTCGTACCCCTCCATCCCTTGGAACATCAGCACGCGATCGAGGTCGTGGAACTCGCTCGCGACGAAGGTGTCGACGACCTTCTTCGCGAACGCGAGGTGATAGAAGGAGCCGAGGTGGACCGACGCGCCGGCCGGGTTCGCCAGCGTCTCGATCGTGTTGACGAACGTCCGGACGCCCATTTGGTCTCGTCGGTCGAACAACTCGTCGACCGCGGGGTTGAACGTTGGCTGGTAGTAGAAGCCGAATCCGGTCTCGTCGACCATCTCCGCGGAGTCGCGCGGGGTGAGTTCGGTCGCGACCCCGAGTTCGTCGAGGACGTGTTTGTACGCGTCCTGCTTCTGGGTGGGAACGCGGTCACCCGAGTGGACGACCACGGGGGTCCCGGCGGCAGCCGCGACCGCCCCAGCGGCGACGCCGAGGATCGCGGTTCGTCCCTTCCCGTCGTAGTTCGCGCCGCAGTCGACCGGGTCACAGTCGGGCTCTGCGTACTCGACGCGCTCACACATCACGTCAACGTACGCGCCGAGCTCCTCGGGCGTGTTTCGTTTCCACCGGTTCGAGAGCCAGAACGCCCCGAGTGTCGTCGGGTCCGGCTCGCCTGCGAGGATACGCTCGAACGCCTCCGTCGCCTGTGCTCGGGTCAGGTCGTCGGCCGACTTGTGGCCGGAGCCACAGACTTCGGTCATCAGCCGTTTGAGGGGCCACTCGCCGAACTCTTGGGTCGCCTGAGCCATACAGCTCGTTCGGGCTTGCGGACGAAAAGCCTCCCGCTCGACTCCCGCTCCGTGAGAACCCCGCCGGCACGACCGTCGCCCGCTCGGCCGTCGCTTCGGGGTCGGCGTGTTCGGTGGCTCGCCGACGACGCCGTCGTCTGCGCACGAGCAGGAACGCGAGTGGGTTCGTCGTCTCACGCCCGGAGTGTGTGAACTCTCCGCACAGACGAACGCAACGAACGTCTGGTTCTGAAACGCTCAAGTTTTGAAAATCCAATTCTGAAGGCAGACACGTTCTGTATAGGCCTTCAATCTGCGTTAGAGTTATATGTTCGTCCATCCTCGGTACGGATGTCACCGATGACGTCCAAATCAGTCGCGACCGCGTTGACGCTGTACCGCTCCCGCACCTTGACGCTCGAACAGGCCGCAACTGTCGGCGGCTGTTCGACGGCCGAACTCGAGGCAAGCGCGCGAGCGTTCGACCCGGTCTCGACCGGACACGCGGCCGACGACTGATCACGGTCGTCGAGGGGCCGTGACGCTCCGAAACCCGTAGATACTTCGGCCTCGTACTACAGTCAATGAGTTTGGACGCCGACTGGCGGGCCGAAATCGACGCGGTCGACGCCGCGCTCATCGACGAGTATCAGAGCGACTTCCCGGTCGAGGCGCGCCCGTTCGAGCGAGTCGCCCGCGAGATCGCCGCCGACACCGGCCACGATGTCGACGCCGCCGACCTCCTCGATCGCGTCCGCGCCCTCCGTGACCGTGGGGTGTTTCGCCGCTTCGGCGCGGTGTTGAACCCACCTGTCATCGGCTCGTCGACGCTGGCGGCCGTTCGAGCCCCCGAGGACCGCTTCGACGAGGTCGCCGACGTGATCAACGGCTACCGCCAGGTGAACCACAACTATCGCCGCGACCACGCGTGGAACCAGTGGTTCGTCGTCACTGCCGGTTCCCGGGAGAAACGCGACGCGATCCTCGCGGAGATCGAGGCAGAAACCGGCTGTCAGGTGCTCGATCTCCCGATGCTCACGGACTACTACATCGACTTGGAGTTCCCCGTGGTGAACGGGGACCGGTTTGCTCGTGAGTCACTCGAGCACACCGATGTCTCCGCGACCCGGATCGCCGAGGACGCTCGAGGGAACCTCACGCCGCTCGAAGCGGCACTGCTGCTCGCGGTTCAGGACGGGTTCCCGCTCTCTGCGACCCCGTACGCCGACATCGCCGCGACCATTGCCGCCGATTCGGCGCTCGACCCGACGGTCGATGACGTGCTCGCCGCCGTCGAGCGCCTGCTCGCCGACGGCTGTATCAAACGGGTTGGCTGTGTCGTCAATCACGTCGTCACTGGCTTCACGAACAACTGTATGGTCGTCTGGAACGTCCCCGACGACGAGCTCGACGCCCGCGGTGAGGCGGTTGGGAGCCTCCCGTACGTCACGCTGTGTTACCATCGGCCGCGCCGCCCCGAACAGGACTGGGAGTACAACCTGTTCACGATGATCCACGGCCGCGAAGCGGCTGCCGTCGACGCGAAAATCGACGAGCTGGCGGCCGATCACCTCCCGTTCGACCACGAACGGCTCTACTCGACGGAGACGCTGAAACAGACCGGGGCGCGGTACGACGATCTCGTCGCCGAAGGCGGTCACGACGAGTAGGCGTCTGCTCCGTCCCGCCCGTTCCACACCACGCCGTCGACACCGTCGACGAACGTCGATCCGAACGCCGCTGCGGGGGTGTTGAACCCTGCCGGCGCGTCGTCGTCGAGGACCCGCTCGGCCGCGGCAAGCGCCGTCTCGGCGGTCAGATCGTGCGGGTCTGGCGTCTCCAGCCGCTCGACGACCGTCTCGCCGCTCTCGGTCTGGACCTCTCCCCAGACGACGGCTCGGTTCTCGGCTCGCTCCGCCGCTGTCGGCTCGTCCACGCGAGCGGCGACCAGCCTGTCGAACAGGAACCGAACCAGCCGTGTTCGAAGGAGCGGCCCGATCGGTCCTGAGAGCCGGAGTGCCCGCCGAACCTCCCGCGACACCGCCGTGTAGACGGTCACGTGCTCTACGCCGGTCGTGTGTGCGGCCGTGACCACGTCACCGCCCGGCACTGTGACCGCCGGGCAGGGTCCCCGACCGAAGTCGATCGTGTGGCGCTCACCCGCCACCGATCGTCGCACGAGCCGACCGTCCTCGCGGACCACCACCCCCTCGCCGAACCCCCGCACTGCGGCCGCATCGGTCCCCCGCGAGCCGCCGTCGGCGTCGATCCCGAGAGCGAGGGTGGTCGCGTCCGGGCGTCGCTCGAGAAGTCGTGCCGCGAGACAGTCGGTCGGAACGACGTCGAAGCCGACGCCGGGCAGCAGGCTCACTCCCGCTGTCGATGCGGCCTCGTCACGGTTCACAAGCGCCGCGAGTACGGGTACCGCTCCGGTCACGTCGAGGTAGTCGGTCCCGGCGTCGAGACACGCCGTCACCAGCGGCTCGGCAGTCGCGGTGAACGGCTCGGCGCAGTTGAGGACGGCGTCGACGTCGCGGACGCTCGCGGCCACCGTCTCCGGCGGCTGGAGCGGAAACTCCCGAACCGAGCACCGCAAGTCGCGCCCGATGTCGCGGAGCGTGTCCCCGTCATGCCCGGCGAGAATCGGGTCCCACCCTCGTTCGACCGCCGCACGCGCCACGTGTTCGCCCACGATTCCATCGGCGCCGTACACCAGCAGCGTCACACGCCAGCGTCGAGTGCGAGCGCACTTGACCGCTCTCCTCTCCACGTCTCGACTCACTTGTTGTCACACGAGACGAACGCCACCCGCTATCCGTGAGAGGTGGTCACAGTCGCTCTCGAAGCCGCTTGGCCGTCGTCTCGCCGATCCCGTCGATGTCACAGAGGTCGGCGACGGACGCCTCGCGGACGTTCTCGACCGACCCGAACCGTCCGAGCAGTCGCTTCCGCGTCTCGGGGCCGACGCCGGGGACGTCGTCGAGCACCGTCCGCACCTCGTCGCGCAGGGTCTGATGATACTGGACCGCGAACCGGTGCGCCTCGTCGCGGACCCGCTGGAGGAGGTGGAGCTCGGGCGCGCCCTCGGGCCAGCGGTGCGGGCCGTCCGGGCTGATCACGAGCTCCTCGGCTTTCGCCAGCGCGATCACTGGAACGTCCCAGCCGACCTCGGTCAGTGCGTCGCGTGCGGCACCGAGTTGTCCCTCGCCGCCGTCGATCAACAGCAGGTCGGGATCCGGGCGGTCGTCGCGCCCCTCGACCGCTCGTGTCGCGCGCCACCGCACCAGTTCGCGCATATTCGCGTAGTCGTCGTTGCGGTCGGCGAGCTTCTTCCGTCGGTAGTCGCTCGTCTCCGCGCTGCCGTCGACGAAACAGACGTCAGATCCGACGGCCGCCGTGCCGGACGCGTGGCTCACGTCGAACCCCTCGATCCGCGCTGGCCGACCGATCCCGAGCCGATCGCCGAGCGCGCCGACCGGGTCCGTCTGACCGCCGCGCTTTCGCGCGTTCTTGAGCGCGAGCTCGACCAGCTTCGCCTCGCGTCCCGCGCCCGGCACGCGGACCACGACCCCCTCGCGTTCGAGCCAGTCGACCACCTCCTCGTCGGGGCGCTCTGCGAGGAGCACCGCGTCGGGAAACGTCCGTTCCGCGTAGTACTGGGTGAGGAACGCGGAGAGGACGGCCGCCGGGGTGTTCGGGGCGGGATCGTCGTCCGCTCCGACCGCGGCCGCGTCGAGTTGGTGTCGCTCCCGGTCGACGAGCTGTCCGCGCTCGCTGTGTAGCCGGGCGACCCGTGCGCCGTCTCCCACGACGGCGGCCGCCAGTACGTCGACGGTCCGGTCGTCCGTTCGATCGGTTACCGCCTCGCCGCCGTCGCCGTGGAACGCTTCGACCGCCGCCAGCCGGTCTCTGAGGTTCGCCGCGCGCTCGAACTCTGCGTTCTCCGCGGCGGCCTCCATTCGTCGTCGGAGCGGGTCGGCGAGCGTGCCGGTTTCGCCTTCGAAGAATCGGCGGGCTGCCGCCACGTCTTCGGCGTACGCCTCGGCGGAGATCTCTCCGGTACAGGGAGCAGAGCAGATACCCATCTCGTAGTCGAGACACGGCCGGTCACGCCCCTCGTACTTGTGATCCGAGCAGCCGCGGAGTCGATACTCGTCGCGGATCGCCTTGATCACCGTCTCGACGCGTCCCTTGTTCGTGAACGGGCCGTACGCGACCGACCCCTCTTCGGGGTCCCGCGTGACCTCGATCCGCGGGACCTCGTGGTCGGTGAACGCGACGAGCGGATACGACTTGTCGTCTTTCAGCCGCACGTTGTACCGCGGCTGCAGCCGTTTGATCAGGTTCGCCTCGAGCAACAGCGCCTGTGTCTCGGTGTCGGTGACCGCGAACTCGATCCGGTCGGCACGCTCGACCATCCCGCGAATCCGCCCGGATCGTGGATCCGTGTACGACCGCACCCGATCCCGGAGGTCGACGGCCTTCCCGACGTACAGTGTCGTCTCGCCGTCGCGGAACTGGTACACCCCGGGCTCTGTCGGGAGGTCGTTCGCTCGGGTCCGCACCGCTTCGGCGTCCATCGAACTCGTCTATCCGTTCGACGCGTTTCAACGCTCCGGGACGCGGACCGTCGGCCTCGATTATCGGATATGATGTATTGAAACGATCATTTATCAGGCGTAACCAATCTGCTTGTATCAACGATGCAACTGCGAGATGCCATCGCTCGTGCGCTCGGGTGGACACGAGACTCGCGGTCGGTTCCGGACGGTGGAGTGGTCGCCGGCGACGCCTCGACGGCCGACGATCACGCTTCGGCCAGCGATCCACCCGACGCGACACACCCGACCGCCGACGAGAGCGACCCCGCAGCGTCGCCGGCCACTCCCGGGTTCGAACAGGTGTTCGACACTACGGCGGTGCCGACGTTCGTTCTCGACCGTCGAGGGACCGTTACGGGATGGAACGCGTCGATCGCGTCGCTCACCGGCGTCGATCGCGAGGAAGCGATCGGTCACGCTCACGTCTCCGAGCTGTTCTATCCCGACGGGCGGCGGACGGACACGCTCGCAGATAAGGTTCTCGACGCACCCAAGACCGCGAACGAGGTGTACGATGTCGAGCGCTGTGACGATGTTCGGGACCGCTACCGTGACACCAGCACGATGACGGATCGACACGGCGAGGCGAAACACATCGAGTTCACGGCGACGCCGCTGTACGACGACGACGGCGGCCTCGTCGGTGTCACGGAAGTCGTCGTCGACCGTACCGAGAACGTCGTTCAGCGCGACGCGACCGCAAAACTCGTCACCGAGATCCGTGAAACTGCGGAAGCGATCGGTGCGGGCACCCTCGATACGCGCGCGGCCCCTCACGAGGACTGTGCGATCCTCGACGACGACCTCCTACGGGTCGTCGACGCCGTCAACGAGATGGCCGAGAACCTCGACGATCTCTCGGCGAGCGTCCACGCGCAGGCTCGCGAGATCGACGCCACGGTCGACGAGGCGAGTGAGGCGGCGGCGACGATCGCCGAGAACGTCGACGAGCAGAACGAGCTGTTAGAAGACGGCGTCTCAGAGATGCAGTCCTTCTCGGCGGGCATGGAGGAGGTCGCCGCCACCGCCGATCAAGTCGATGTGGCGGCGTCTGCGGCGCGCGAGGCAGCGACGGAGGGGCTCGAAGCGAGCGGCGACGCTCGGGAGGCGACGGAGGACGTGATCGCGATCGGCGACGAGCTGGTCGACAGTGTCGGCGCGCTCTCGGACCGGATGGACGACATCGAAGCCGTCATCGAGGTGATCTCGGATGTCGCCGAACAGACGAATCTGCTCGCGCTCAACGCCAACATCGAGGCCGCACGGGCGGGTGAGGGCGGCGACGGCTTCGCGGTCGTCGCCGAGGAGGTGAAGAAGCTCGCAGACGAGACTCGGGGACACACGGAGGCGATCACGGAGAGCCTCGACGAGCTTCAGGCGCAGTCGGCCGAGACATCGACGGCGGTCGAACGCTCCCACGAACGTATCGAGGACGCTGGCGACGAGATCGAGACGGTGCTCGACTCTCTCGAGGAGATCGCGGACGCGGTCGACGAGGCGGCCGACGGCGTCGCCGAGGTCGCGCGGACGACCGACGATCAGGCGGCGACCGTCGAGGAGCTCACGGCGACGTTGGAGTCCGTCCGCGACCGATCCGACCGAACGGAGACAGCAACCGACCGGATCGTTGCGGCCACGAACGAGCAGGAGGCGGCCGTCGACGAGCTGATCACCCGGGTCGAACAGCTCGACTCGCGGGAGTGACTCTCCGCCGCCGATCGAGACGTGATGACCCCTTCGCCGAACGTTTAACCTCGCTCGACCCCCACTGTTTGTATGTCTGTTACGCCGCCCGGACCCATCGGCGATCCCCTCTTCGGCAACGGCCGACAGTTCGCTGACGACCCGTTCACGTTCATGCGTGCTTGCGCGGACAGCTACGGCGACGTCGTTCGATTCGACCTCGGACCGCGCGAGACGTACATGCTCACGAACCCTGCCGACATCGAGCGTGTGCTCGTCTCGGAGGCGGAACGCTACCGAAAACCTCAGTTCGGCGACGACGCGATGAACCGGCTGCTCGGCGACGGACTCCTCCTCAGCGACGGCGACAGGTGGCGACAACAGCGCACGCTCGCGAACCCGTCGTTTCACACCCGGCGGATCAGCGCGCTCACCGGGACGATGGTCGATCACACGGAGTCACACCTGGAAGCGTGGGAGCCGGGTACGGTGGTCGACATCCAGCTGGAGGTGGCTCGTCTCACCGTCCGGATAATCGTCTCGGCAATGTTCGGTGCCGACATCACGGACGAGGAGGTGACGACGGTACAGGAGAATCTGGAGCCGCTCGGGGCGCGCTTCGAGCCCGACCCCCGACGCTTCCTGATCCCGAGTTGGGTGCCGACCCGCGAGAACCGCGCGTTCGACGAGGCCGTGCGCACCCTCGAAGACGTGATCGACGGCATCGTCGACCGTCGACGAGGAACCGAGCGCGACCCGACTGTCGACCCCGCAGGTCCCGACGGGACGTCGGTCGCCGGGCCGCCGGGCGACCCCGACGGCGACCTGCCGATGGACCTCCTCTCGGTGCTGCTTCGCGCTCGCGACCGCGAGGAACAGACCGATGCGGATCTGCGCGACGAGATGGTGACGATGCTGCTCGCGGGCCACGATACGACCGCGCTCGCGCTGACGTACACCTTCTACCTGCTTTCGAACCATCCCGAGGCCCGCGAACAGGTCGAGCGCGAGGCCGACGCGGCGACCGTGGACGGGTCGCCGGACGCCGCGGACGTTCGAGAGATGACGTACACAGAGCGCGTGCTCAACGAGGCGATGCGGCTGTACCCGCCGGTGTACCTGCTGTTCCGTGAGCCGAAGCTCGACGTGAAAGTCGACGGCTACCGGATTCCGGAGGGCGCTGCGCTGATGTGCTCACAGTGGGTCGTTCATCGGTCGCCGCGCTGGTACGACGATCCGGACACCTTCGACCCGGATCGGTGGGCCCCCGAGCGCCGGAGCCAGCGTCCGCGGTTCTCCTACTTTCCGTTCGGCGGCGGGCCGCGCCACTGTATCGGGAAGGCGTTCTCGTTGCTGGAAGCGAAACTGATCCTCGCTGCCGTCTGTTCGCAGTACTCTCTCGAGTACGAAGGTCCCGATCTGTCGTTGCGCGGGTCGATAACGATGCACCCGGACCACCCGGTGCCGATGCGGCTGCGAGAGCGGTGAGCCGCGAGAGCAACGGACGGGCCGACGGCAACCCTGCCGTCGACACTCCTCTCCGCTGTCGTCTCTGTGGGGAGCGACTCACCCGCGGAGCCATCGCCGCCCAGCAGCGCGCCTGTTGTCTGAACGCGACCCCTATCGCCGGCGTCTGCCCGACACACGGGCCGGTCGGGTCACCGCACGCGGTCGAAGAGGCGGCCGAGGACTGAACTGCGACCGCTCACCGGACGGCCCACGGGCGGGCGTTCACAGCTCGACTCGCCTCGCGACCTCGCGAAACGCCGCGTCGTACAGGTCGAGGCTGTCGACCCGCCAGCGAACCGGTTCGATCTCGGCTTCGCACAGTCGGTCAATAACCGCTCGGTTCGGCGCGTCACCCCGCGCCAGCGTCACGTGCGGGACGTACTCGTCGCCCTCGATCCCGCCGACGGGCGCGACGACCCGACAGAGCCGGCGGTGAAGACGGACGAGCTCGGAGCTCTCGACGGCGAGGTAGACGACGATTTCCTCAGCCCCCACCGCGGGCTCGAACGTTGCGATCCCCGTGAGACGAACCCAAAACGGGCTCGTGTCCGCGCACACGGCTGACAACTGCTTCTGGAGCCGATCGAGTGCCCGCTCTCTGGTGCGGCCGTCGGTGCGGCCCTCGGTGAGTCCCACGTCGTCGAGACTGACTCGTTTCACCACGAGTGTGTGTCGGTCTCGCACCCGGTCGAACCCCGACAGTTGCGGCTGGAGATCGGCTGTGAGCCGGTCGACGTCTGCCGGAAGCGGAACGTTAACACTAAACATGGATTGAGACGAATCGGCCGACTACGACCCGATCGGCGTCGATGGGGTGGCCATCACCACTCGCTCGCCCCGTCTCAGCGCGCGTCGACCGATCTCCAGTCGAAACCACGGATGGTCCGTGACGCGGTGCTCTCGCGGCGCACGTCTCCCTCCGCCCGAGCTACGGTTGGTCTTGACCACATCCCAGATACGCGTCGAGCGCGCAAAACGCTCCCGCTCGCTTCGCGCCTGCCTGCCCACTCGACGATCGCACGGTTACATACCCCTCCGTGATCAACGTGTGCTCATGAGCCTCATTGCGTTCGACTTCGACGGCACACTCTCCGACTCCGAGATGACCGTCCTGCTCGCGGAGCGCGCGGGCGTCGCCGACGAGGTCGCCGACATCACCGAGCGGGCGATGAACGACGAGATCAGCTACGCAGAGAGCCTGTATCGCCGGGCGGAGCTGCTCGGTGGCCTCTCCGAGTCGTCGGCCGAGGCGGCGTTCGGCGAGGTCCGACTCCGACCCGGCTCCGCTCGCCTGATCCGACGGCTACGGGAAGACGGTCACCACGTCGCAGTACTCACGGGCGGGTTCGACCGTGGCGTCGAGCGAGCGCTCGAACGCGAGGGTATCACGGTCGACACGATCGTCGCCAACCGGCTTCCGGCGGCGAACGGCGAGCTCACGGGTGAGGTTGAGGGGCCACTCATCGAGGGGACCAAAGACGACGCGCTAGAGAGACTCGCCGCCGACCTCGACGTTCCGATGGCGTCGACAGTCGCGGTCGGCGACGGAGCGAACGACCTGCCGATGTTAGCGGTCGCCGAACTCTCGGTCGGATTCATGCCGAAGGACGCGGTTCGACCCGTCTGTGACGCCGTCGTCGCCTCGATGTACCGTCTCGGAAAGGTGTTGGAGGGTCACGGCGTGGTGTCGGCCGACGAGTGATCCGGAGGGCGCGTCGTCGACCGACTCGTAAACCCTTATCTCGGGGCAGAGAGAACGACGACGTATGGTCATCATCGCCGGGGTGGCTCGATGATTCCCACCCTGACGTATCTCCAGTTCCACCTCGTCTTCAGCTTCCCCCTCCTCGTGGCCCTCTGGTACGTGGCGCCGCGGTACGACACCCAGCGACGCAGACGCGCGACCGTCGGGATCGCCATCCTCGTCGCTATCGCGTACACGTACACGACGCCGTGGATCAGCTACATGATCCGCCGCGGGGCGTGGTGGTACGGTGACGGCGCGGTGCTCGTCCGTGCGCTGTCGATCCCACTCGGCGAGTACCTGTACTTCGCGATCCAGACGCTGATCGTGGCGTTCGCGCTCCACCGGCTCGGATTCGACCCGACGTTCCGGGAGGGTGATTTCGACCGGAAACCGAGGGTCGCCGGAGTGCTCGTCGGGGCGACGATGGTCGTCGTCGGCCTCTGGCTCGTCTCGCTCGGCGATTCGTTCCTCTATCTGGGCGGGTTGATCGCGTGGGTCGGACCAGTGTTGGCGCTCCAGTGGGGTGTCGGCGGCGGCTACCTCGCCCGGACCCCCAAGGTGTGGCTGACGGCGACGCTTCTCCCGTCTGTGTACTTCTGGATCGTCGACCGGATCGCCATCGGGATGGGGACGTGGATCATCTCGGACACGTACACCACCGGAATCGCCCTCCTCGGCCTTCCGCTCGAGGAGATGCTCTTCTTCGCGGCGGCGAGTCTGATGACGATCAACGGGCTGATCCTGTTCGAGTGGGTGCTCGACTGGAACGACCGCCGCGCGACCCCCGAGGCGTCAGCCATCGACGCGCTCGACCCCGCCGATGACTGAGTCCACGGCCTCCCCCGAGACAGTTATCCGTGCACTTCTGGACGACGACACTTCTGGCGGCGACGCGTTCGCGCGCGCCGATCGGGTGTTCGCGCTCTACCCCGCGCTCGCGTTGGCCGCGCTGCTCCCGCTCGGCGCCGTGACCCCCCTGTTTCCGGTCGAGGTCGGCGTCGCCACGTTCGCGCTCGGGACGCTCGTCGTCGGGATGGCACACGGCGCGGTCGACCACCTCGTCCCACTGCGGGCGGCGCTCGACGTGTCACTTCGGCGGTCGATCGTCGCCGTCTCCGCCGTCTACGCGGTTCTCGGCGGGGCGGTCGTCGTCGCCTTCTTCCTCTCGCCCGTCGCCGCGTTCGTCGGGTTCATCGTGCTCACCTGGCTCCACTGGGGACAGGGTGACGTCGCCGCCCTCCTCGTCGCCGGCGTCGAACACCTGCGGACGCCGTGGGAGCGTGTCTTGACTCTCGTCGTGCGCGGAGGACTCCCGATGGGCGTCCCGTTGCTCTCGCATCCCGGCGAGTACCGACTGGTTGCGGAGTGGGTCGTCGGCCTGTTCGTTGCCGACGCGGCCAGCGCGGTCGCGCCCGTCTTCACCCCCGGCGTTCGAATCGGTGTCGCCGCGGTGATGGGCGGCGCGACCGTGGTGTCGCTCGCGCTCGGCGCGTGGCGAGTCTCCGTCGGTGCGAGTCGGCGAGGCTGGCTCCGTGATGCAGGCGAGACGCTCACGCTCTGGGCGTGGTTCCTCCTGGCTGCGCCGGTGTTCGCGATCGGCGTGTACTTCGCGCTCTGGCACGCCCTGCGTCACGTCGGTCGTCTAGTCCTGATCGACGACGCCGCCGCCGGAGCCCTCGCGGCCGGTGATACCCGTGGGGCGCTCTGGCGGTTCGCCCGTGACGCCGCGCCGCTCACCCTCGGCGGATTCCTCGTCGTCGCCGGCGTTGCGCTCGCGGTTCCGTACGGGGTCGCCGCCCCCGGTGACCTGCTCGCGGTGTCGCTCGTCGCTATCGCGGCCATGACGCTCCCTCACGTCGCGGTGGTCGCCTGGCTCGACGGTCGACAGGGCGTCTGGCAGGCCTGACACGCGACCGCCTCGAACGTCGATTCATCTGCTCCATCCCTGCCCCCGATCGACGTCGGTTGCTGGTCGCGGCCACCAGCACGCCTTTCATTCGGCAGGTAGTACACTCGTGAAATGGCAGCGATCGACCTGGTTCTGGACTGGACGCCAAACACGAACCACACGGGATTCTACGTCGCGGCGGCAGAGGGGTACTACGCGGACCGTGGACTCGACGTCTCGATCCGGTCGCCGGCGGCGGACGACTACGAGAAGACACCCGCCAAGCGCGTCGCGACGGGCGACGCGACGTTCGCGATCGGCCCCTCAGAGAGCGTGATCAGCTACTCCACACATCCGGAGTACCCCTCGCTCACGGCGGTCGCGGCAGTGTGTCAGACCGACCTGAGTGCCATCGTGACACTCGCGGAGAGCGACATCGACCGCCCTGCCGACCTCGACGGCAGACGGTACGCCTCCTACGGCGCGCGCTTCGAGGACCACATCGTCGGCCAGATGATCCAGAACGACGGGGGCGACGGTGAGTTCGAGACGATCACTCCGCCGAAGCTCGGGATCCCGAACACCCTTCTCGACGGCGACGCCGACGCGACGTGGGTGTTCACGCCGTGGGAGGGGTTGTTAGCGGCCCGTAACGGGATCGAACTCGACGCGTTCGGACTCGACGAGTACGACGTTCCGTACGGCTACACGCCCGTGCTGTTGGCCCGACCGGAGACGGTGGAGGCGGACGGCACTAGGCTGGCAGCGTTCCTCGACGCCACCGCTCGTGGCTATCGGTTCGCCGCCGAGGAACCTGAGATCGCGGCCGACCTGCTCCGCGCCGAGGCGTCCGGGATGGACGCCGACGACGCCGAGTTCCTCCGGGAGAGCCAGCGACGCGTCTCCGAGGCGTACCTCACCGACGACGGTGCGTGGGGCGTGATGGCGGCGGATCGGTGGGGTGCGTTCGTCAACTGGCTCGCCACGGAGGAGATTCTGACGACGCTCGACGGCGAACCGATCCCCGCCGATGAGCTGCCGCCTGAGACGCTGTTCACAAACAAATACCTGCCGCGAACGAGCTAACCCCCGGCGTCACCCGGCTCCCACCAGCATCACTCAACCACTGCCAGCACCACTCGGCCACCGCCCGCGCCGCCACCCACCCGTTTCCGGCGGCACGCCAGCCGTGCCCGTGTACAGGCTTCTCCCGTGCGTGTCGGCACGCTCCTCCCGACCTCGGGCCACGTCGAACACGCCCCCGGACTGGGGCGGCAGCGAGCCGCCGAGTCGTCTGACCCGGTGCTCAGTCGTACGCCTCCCGCAGCAACACCAGCACCCCGCCGAGCATCGCGAGGTTGCCGAAGAACGCGAGTCGCTCGCCGCTTCTGTCGTCCTCGTCGGCGTTCCAGAAGTCGTGCATCGTCGTCGTCACCACGACGAGGAACGTCGCGGCTGCGCCCGTCGCGACCCGTGGGGCCCGCCAGAGCGCGATCCCGAGCCCTGCGACGAGCATCATCCCCGACGCGAGCGGGGCCATCACGTCCGGCATCGGGACGCCAGCCGACTCCGCGTACTCGACCGTCTCGTCCATCTCACGGAAGTCTTCTGACGCCTGTGCTGCCAACCCAACCCCGATGGCGATTCGGCCGAGCCGAGAGAGTGACCCATCCGTCGATTCACTACCGTTCTCTGTCATGCGGCGTGTCAACTCACCCCACGAATAAAAGCGTGACTGCCGTCGCCTCGGGGTCGATGACGAACGCCTCGCCGGCTCCGACGCTCTCGTCGACCGCAACCCGCGACCCATTTGACCCCGGAGCCCGTCCTCTCGGATCGATGGAATCGATCACGTTTCGCGAGCCGACCGAGGGCGATGTCGCGGAGATCGAGGAACTCGTCACCGCGCACTTCAGCGAGGGGAGTTCCTACACCGTCGACCCCGGGGTCGGTGACCCGACGTACCACGTCCGGATCGCGGAGAGCGAGAGCGGGATACTCGGCGTGATGGCCGTCGACGTGTTCGACGATCCGGCCGCCGTCGTCGACGAGATGTACTTCTTCGACGATCCCGACCTCCTGCCCGTGGCCGACCGCTACGGCCTCCTCGAAATGGGGTACGTCAGGCCGGACGCCACCGGCCAGGGGATCGGGAGCCGGCTACTCGAACGTGTCGAGTCGATCGGAGCCAGCCACGATGTCGACTGTTTCCTCGCTGACTCGTGGTATCACGGCGGAGCCGACTCGCCAGAACGCCTCTTTCACGGCCACGGCTACGAGACGATTCACCGCGACCCGTTCGACAGACCCGTCGAGGAGTGTCCAAAGTGTGCGGACAACTGTGTCTGTGCGGCCGGTCTCGCGGTCCGGCGCGTGATGTGCGCTCGTCGCAGTTAGCTGTTCGAATCGGATCCGTGGTCCCATGCGCCCGTCTGACAAACGCTTAAGTACTCCGCGAGTCGATCGGACGGTGATGGGCAACAAGAACAAGACGATCTCGTTCCGCGTCAACGAGGACGCGTTCGAGACGCTTCGAGACATCGCAGAGGAGCGAGACATCTCGCTGTCGGCCGTGTTCCGGGATTACGTGGACACGCTCGTTGCCCACGACGGACAGGTCCGCGTCATCCCCGAGGCGGAACTCGAGAGTATGGGTGACAGCGGCGAGTCGTTCCCCCCGAAGATCGAGGTCCCAAAGAGCTTCGTCCGCGAACACGAGCGGCTCGAACTCGAAGCCGACCACCTCCGCGAGCAGCTCGAAGAACACAAACGCTACGTCAACTACCTCCGTGAGCAGCTCGAAGACGAGGACGAGGACGTGATCCAACTCGAGGATCTCGACGGCGAACCCGATGAACCCTCCTTCCGGCTCGGGTGACATCACCGTCTCGGTTGAAAGCGGGTGTCGTGAACTGCTTATCCTGTGGTTTCTACTTGAACTAACTGATAGTGGAGTTATACGCTTGAGTAGTGGCGCTCTTTGATCAAAGTTTTTATTTCGGTGTCAATTTTAGTATATGGACTACGACGCGGAGAGCGAGTTGGTCAGTGAGGGGAGTCCTATACGTCGCGTTGGGCGTGTCCTCCGTAGCCTCGTTAGCTACGCATTGTTCGCCCTCGGGATCCTCGCTTTCTGGTCGTTTTTCGCCCCGGTCCTTGATCTATCGACCCTCGCATGGCACACGGTGATCCTGCCTGAAATCGTCGCCCCGACCGAGGGGGACGCCATCATCAACGTCACACCACTTATCGCCGGCGTCGTAATGTGTGTTGCTGGTGTCTGGCTTCGGTAGGGACGAGGTGGTGTAATATCGAATTCTTTGATATTGCTCCCCGCACAGCGCGGGGGAAATGCTTCTTCAGTCAACGAGGATCTTTCCTCTTAGCTTTCTTCTGAATTACATTCGTTAACTCCACATTCTACTGTTTCTTGCGTCTTCTCTACAGCAATATCTGAAGTATCTTTATCGACATCTGGTGTACTACAATTGACATCCTCCCCGCCCTAAAGGGCGAGGATTCCCGGCCGCGTTGGGATATTAAGGTTTGCGGTTAGCAACCTGTTCTCGTGGGGCGAAACGGCCCTCACTACGGTCGAACAGGCGAACCGCTGGCTGTGCCAACCAGCCGTTATCCCTATCACCGCCATCCGTGGCGAGACTCGGGAGTACCTTTTGTCGAATGTTCTCCGCGCTGTTCACGTCCGCGTTCGCAACCGTATCGCATCTTTCACACACATACAGGCCACGTTCAACACGCTGATTATCGTCCGTGTGACCGCACGCCGAACAGGACTTCGACGTATCGCGTTCCGACACCAACTCCACGCCGATACCCTCTACTTCCGCCTTGTAATCCAATAGCGTCGTGAAGCGGTCGAACGCCCACCCGTGTAAGTCGAGGTTGCCGTGGTCGCCCCAATTGCGGGGGTCGCCATTCTCGTCATCCTCTCGGATGCCGCCGAGGTCGCCAACGACAATCGTACCAACACCTCGTTCGACGCACTGCTCCACGATTGCTTTCGAGAGTGCGTGCAAGAGGTGTGTCCGGCGACCAGTCCGCTTCCGGTCAAGACGAGTAGCCTCACGGGACGAAGAATCGTCGCACTTGGCTTTCTTCCTCGTGAAGTAGTATTCGTCCTCTTTGAGTGCGCCGCCCGGATACAACACCGACTCGCCACCGAACGAGACGGCGGCGAAGTTGCAGATTCCGAGGTCAACACCGGCCACCTCCTCACCCGGTGGTTCCGGGTCGATGACGGTGCGACAGACGAATTGAAGACGCCACTCGTCGCGCTTGTAGATCGCGCGAACCTGTTGAATGTCCCACTCGGTCAGGTCAACGTCCGGGCGA
>JARVCL010000153.1:0-7092 GCA_040405695.1 Halorubrum sp. | reverse complement strand
GGCCTCCCGGAGCGCGAGCGTGATCCGCTCGCCGTGTTCGACGATGTCGCCCCAGTCCCCGCGTTGTTTGAACCCGGAGATACTCTCTTCCATTGGTTGGTCCGCGTTACGTGATGGATCGGTATAAGTCTCTTCTCCCGGCGGTGACCCGAACACGGCCGCTTCGACCCGACCGGCATCACCTCTCGTACGTGAGCCGGCGTCCCACCGCGTCGATCCGGGATTTCACGTCGTGTAACAGGCCTGCAGGCGACACACGACGGATCGCAGACTCGGAGACCTCGATCCGTTCGCCGCGGAACGGATCGCGGTCTGCACGCTCCTCGTCTGACTGGTCGCCGCTCACCGCGCCGACGACTGTCGACATCGAACACCGTCCGCACGCTTCCGTTCGCGTCGTTTCGTCGGCCATGATAACTTCTACCAGATGTAGACGCTCGATCATGTTAAATCCCGACGGTCTTTTATCCGTTCTGTGTAATCTGTTCGCATGGAACCCCGAACAGCCGCCACGCGTTCGAGTCCGGATCGCCCGGGAATCGCACGCGTACGACCCAGTCGTCGTCGACTCGACACCGAGCGTCGGCGCGGTCTCATCCACGGATGACGAGCGACGAGGAGCACGCAAACGGGAACGCGCGGTCGGCGAGTGAGTGTGCAGACCCGATCGAGGCGCACACCGACGGCGGGTCGGGAGCACGTCACGATTCCGAGACGCTCCCCGCAGAGATACGCGAGAGCGTCCCCGACTACGACGACGAGTATCTCGATCGGGTCTCCGACCGACTGATGTACAGCTACGACCTCGACGCGGATGTCGTCGTCGACGGCGAGCGGTTCGATCTGTACGCCGAGATGCGGATGCGCACCCAGAAGCAGTTCCTCCACCCTGCCCTGAGCTACGCGGACCACGACACGATGGAGTATCTGTTCGCGCGACGGGTGTCGACTCCGACCGTCGGCGAAGTCGAACGGCTCGTCGCGTTCGCACACGACGTCGCCGACGATCGCGTCGACGGCGACGAGCAGCACTTCGGGACCGACGTGACCGTCGTGCTCGTCGCGGACCGAATCCCCGACGCTGTCGCCGAGTTCGTCGACGGCTTTCGTGACCGCACACTTCTGAAGTTCGGCTACTACGGTCACTACGAGGTGAACCTCGTCGTCGTCACTCCAGCGGACGACCGACTCGTCGCCAGTGAGGCGGCCGACATTGCCGAGGCGTTTCGGCTCTGGGAGCCCGTCGAACAACCGGCTGAGGGGTTCTTTTCACGATTCGCGAAGCGGTTCTGGCGCTGATACCCCCCGCCCTGAAAGCGGGGGTTCCTCGACGGAGATCACACCACGCGCTGTTGTCCGCTGTGTGTCCTGTGAGCAGAATAAAGCGCCGACAGGTGAGTTTCCCGCTAGTCGTCGCCCGGCTCGGCGGCTGGGGTCTCGCGGCTCCGTACCGGTTTGAGGTTTCCGTAGCCAATCCTCATCAACGACAGCGCGAGAACGATCAACACGATCGCCAGCAGCATCTGTGTGACCGAGGAGAGTTGTGCGCCGAGCGTTGCCGCGTCGCCCAAGATCAGGTTCTGATACAGGTTGTTGTAGATCGCGATCCACGTCAGTCCGAACACGGTGATCGTCACCATGACCGCCATCGGGACGCCGGTGGAGACGAGCTGTTTAGATTCGTCCCAGTTGGCAAGCCAGACGGTACCGGTCAGCAGCGCGAGCGCCGCGAGCAGTTGGTTCGCGCCGCCAAACAGCCCCCACAGCGTCTCCCACTGACCAGAGAGAACGAGGACGTACGCAATACCGATCTGAATGACTGGGTTCGTGTAGCGACCCCGGACGACGGACCCGACGTCGCTGGACAGTCCAGAAACGGTCATGCTGTCGTCCATGCCGACGATCTCTTCCATCATGTACCGACCCAGACGGACCGCGGTGTCAGTCGAGGTGAGCAGGAAACTCACGAGCACGAGTGCCATGAACACGGCGCCGATGGTCTCTGGAATACCGAGGCTCGTCAGGATGATGCCGCCGCCGGTCGCGAAGTTGGGCAACGCGCCGCCGACACCGCCCGCCGCGGCGTCACCGGCGAAGCCGGCGACTGCCAGCGTCGAGAGCGCGAGCGCGGCGAGTAACCCTTCGCCGAGCATCCCGCCGTAGCCGATCAGGCGCGCGTCGCTCTCTTTGTTCAGTTGCTTCGATGTCGTCCCCGAGGAGACGAGCGAGTGGAACCCGCTTATCGTCCCACAGGCGATGGTGATGAACAACAGCGGAAACAGCGGGAACAAGCCAACCGCCGAGATCCCCCAGAACCCCTCGAAGACGCCGATCGACGGGTCGACGACGAGCGGCTGGGCGGACGTCGCGAGCAGCGTCCCAACGACGATTGCAAGAATCCCCCCACCCACGCCGGTGTACAAGAGGAACGACGAGAGGTAATCACGCGGCTGTAATAGGACCCACACGGGGAGCGCGCTTGCGACCCCACCGTAGATCATGATGACTGGGACCCACGCCGCGGTGTTGCCGCCGAGCGTGGCCGCACCCGGGAACCACGCCCCGGTACCACTGAGCAGGACGAACGTTCCCTCGGGATGAGCGCCCTCAGCGAGTTCGAAGATCGCGAACGGGTACTGGATACCGACCCAAACGCCGGCGAACACGCCAGCAACGAAGAGGACGGTCCCCGGAATGAACGGCCCGTTGAGCTGGTAGAGATACACCCCGAACGCTAACGCCAGCCCGATGTAAATGAAACTCGCCGTCGTCACCTGCGGGAACGCGTTGAATACGATGGCGACGACCAGCGCGAACACGGCGACGACGAGGATGATCGTGAGGAACGCGAACCACAACAGCAGGTTCTTGCCACGTTCGCCGACGTACTGCCCGACGATGTACCCGATCGAGCGCCCCTCGTGGCGAATCGAACTCGAGAGCGAGATGAAGTCGTGAACCGCACCCATCAACGGGTTCCCGATGGCGACCCACAACAAGGCCGGAACCCAGCCCCAGATCGCACCGGCCGTGATCGGACCGACGATCGGTGCGCCGCCCGCGATACTCGAGAAGTGATGCCCTAACAGCACCGGCTTCTTCGCCGGTACGTACTCCTGTCCGTCTTCGTATTTGTGTGCCGGTGTCTCCCGCTCGTCGTCCAGTTCGACGAACCGTGCGAGGTACCGCGAGTATCCGACGTACCCGAGAGTGAACGTGCCGAGCACCGCAGCGACGATCCAGATTACCCCTGTCATAAGTTCCTATCCGTGTTATTGGTTTACAATATCACACATAAGTATTGCCTTCAATCATGATATTTGTCGCTATACACACCCGAGTGTCGCCGTCCCACCGGATTGGCAGTTCGTTTCGAACTCCAGATACGTGAGACGTAGTCAACACCCCCGAAAGCGGCTCACAGCGGAACGAGGAGGGCGCCCACGACTTCAGTCGTGGGTCATTGACTGCACACCGGTGTCCGTCGTGGTCTCGATGTCGAGCCGTGCGGCAACCGCCGAGAGCACGTCACCACGAACTTCGCGCGTCCGCGACTCGATTTCGGCGACCAGCGGCGGTTCGAACTCCTGACGGACCTGCTCGATCCGGTCGCGTTCGGTCGCGACCTTCTCTCGGAGGTATCGGGCCCCTCGTCCGGTCTCCGCGTCGTCCGGTGACGGTGTGAGTTTGTTCGCGATCAACCCTCGCACCTGTAAGTCGCGCTCGTCGAACGCTTCGATCGTTCGCTCAGTCTCGTTGACAGAGAGCTGATCCGGGTTCAACACGAGGAAGAAGGCGGCGTCGTTTCGCATCGTGTCCCCGGCGAACTCGAAGAACTCCTTGCGCCGTTGGAGCCGCGCTAAGACGGGGTCGCCGTCCATCAAGCGCCGTGGCTCCAGCTCTCCGATCGCCGCCTTCTCGAACAGGTCGATCGACTGTTTTCGTTTGTACAACAGCCGGTCGATCCAGTCGCCGAGAAACTCGGGAAGTCCCAGCAGTCGCAACGTGGATCCGCTCGGTGCAGTGTCGAAGACGACGCGGTCGTACGGTTCGCTCTCTTCACGCATCACGGTGACGAAGGCGTCGAACAGGGCGGCCTCGTACGCTCCCGGCGTTCCGTGTGACATCTCCAACTGTCGGTTGATCTCCGAGACCATCGCGACTGACACCTGCTCGGAGAGGCCCTCGCGGATCTCCTGTAGATGTCGCTGCATCTCGTCTTCGGGATCTATCTCCATCGCGTCGAGTCGGTCGACGCCGGTGACTGACGCCGGCTCGTCGCGGAACTCCTGGTCGAACACGTCTGACACCGAGTGTGCGGGGTCGGTCGAGACGACGAGCGTTCGTACTCCGGCGTTCGCACACCGGTGGGCGTACGCACACGAAACAGTGGTCTTTCCGACACCACCCTTGCCGCCGAAGAACACGAACGGCTCCATCACCGGTCACCCTCCGTCTTCGTCGTCATCAGAAGTGGTACTGCTGTCCTTTCCGTTCGACGAGGCTCTCCCGGTCCCACAGCCGTCGCTCCCAGGCTTCGAACTCGTCTTCGAGGTAGGGGAGCAGTTCGGCCGTGTAGTACGACACCGGCGAGGGGATCCCGAACGCGTCCGGAAAACACGCCAACATGAACTCGTCTTCGGCGTCCTCGGCTTCTTTCTCGATTTTCTCGTACGCCGGGTGGGTGATCATCCCGTGATACAGCCCACGAAGCCACTCCTCGAGAACGGTTCGAAAGGCGTCGATCCTGTCTGCAACCGTCATTGCCGTGTACAACACCCGCGGCGCGGTAAAAGCTGTCGTGGACACGGAGTGACCGGACCCGACGGTATCGCCGGCGAGCACCGGCTACGCCGAGTTGCCGCCGGCGAGCTCCCCTTGCGGTTCCGCTTCTTCGTCGCTCTCTGCGAGCTCGGGGCGTTCGTCGTCTGCCGGACTCGGGCTGTGAGCCTCGTTGCCCATCGACAGCCAGACGAGATACAGCACTGCGAGGACCATCAGAACCGTTACGATCGATCCGATGATCCCGACGATGGACACGTACTCGATCATGCGTGGCGGTGTGCATCGACGACGTATCAACGTGTCGACCCACGGTGGCGGGTCGAGTTGGCTTCGGCGAGCCGAACGACCGCACGTTCCCGCCGGGGAGTTGAAGAGGGCTGGCACGGACGAGTCCGTATGGACGATCGGATCCCGGTAACCGTGCTCTCCGGAAGCCTCGGTGCGGGAAAGACGACGCTGCTAAATCAACTGCTCACCGACGCGGGGAGCCGTGATATTGCCGTCCTCGTCAACGACATGGGCGAAGTCAACGTCGACGCGGAGCTGATCGCCGAGGAGTCCGAGGTCGGCGTCGATGGCGTCACCGAGCTATCGAACGGCTGCATCTGCTGTGAGCTGCAGGACGACCTCGAAACCGCCGTCGTTCGACTCGCGAACGAGCGCGCTTTCGACGCACTGATCGTCGAGTCGTCGGGAATCTCCGAGCCCGCTCCGGTGGCTCGGCTGTTTACCACCGCGTCGCGCGCGGCGGCTCGCTACCGTGTCGACGCGCTGGTGACCGTGATCGACACGCGCCAGTTCCTCGACACGTTCGCCGGGGCAGATGCTCCCGAGCGACGCGGTAGCGCGACTGACGAGGACCGACCACTCTCGGATCTCCTCGTCGAACAGGTGGAGGTGTCGAACGTGGTGATCTGTAACAAAGCCGACCTCTGTACGGCGGCAGAACTCGACGAAGCTGTCGAACTCGTTGAGGCGCTCCAGCCGGCTGCCGAGACGATCGTAACGGAGTTCGCCGCGGTCGATCCGGACCGACTGTTGAACATCGGTGTGTTCGACGAGCGTGAACTCGGCGAACTGCCGGGGTGGAAGCGCGCGCTCGCCGACAGCCACGCTCACGACCACAACGCTGACGACCACGACGCCAGCGGCGGTCACGACCACAGCCATCGCCACCCCGACGAGGTGTACGGGGTGACGTCCGTCACCTACCGTCGTCGCAGACCGTTTCACCCGGACCGGTTCAGCGCGGTTCTCCGTGACCTCCCCGACGACATCGTCCGGTCGAAAGGGACAGCCTGGGTCGCTGGTACCGATCAGCGCCAGCAGGTCGGGCAAGCGGGCCGATCGGTTCGGGTCTCCGCGGTGGGCCCGTGGATCGCGGGGCTTCCGCCGGTCGAACGCGATATGCTCCGTTCGAACCGGCCGGCGCTCGACTGGGACGACGAGCACGGCGACCGACTGACCGAGCTCGTCGTCATCGGTACGGGCGTGGACGAAGCGGCGCTCGTCGACCGACTCGACGACGCGCTCGTCACCGACGAGGAGTGGGACGTGCTCGACGGCGACGGCACTCCGACGGCGTCGACGACACCGTTTCCGACGGAACAGGGCGAGTCTGTCGTGCTCAGAGAGCCCTGACGAGCGACACGGCTCACGACGCGAGGGTCGCCTGGCGGCTTCGGCGGGGCCTCGGATGGCTGGAACCGATCGGGTGGCGGACGACCGCACGGACAAGGCATAAGTAGCACTCAGTCGGCATCCTGTGTATGAGCGAGGAGCCGAAGGGGATCCGCGACGGCGTCGAAGAGTCGAGCGGCGACCCACGGCTGCTGTTGCTCTTGAACGGAGTGCTGTCCGCGTGGTTCGCGTGGACTGCTGTCTGGGGGCTCGACCTCCTCGATATCGTTGCGTACACGACGACGAACGTCTTGACACTCGCGCTTCTCGTCTTTACGCTGACGTACGTCCTCGTCCTGCGGTGAGCAGCGCGTCGCGGCCCGCGAGGGACCGATCCTCTCCGACCGCTGGAACTTCGGCATGGTTTAAGTCGAACGCGACCGCTCTCCCGACAATGACGATCGAAGATCGAGACGACGCGTATCTCGTCACGCACGCGCTGGCGAAGGACACCCTCTCGCGGCTCCGCGACGTCGAGACGGAGCAGGTCGCCTTCCGAAAGGGGCTGGTGAAACTCGGTCGGATCTGCGGGTACGAGATCATCGACGGCGCGATGGACACTGAGTACGTGCCCGTCCAGACCCCGCTCGCCGAGACCACCGGCGAGCGCGTCAAGGGAGTGGACAA
>JARVCL010000152.1:0-7117 GCA_040405695.1 Halorubrum sp. | reverse complement strand
CCGTACTGGAGCCCGTAGACGCCACCCTCGAACCCGACGAGGCCGCGCCTGGCGAGCCGGTGAGACTCGACGTCGACGTGGCGAACGTCGGCGCGGCCAACGCGACGGACGAAGAACTGACGGTCCGGACCGACGACGCGACCGTGACCGTCGAGGACGCGGCGACAGGGATAGACGCGCCCGTTGGCGAGATCGCGACCACGTCGCTCACGGTGTCACTCGACGAGCCCGGTGTCCACGACCTGATCGCCGACGGCGAGCGCGTCACCGAACCGACAGTGGTCGGGACTGTCGTCGTGACGAGTCCCACCGATCCGGGTGAGGAGAGCGAACCCGGCGGCGAGGCGGGTGTCGGGGACGGCACGGAAGGCCCACCGGCCGACACCGACACCGAGGAGCCTGCTGGCTTCGAGTTGTCTGATTTCGCGGGGCTCGTGGCGCTGCTCGCCATCGTCTTCGCGACGCTGTTCTTGGTTCGGCGTGCCCCGCGAGGCGGCGGCTGAGCTCGTGTGGACCACAGAACGGACACGAGCGCCGGCAGACGTCGCGCCACCCGACGAGTGAGTCGAGCGTGACAAAAGCGGTTCTGGGGATCCTCCGATCGGCGCGGGGAGTCGGCTTACTCGCCGCCGTCGGTGTACAACTGGTCGTCGAGGACCTGCCGGGCAGCTGCGTTGGCCTCGGCGGGCGAGGGGCAGTCGCCGTCGACGATGTCGCCCGTCAACTGTGTCGCCAGCCGGTACACCGCGTCGCCGTCGCCGCGCTCGGCGACGCGCTCGAACGTCGGTCGCAGGCCGGCGGCGTTGCGTCGTCCGGCCTCGTCGAGCGAGGCGTCGATGGCGTACTCGAGTTCGCGCACCGCTTCTTCGGGTTCCATAGCAGATTGTATCCGACGAACGTACTTAAGTATACTCTGATTCGAAATTGAGTTAATTACTGCACTCCGTGCTCGCGCTTGGTCGGGCGCGAGCGAGCGACGAGGCTGGTCGGTTCCAACGCGACGTGGACGCGCGGCGAGTGTCAGCGTCTCCGACGTTCACGACGTGGGATCGACGTTTATACGCCTCGTGAGCACGACAGGAGCACATGAGCGACACCGACGAGGCCGTGGTGCCCGCCGCCGCGGTCGCGGACGCCGACGAGCGGGCCGCTATCGCCGAGGCGGCGGCGCGAGCGGGTGCCGACGTGGCACACGACGCTTTCAGAACCGGGATCCCGATAGAGGAGAAAGGCGAGGACGACGTCGTCACCGAGGCCGACCGCGCCGCCCAGCGAACCGTCATCGAGCGGATCCGGGAGGCGTTTCCGGAAGACGCGATCGTCGGCGAGGAGGAGGACGCCCGCAAGCAGGTTCCAGACGAAGGGGCCGCGTGGGTGATCGACCCCATCGACGGGACGCACAACTTCGTCCGTGAGATCCGGGTCTGGGGGACGGCGGTCGCCGCCGTCGTCGACGGAGAGCCCGTCGCCGCTGCCACGGTCGCGCCGGCGCTCGGCGACGTCTACACCGCCGACCCGGACGGCGCGTACCGAAACGGCGATCGAATGTCGGTCAACGACGTGTCCAACCCGCGGCGCGGCGCGGTCGACCCGACGCTGTGGTGGGACTACGACGCCCGTGACGAGTACGCCAACGCCTGCGAGGCGATCGTTCGCCGGTTCGGCGACATGCGACGACTGGGGGCGGCGCAGGTCGTCCTGCCCACGGTCGCCGCGGGCGGGCTGGAGGGAACGATATCGAACCTGCGGGCGAACCCCTGGGACTCTGTCGCCGGCGTCTTCATGATCCGACAGGCCGGTGGGACGGTGACCGACCTCGCTGGCAGCCGCTGGCGACACGACTCGGTCGGGCTCGTCGCCTCGAACGGGGCGCTTCACGACGAGGTGCTGGCAGCGGCACGGGCGATCGAGAACGGGGTCGAATCCGAGTGACACGATCCGGGTCCGGCGAGCCGTGACGACAACGGGTTGCCACGGGTGGGTCGTTCCGAAAACCCTTACACCCTCACCGCCGGATCATTGTTCATGAAAGTCCTCGTGACCGTCAAAGAGGTCGCCGAAGCGGACGACGACTTCACGATCGACGGCACCGACATCGCCGAGTCGGACGTAGAGTACGACCTCAACGAGTGGGACGACTACGCCGTGGAGGCGGCCGTCCAGCTCGCAGAGGCCGGGATCGCCGACGAGGTCGTCGCCGCCACCATCGGCCCCGAACGCGCAGAGGAGACGATCCGGATGGCGCTCGCGAAAGGCGTCGATCGGGCGGTTCGCGTCTGGGACGAGGCCTTCGTGGGGACGTTCCCAGACGTTGCCTCCAAGGTCGACGTGTTCGAAGCGGTCGTCGACGAGGAGGAGCCAGACCTCGTGCTCGGCGGAGTGCAGGCCGCCGACACCGGCTTCGGCGCGACGGGGGTCGCGCTCGCAGAACGGATCGGATTCAACCACGCTGCCGTCGTCAACGACCTCGGGGTCGACACCGACGCGGGCATCGCGAACGTCCACCGCGAACTGGAGGGCGGCGTCGAGGAGCTCACTGAGGTCGACCTGCCGGCGGTGCTCACCGTCCAGACGGGACTCAACGAGCCGCGATACGCCAGCCTGCGGGGGATCCGACAGGCACAACGGAAGGAGATCGCGGCGACCGACCTCGCTGACCTCGGTCTCGAGGCAGCGGACGTCGAGAGCGCGCTGACTCTGACGTCGATGTACGAGCCCGAGAGCGAGTCCGACGCGGAACTCATCGAGGGCGACGCCGGAGCGGCCGCGGGTCGCCTCGCGGAGGTCCTCCGCGAGAAGGGGGTGAGCGCGTCATGAGCGTGCTTGCCGTCGCGGACCATCGCCGCGGGGAACTGCGTGACGTCTCCTACGAGCTCGTGACCGCTGGCCGTGAACTCGCGGACGCGTTCGACGAAGAGCTTGCCGTCGCCGTCGTCGCCGGCGACACCGAACGATTCGCCGAGTCGCTAAATCGCCCTGGCGTCGACCGAGTGTACACCGTCGAGAACGGCGAGGAGTTCGACAACACCCTCTACACCACCGCCGTGACCGAGCTTGCCGACCGAGCCGACGCGAGCGCGATCCTCGCACCCAACTCCGTCAACGGACTCGATTACGCGCCGGCGGTCGCAGAGCGGCTCGACGTTCCCCTCGTCACCGACGCGATTGGGTTCGACGCCGACGACGGGCTGACGGTCACCCGAGAGATGTACGGCTCCAAGGTCGAAACGACCGTCGCCGTCGAGGGCGACCGGTTCTGTCTCACGCTCCGCGGCGGCGAGTTCACGCCGGCCGAGGGGATCGGTGACGCCGATATCGAGTCGGTGACAGTTGACCCGCCGGCCTCGGGCGCACGGGTCACCGGATTCGAGGAGGTCGGCGGCGGTGATGTCGATATCACGGACGCGGATGTCCTCGTCTCGGTCGGCCGCGGCATCGGCGAGGAGGAGAATCTGGAGGTGGTCGAAGAGCTCGCCGACGCGCTCGGTGCGACGCTCTCCGCCTCTCGACCGGTCGTCGACAGCGGCTGGCTGCCGAAGAACCGCCAGGTCGGGCAGTCGGGCAAGGTCGTCACGCCTGACGTGTACATCGCGGTCGGAATCTCGGGCGCGGTTCAGCACGTCGCCGGTATGAAAGGTGCAGACACGATCGTCGCGGTCAACACCGACCCCAACGCGCCGATCTTCGACATCGCCGACTACGGAATCGTCGGTGACCTGTTCGACGTGGTTCCCGAACTCGTCGCGCAGTTCGAGTGAGCGCGGGAAACACATATACGCTCACTTCCGCATCAGTTGGATATGCCACATATTCGCGGGGCGATACACGGGACAGCAGCGATGGTCACGCTGATCGTCGGGGCGATGCTCACAACAGCGATCCGCGAGCACGTCGAACCGTTCGCCGAGCTATCGGCGACGACGACGCGATTACTTGTCGATGTCGCCAGACTCCCGGTGTCAGAGGAGGTCGCCGGAATCGTCGTCCCTGTCGGGGTGCTGATGGGAGTGTGGGTGTTTGCCTACGAGCTACAGCGACTCTCACGAGCGGAGTGATCGGTCGACCGGATCGAGACACGAGCGTGGTCGTCCGCACACAGCACGCGCTCGACGACCGGCACCGCGTCCCCTTCTCGGTTCGTTTATCACCCTGCCGACCCCTCGATCCGATTATGAGCGATGCCGAGGGGTCGCCGGCGGCGACCGCGACGGGACGAGAGATCTGGATCGAAAAGTACCGACCACAGACGCTCTCGGACATTCACGGACAAGAGGAGATCATCGAGCGTCTCCAGAGCTACATCGACCAAGACGACGTGCCGCACCTGTTGTTTTCGGGTCCGGCGGGAGTCGGGAAGACCACCGCGGCAACCGCCATCGCCCGTGAGGTGTACGGCGAGGAGAACTGGCGCGGGAACTTCCTCGAACTCAACGCCTCCGACCAGCGCGGCATCGACGTGGTGCGTGACCGGATCAAGGGGTTCGCGCGGGCGTCGTTCGGCGGCGACTTCCGGATCGTGTTCCTTGATGAGGCAGACTCGCTCACGGACGACGCACAGTCAGCACTTCGTCGAACGATGGAGCAGTTCTCCGATAACACTCGATTCATTCTCTCGTGTAACTACTCCTCGAAGATCATCGATCCGATCCAGTCGCGGTGTGCTGTCTTTCGCTTCTCGCCGCTCTCGGACGAGGCGGTCGCAACACAGGTCCGCGAAATCGCGGCTGCCGAGGAGATAGAGGTGACCGACGCCGGCGTCGACGCGCTCGTCTACGCCGCCGACGGCGACATGCGTCGCGCGATCAACTCGTTGCAGGCGGCCGCGACCACCGGCCGCGTCGTCGACGAGGAGGCGGTGTACGCGATCACGGCGACCGCCCGCCCAGAGGAGATCGAGTCGATGGTGACGGATGCGCTGAACGGCGACTTCACGAAGGCGCGCGCGACGCTCGATACGCTCCTCACCGACACCGGCATGGCTGGCGGCGACGTAATCGACCAGTTGCACCGCTCGGTGTGGGAGTTCGACCTCCACGAGCGCGAGGCGGTCCGGCTCATGGAGCGGGTCGGCGAGGCCGACTACCGGATCGCCGAAGGGGCGAACGAACAGGTCCAACTCGAAGCGCTGCTGGCGGCGGTAGCGCTGCGCGAGGAGTGAACGACGGCCGAGGTCGAGACCAGAATCTGACTTGGAGTCGAGGGGTGAGCCGAGGCGATGGTTCCGAGTCGGACGGTGACTCGGTGTTCGGACTGCAACGCCTCGCGGACCGAGAGACGCGAACGACGCAGAGACGAATCGAAGCGTGGAGAAACGAAGCAGCCGTGACACGCGATCAGAACTGGTCTAATCCCGACTGCTCGGCGGCGGCCAGCAGGTCCGCACACGTCGACCAGGATCGACGGGCGTGGCCGGGTACATCGCCGTGGTCGGCGACGTACGCTCGGAGAAACTCCCGGGTCGTCGGGTCGCTCGGATAGCCGCTTCCGACGCCGTCGTACGCCGGATACGCCGCGTCGATCGCGGTCATTCGGGCATCCCGAGCGACCTTGGCGACGATGCTCGCCGCGCCGACGACGGGGTCCGTCTCGTCCGCGCCGTGTGCGGCGTCGACCGCCGCCGGTGTGGCCGAACCGACAGCATCAGTAGGCGGCTCCCGAAGCGACGCACGCAGTCGGTCGGCAAACCGCGCTTCGGAGGTGTCGCCGGCGTCGGCGACGACCCGGTCGTCCGGCTGGACCACGCCGAGAACCGCCCGAGCCTGCCCCTGGACAGTGAGCGTGTTCATGTCGGTGTCGGGGGCATCGATCTCGGCCGGGTCGACGGTCGTAACCGCCAAGTCGATCGCGTCGTGAGCGCGCAGCGCGGCGGCGATCGACGCGCGCCGCTCCGGCGTGACTCGCTTTGAGTCATCCACGTCGTCGGGCAGGTGCTCGGGAGCCGCACGCACCGCCGCAGTGACCATCGGACCGAGAACGGGTCCCTTTCCGGCCTCGTCGACGCCGACGTACATGAGATGGCTGGCGAGCGGGACGAACAAGTATCTTCAGATCGAGAGCCAGCCGGCTCGGCCGTGAGAGTGCGTCCAAATCCGAGCGAAAACGAAGGGTTACTCGACGAGAACCGCGTTGACCCCGCCGGTCTGCCCGGGACGGGAGGTGACGCGGGCGCGACCTTCGGACGTCTCGATTATCGCCCCCTTCGTGATGATGTTCCGGCGAACGTAGTTGACGTTGGAGGGGTTCTCTGCGACGCCCTCGATAGTCGCCTCTGTGACCTCGCCGCCGTCGGCAACCTGTGCGACGTTCGTCGACAGCGCGCGAACCTTCTTCTCCGTGCCGCGGGAGTCGATGTACTGGACGCGTGGTTCACCGACCGTCGTCTCGGCGGGCTCACGGCCGAGCTGATGACGCTTCTTGTTCGCGGCGTGTTTGAGTCGACCACCGGTGCGTTTGCGGGCGGAGCGTCCCTGATCTTTCATACCGATAAAAACAGTCAGCGAATACTTGAACCGTTCGACTCGGGGCGGCGATCGAGCGACACCGACAGACGAAAGTCTCGTGGGGGCCCATACACCTCCATGAGCGACGAGGACGGGGACGCTGAGGAGGGCGTGTTGTCCGCGGGCGACATCGGCGGCGACGGCCCGCCGGTCGACGAGAAGCCGTACAAGATCGTCTTCGAGGCCAACAAGTGCTTCGGGGCGGGCAAGTGCGCCGAAGTCGCGGACAACTGGGAGATGGACGTACTGAGCGGGATGGCGAAGCCGAAGACGTACTACATCGACGAGGACGACCTCGAAGAGAACGTCCGGGCCGCCGAGGCGTGTCCGGCGAAGAAGGAGCGCGGCGTCATTCACGTGGTCGACCGGCGCACAGACGAGGAGATCGCGCCGGACCCGCACGGGGACGGAACGCTGTCGGTCGACTGGTAGCCGGTCGACCGGGACTGGGACCGCGGCCGAGACGCATTCGAAAGGGGTTTGACCGCCCCACCAGAACCGTGGGACGGGCGGGGGTGGCTGAGCCTGGCCAAAAGCGGCGGACTTAAGATCCGCTCCTGTAGAGGTTCGAGGGTTCGAATCCCTTCCCCCGCACTCCTGCGGCGAGCAGTCTGTGA
>JARVCL010000151.1:0-30972 GCA_040405695.1 Halorubrum sp. | reverse complement strand
TCGGCGTCGGCGAGTCGCTCGCGTTCTGCGGGGGTCGCACCGTGGAGATGTGCCGCGAGCAGGTGGTCGCCGAGTAGCTCAGCTGTCTCCAGCACACCGACTGTCGTTTGCCCCTCACCGTAGCGGGCGGCGATCTGTCTGCGCTCGCGGTCTCCCTGTGCGACGTGCATGTGAACCGTTCGGTCGTGGGTCCGCGCCCGTTCAGTGATCGTTTCGAGGCGGTCGAGCGAAACCATGTCGAGCGCCTGTGGACCGTACACCGGCTGGACGAGCGGATCGTCTGCGAAGGTGTCGAACAGTGCCTCGGCACGGGCGAGCGCCGCCTCTCCGGCTTCCGCGTCGAACGGGTACGCCTCGTCCGGGCCGATGTCGGAGCGGTCGTCTGGCACCTCGTTTATCGTCTCGGTGGCGACGACACGAAGTCCCAGGGGACGGTACACCCGCTCGACCAGCTCGGCGACGTTGCTGGCGTACTCGCCGAGTGTCGTGGTGCCCGATGCGAGCGCTTCGATGGCCGTGAGCCGTGCGCCGACGATCCCGTCCTCGTCGGTCGCGTGGGCGGCGACGGGACCGAGCGCGCGTGTCATCCACTCGATTTCTGGGACGTCTTGGGCTGCACCACGGAGCAGCGTATGACGGCCGTGCACGTGTGCGTTGACGAACCCGGGAAGCGTGAGACAGCCCGCCCCATTTATCGTTCGACCGGCGTCGGCGACATCGACGCCGGACGCGGGCCCAACGTAGGTTATCTCGCCGTCGGTCCAGCCCACCGCACCGTCGTCGACGACCCCGAGATCGCCCGTCGCCCCCGGAATTTCGGGATCCATCGTGACGAGAAGCGTGTCCGTGACGAGCGTGTCCATGGGAGTCAGTTACGACCCCCGAACAAGGAAGTGTCGGTGATACGAACGGCGGCAGCGTGTGAGCAGCGCGGAGCGTCGATCTCAACGGTCCTCGCGCTGTGTCGACCTGCGTGACAAGAACTAACTCCGGGCGGGCCCCTCGATAGGCTATGCCGAAGTTCTCCGACAGGGTAGAACGGATCTCGATAAGCGGGATCCGCGAGGTGTTCGAGGCGGCTGGCGACGACGCGATCAATCTCGGGCTCGGCCAGCCCGACTTTCCGACCCCTGAGCACGCCCGGACGGCGGCGGTCGACGCCATCGAAAGTGGGTTGGCGGACGCCTACACCGAGAACAAAGGGACCGCTTCACTCCGAGAGGCGATCGCCGAGAAACATCGGGCCGATCAGGGGATCGACCTCGACCCGGCGAATGTCATCGCCACCGCCGGCGGGAGCGAGGCGCTCCACGTCGTCTTCGAGGCGCACGTGAACGCCGGTGACGAGGTGATCGTTCCCGATCCGGGGTTCGTCTCTTATGACGCGCTGACGAAACTGGCCGGCGGTGATCCCGTCCCGGTTCCGCTGCGTGAGGATCTCACCATCGATCCCGCCGCGATCGAGGCGGCGATAACCGAGGATACTGCGGCGTTCGTGATCAACTCGCCCGGGAATCCGACCGGTGCGGTCTCTACGGAGGCGGACGTTCGTGAGTTCGCTCGGATCGCCGACGAGCACGACGTGGTGTGTGTCTCCGACGAGGTGTACGAGTACACCGTCTTCGAGGGCGAACACCACTCGCCAATGGAGTTCGCAGAGACGGACAGCGTCGTCGTCGTCAACTCCGCCTCGAAGCTGTTCTCGATGACCGGCTGGCGGCTCGGCTGGGTGTACGGCTCCGAAGCGCGTGTCGAGCGAATGCTCCGAGTCCATCAGTACGTGCAGGCGTGTGCGTCCGCGCCGGCGCAGTACGCGGCAGAAGCCGCACTACGGGGCGACCGGGGGGTCGTCGAAGAGATGACTCACTCATTCGAACGACGGCGCAACGTCCTCCTCGACGGACTCGCCGATGCCGGAATCGACTGTCCAACCCCGAAAGGAGCCTTCTATGCGATGCCGCAGGTTCCCGAAGGGTTCGTCGACGAGTGTCTCGACCGCGGCGTGATCGTCGTCCCCGGCGAGGCGTTCGGCGAGGGTGGACGGGGGTCGGCCCGGATCTCGTATGCGACCGACGAGGCCGCCCTGCGGGAGGCCATCTCGATCATGGCGGAGGCGTACGACGCGGTAGCGTGACGCGGGCTGGCGAGGCGGACCGCGCTGCGTCCCTTCCCGTCGAAATATAACCTACGGGAATTATCGTGGGTCAAAGGGTTTTCGTAAGTTATACCGCCGCCGGCGCAGTACGGCGACGCAATGAACCGCAACATTCAGGTAAGTCGTCTCGACCGACAGGCGGTCGAGGACCAAGAGGTGGAGATCGTCGAACGAAAGGGGATCGGGCACCCCGATTCTATCAGTGACGGTCTTGCCGAGTCGGTGTCGCGTGCGCTCTCCCAGCTCTACTTGGACCGCGTCGGTAAGGTACTGCACTACAACACCGACGAGACGCAGTTGGTCGCCGGGCGTGCAGCCCCGGCGTTCGGTGGCGGCGAGGTGGTCGAGCCGATCTACGTTCTCGTCGTCGGACGTGCCACGAAGGAGTACGAGGGTGAACAGCTGCCGGTCGACTCCACCGCCTTACGGGCCGCTCGTGAGTACCTCGCAGAGGCGATTCCCGAACTGGAGTACGGGACCGACATCGTCGTCGACGTCAGACTCGGCGAGGGATCCGGTGACCTCCAGGACGTCTTCGGCGAGGAGACCCAGCAGGTGCCGATGGCGAACGACACCTCCTTCGGCGTCGGCCACGCGCCGTTGACCGAGACAGAGACGATCGTGTACGAGACCGAACGCGAACTCAACACCACGTACTACGCCGACCACCCGGAACTCGGCCCCGACGTGAAAGTGATGGGGAAACGCGAGGGGGACCGGATCGACATCACCGTCGCCGCCGCGATGGTGGACCGGCACATCGCGGACCTCGAAGCGTACGACGACGCGGTCTCCGACGTTCGTGAGTTCGTCGCCGAGCTCGCACGCGACCACACCGACCGAGAGGTGAACGTCGACGTCAACACCGCCGACGACTACGACGAGGGATCGATTTATCTCACCGTCACTGGCACCTCTGCCGAGCAGGGTGACGACGGCTCCGTCGGCCGCGGAAACCGGGCGAACGGGCTCATCACCCCTAACCGTCCGATGTCTATGGAGGCGACTTCCGGCAAGAACCCCGTCAACCACATCGGAAAGATCTACAACCTGCTGTCGACACACATCGCGGAGACGGTGACCGAAGAGGTCGACGGGATCCGTGACCTGCAGGTTCGCCTCCTCTCACAGATCGGTCGGCCGATCGACGAACCGCACGTCGCCGACGCGCAGATCGTCACCGCCGACGGCGTCGAACTCGCGGATATCGAAGCGGATGTCGTCGACATCGTCGACGCGGAACTCGCCAACGTGACCGGGGTCACGCGCCGAGTCATCGACGGCGACGTCTCCACGTTCTGATTAGATACCCCGGCGGAGCGACCGCTTGGACCACAACCGATTTCAGCGGCCGCCGCGACGTTTCGACCGTGACGCGGGTGTGTCTCCTCGGTGACCCGGAGGTGCGTCTCCCCTACGAGCTCCTGTCCAGACAGACGGCGCGGGAAGCGCTGTCGACGTACGACATCGAGGAGCCGTTTCCGAACAGCGTGGCCGTCGACACCGTGAGCCTCGGCGGTGCGGTGTCGCTGTTGAACGATCTCAACTGGTATCTGGTTCGCTTCGTCGACGAAGCGTTAGTGTTGGAGCCGTCCGTCTCCCGCGAGGAGTGGCTCTCGCGTGACCTCGCGCGGGCGGTCCGCGACGGCGAGGTCCCCCCTGAAGAGACCGATCAGCGGCTGAAGGTGTTCGGTCTCGTCGAGGGTGCTCCCGTCGAGCCGATGTTCGTCCGGCGGGTGCAGGGGAACACGCCCGAATACGACCTGCGAGACGTCGACGAGACGCTCGTCGTCCGTGTGAGCGAAGCCGAGTTCTCCGCGTGAGCTACCGGTAGCTGTCTGAGGACAGTGATAAATCGATCCGGCGTTCAGTTGGGTCATGGCACGCGTCACGGTCTGGAACGAGTATCGGCACGAACGCGAGAGCGATGTCGTTGCCGAGGTGTACCCCGAGGGAATCCACACGGTCATCGCAGAGGCCATCGAGTCGGCGGGACACGACGTACGAACGGCGACGCTCGACGAAGGACCGGATCACGGGCTCACGGCGTCTGTTTTAGCCGACACGGACGTGCTGGTGTGGTGGGGCCACGCCGCCCACGACGAGGTACGGGACGAAGTCGTCGACCGGGTCCACGACCGCGTTCTCGACGGAATGGGGTTCATCCCGCTCCACTCAGCACATTACTCGAAGGTGTTCACACAGCTCATGGGCACCAGTTGCTCGCTGAAGTGGCGTGAGGCGGCCGAGACGGAGCGGCTGTGGGTCGTCGAGCCCGGCCATCCGATCGCCGACGGGCTCGACGAGTACATCGAACTCGAGGAGACGGAGATGTACGGAGAGCGGTTCGACGTGCCACAGCCGGATACGCTCGTGTTCACCTCCTGGTTCGCGGGCGGAGAGGTGTTCCGCTCGGGCTGTTGTTATCACCGTGGCGCGGGGAGGGTGTTCTACTTTCGACCCGGCCACGAGACGTATCCGATCTACGACGACGAACACGTCCAGCAGGTTCTCCGAAACGCGGTCGCTTGGGCGGCCCCCGGTGACGGCCCCGACCCCGCGTTCGGGAATGCCGACCCGATCGAGTCGATCGATACGTCCGACGACCGGACAGTGCACTGACGGGGAGGCGGGCACAGCGGCGCGTGAACGACTCGGGTCTCGGTTCACTCGGGCCGGTGGACCTCGCCGTCGCGCGTGTCGGCGTCCTTCCGGCGGAGCGCAGCGGCGGCGTTGGTGGCGTCGTAGCCGAACAGCACGTCCTTGGCGTACGTCTCTGCAACCTCGGTCGCGTGGATTAGCTCCTCGATCTCGACGTTCACGGCGTACAATTCGATCGAGAAGGGCGTCTCCGGCGGCGCGCCGTGGAGGTGGTAGTCACCGCCGAGTCGCGATCGGAACCCACGGGCGATCGATTCGAGCCAGTAGGTCGTCGCATAGTGGCGGTCGTACACGGGGACGACGAACTCGTCGACGTGCGAGGAGAGCGCGTCGATATCGAGTCCAGCCCGTTTTCGGAGATGTCCCGGGTACGGGTCGGGATAGAGCGTCAACAGCGTCCGGCCGGGGATCCGGTCGGCGGCCGTGGCGACGAACTCCGTGATCACGTCGGCGCGCCAGTCGCCCCAGTCGTCGTGGTCGCTCTCGGCGAACCGACGTTCACACCGGTCACAACGACAGAACCCTTCACGAGGGAAACCGACATCGTCGAGACGGACGTCGTCGCTCTCGGCCGCACAGTCATCGACGATCTCGAGGAGTCCGTCGCGGTACTCCGGGTGGGTCGGACAGATGTACGCCCAATCGAAGTACTCGCGGTCGCGAGTCGCCGGTTCGCCTCGGTCGTCGACCGGCACGAGTTCGGGATTTTCGCTCGCCGCGGCGTTATCCCCGAAACACGACACCATGTTCACGGCGTTCGGCAGCGGCGCAGCCGCCCGTCCGGTGACATCTTTCACCTCGTAGTAGCCGAAGTCGAACGGCTCCATGTCGACTTCGTCTGCGTTCCGCGTGACGACCCCGTACATACCGGTCGCTACGCGAGTGAAGGATAAAAACGACGGGCTCACGCCCGGGTGGTCACGTCCACCGCCTATTCGACTTCGACCGGTTCTTTGTCACCGGCGAAGAGGAAGTACGCGAGGACGACGAGCGACAGCACGAGGAGGAGTTTGGCCTTGGTACTCATACGTGTCATCTGTCGATTCATTCGGCGGTGGCTAAAAACTATCGGCAGGGGTCGGTGCCGGAGAGACCCGTGTCGGTGCGGACAGACCTAAAGCGATCGAACAGCCCCGAGCCGACGCCGGTACGTGGATCAGACGTCGATGTGTGCGGCGATCTCCGCTCTGAGAACGGTCGCACAGTAATCACAGCGGACGCCGGCGTCGATCACGTCGAATCGTGTGTCGACCGGTTCGTCCGCGTTCGTGATGCAGTTGCGGTTCGGACACGACAACACGCCGACGACGCTGTCGGGACGCGTGACCCGATTCTTTTCTGCCACCTCGAACTCCCGAATGATGTTGATCGTCGCCTCGGGCGCGATGAGTGAGAGCACGTCGACCTCCGACTGTGAGAGTTCACGGTCCTCCACCTTGACGACGTCTTTCCGTCCGAGCCGGTCCGAGGGGACGTTCATCCCGATGGAGACGCCCAGCCCTTCTGAGCCGTCGATGCCGAGGATCGCCAAGACGTTGAGCGCCTGGCCCCCCTCGACGTGGTCGATGACGGTGCCGTTGCGAATTTTCGAGACGCGGAGTTCGTGATCACTCATCGTCGGCCTCCGTTGGGTCCGTGTTCACAGATCGATCGGTGCGTGGAGCGTCGAGAAGCGTGTCCAACAGCGCCATTCTGACGGGTATCCCGTTGTGTGCCTGTTCGAAGTAGCGGGCGTGGTCGGTGCCGTCGACGTTGGGAGCAATCTCGTCGACACGGGGCAGCGGATGCATCACGGTGAGGTCGTCGCGGGCGGCGGCGAGCGTGTCGGCGTCGATCCGGTACTGACCGGCGACGCGGTGGTACTCGTTCTCGTCGGGAAACCGTTCCTTCTGGATCCGGGTGACGTAGAGAACGTCGAGGTCGTCGATCACGGCCTCGAGATCCTCGTGTTCGCGCATCTGCGCGCCGGTCTCGTGGAGGTCATAGCGAACCGACCGCGGGAGACGGAGCGACTCCGGACTAATGAAGTGCTGGTGAACGTCGAAGTTGGTGAGCGCCGCCGCGAGTGAGTGAACCGTTCGCCCGTACTTCAGGTCACCCATGATCCCGACGGTGAGATCGTCGAGTCCATGCGCCTCCCGGACGGTGTAGAGATCGAGCAGTGTCTGTGAGGGGTGTTGTCCCGCCCCGTCGCCGGCGTTTATCACCGGCACGTCGACGAACTCGGCAGCCAGCGTCGCGGCTCCCTCGCTCGGGTGCCGGAGAACGAGGGCGTCCGCGTATCCCTCGATGACCCGGACGGTGTCGGCGAGTGACTCGCCTTTCGACACCGACGAGGAGTCCACGTCACCCATGTCGATAGTGTCGATGCCAAGCCGCTTGGCGGCGGCGTCGAAGCTCATTCGCGTACGTGTGCTCGGTTCGAAGAAGCAGAGCGCGAGTACGTTCCCCGCGTGTCGGTTCGCGTACGCCCCCGGGTCGGTGGCGATGTCGCGCGCCCGGTCGAGCACCGCCTCGATGTCACCCCGCGACAGTTGTGTCGCGGTGATGAGGTGGTCCTGACGCATCGTCGGAGAAGGGGACCGGCAGTATCTTGAATCCCTCGGCTCAGCCGTCCCTGCCGTTAGACACGCCCGTGGATCATTCGAGGTGGCCGGTTTCGAGATCCGCAGTCGACCCGCGTGTCGCGGCCGAACCGGACCGACGTCAGCACGCCGTGACGGTGGGTGACGCCGATCCGACGATGAGTGAGAGCCGATTGTGCCGGCCGGTGCGGATATATAAGTCGGCGGCACGCTAAAAGTGGATATGTCCAAAAACGACCCGGCAGACCTGTTGCCAAACGATCGGGTGAAACAGGCGGCAAAAGACGGCGACGTGACACAGCTTCACCGCGGCAACCAGTACGGCGAGGAGGGCGATACCTTCGAGATCGACGGCGTGACGTTCGAGATGACTGAAGTCACGAGACGGACGCTTGGCGATATGACCGATGCAGACGCCAAACGAGAGGGCTCGCCGTCGCTGGAGGCGTACAAAGAACGAATGGTTCGGGCGCACGGCGGGAACTTCGAGTGGGACGACGACGCCGACGTGGTTCGCCATCGATTCGAGCGGGCAGACGAGTAGGTGACGAGGCGAGGGTCCGACGACGTCCTGATCAGGCGTCTCGTTCGTCGTCCGGCACGGCGGCTTGGATGCCGAACCAGTGTTCGACGGTGCCATTCGTGTCCGGAACGGGGACGAGTGAAACCCGGTTCGTGAACGCCGTCCCGTCGGCTCGGTAGTTCCGCAGCTCGACCGTTATCTCACTCCACCCACGGAGTGCTTCGCGCAACGTACCGACAGTCGCGGGGTCAGTCTCGGCGCCCTGCAGCCGCCGGAGGTTGTCACCTCGCAACGTCTCCAGTGTGTAACCGGTGAGCCGCCGGGTGGCGCGGGTGGCGTACAACACCGGGTTGTCGTGATACGCTGGGCCGGTGAGCACGACACCGAGTGGCGCGTTCTCTAGCGTCCACGCTCGCCACACGAGCCGCCTGTCACTCGCAGACAGGTCGCCAATCGAGGCCGGCGGATCGAACGACTCCGGTGTCGTGTCTAGGTTCGCGTCGAACCCGTACTCACTCGCGAGTCGATCGATAGTGTCACGGAACAGAGAGCGATCTGCGGTGAGGGTGTCCTGTAGCGCCGCGCGCAGCTCCGGCCGCGGTCGAGGCTGGTGCTCCACGGACCGTGGTTCGGTATCCGATCGCATAACCGCACTGATGCTGAACGCTCTGTGTCCGGTGATTCGGCTGTCAGCCGCTCAGCGGAGCTTGGAGGCTGTATCGTGCTGTGAACGACGCACGAACTCCTTTCGTACAAATCCTCCCTGACGGTTCGCTCATCGCCTCGTTGTCACTTGGCGGTTCAGGACACGGGCCGGGCGCGATTGTGAACTACGCCGAGACGTTCCAGTTCGCTCGCGACGCTCGCTCACGGGCTGCGACTCGTCTAGTTCAAATCGCGGTGGCCGCTTCGCTCGTCACGTCCGTTCCTCGCAGAAGCGGGCCGGGCGCGATTTGAACACGCGACCGACGGATTAAGAGTCCGTCGCTCTCCCTGACTGAGCTACCGGCCCTCACACAATCTTACCCAACTGACGGTAAAAGGCCTTTTCATTCGGGGGACGAGCTTCCCACCGCGGGGCGTTCGAATCGGTGGTGAGATTGAGGAACGCTCCCCCGGAATCGGGGAAATCGTTATGTATCGTCGCGGTGACCGTAATGTTGTATGTCAAACGACCCAATTGCTGAGCGGATCGACCGTCGGACGGTACTGAAAGGCGCGGCGGCGGCCGGCGTCGCCGGTCTCGCAGGGTGTGCAGACGACGGCGGCGAGACCATTCGCTGGCACGCCGGCGGAACCGGCGGAACCTACTTTCCGCTCTCCGGCGAGTTCGAGGGAGTCATCGAGGATGTCACCGACTACAACATCGAGGTTTCTTCGACCGGCGCGTCAGTCGAGAACGTCGGCAGCCTCGGTAGCGGGGACGCTGACTTCGCGCTGATCCAGAACGACATCGCCTTCTTCGCCGCCAACGGCACCGGACTGGAGGCGTTCGAGGGCGACCCGATCGAGAACCTTCGCGGCGTCGCGACGCTGTATCCCGAGACGATCCACGTCATCACCGACCCAGACGCCGGTATCGACTCACTCGCCGATCTGGAGGGCCGGCCAGTCAACACTGGTGACCTCGGGAGCGGGACCCAAGTGAACGCGCTGCAGATTCTCGAGTCGGTCGCAGGACTCACCCCCGACGACTTCGATGAGCAGAACACTGACTTCACGCAGGCGGCCGACCAGATCCGTGACGGCGACGTCGACGCCGCCTTCGTCGTCGGCGGCTGGCCTGTCGGCGCAGTCGAAGAGCTCGCGACGACCGCGGACATCGAGATCCTGAACATGTCAGCCGACGAGCGCGAGGCCGCCCGGGCGGACGCCTCTTGGTTCGCCGACGACACCATCCCTGCAGGCACGTACGACGGGGTCGACGAGGACGTCGACACTGTCTCCGTGCAGGCGATGATCGCCACCCGTGAAGAGTACTCCGCCGACATCGTCGAGGACATAACTGAGGCGATCTTCGAGAACGTCGATCGGCTATCGATCAAGACAGACTTCATCAGTCGCGACTCTGCACAGGACGGGATGTCGATCGACCTCCACGAGGGCGCAGCCCGCTACTTCGGATAACGTGCCGGTTGGGTCGCGGGCTCCGACGGCCGTCGTCGGTGCCGCCGTCCTCCTGCTCGCGACCGCCAGCGTCGTGTTCGTTCTCGGGGGCGGGGTCGACTACGCCGCCGGCGAGCCGACGCTCGTCGTTACCGACAGTGACGGCACAGAGCTGATCGCCACGCCGATCGCAGACGACGAGATCGTGCTGGAGTACACCCACAGCGTCGAACAGACGCTCGTCCGTGACGTGTACGTCCACGAGGAGGGCCGTCTCGTGATGACGCGGATGGAGTTCAGCTCCTTCGGCGCCGGGTTGCCGTCGGGCGCCGATGTCGTCGTTCGCGACGGCCGATACGTATATGACCCACCACACGCAGAGTACGAGACACTACGTGTCATGACCGGATCGACCGCCGACCACGATCTGCTCATTGGCGGTGACCGGTACGACATCGCAACGATGAGCGACGGGGGAGCCGTGGAGCTACGGATCGTGAACCGAACGGGTGGATCATCGTGACGACGCCGAGTCGAGGGAGCGCGTCGGTGCCGGACCCCGATGCCGCTGCCGCTGCAGAGGAGGTGTTCGAGGAGATAGACAAACGCCGGTCGCTCCGCGGCGTCGCGGCGGTCGTAGTCGCGCTCGTCGGGATCAGCTTCTCCGCGTTCCAGCTGTGGATCGCCGCCCGTGGGTTCGTGTTCGAGATCCCGGTTCCGCAGTACGGGGCGATCCGGATCGGTGCGCTCGCGCAGCTCCAGATCCGCGCGATCCACGTCAACTTCGCGCTGATACTCGCGTTCCTGCTGTTCCCTGGATCTACCGGAGGGGGGCCGCTCACACGCCGGCTCGACGCCCTCCCGTCGATCCTCCGCGACCGCTCCGGTGCGGGACCGCTCGTGCGGGCGGCCGACCGGCTTCGCGCTGGGATATACTGGGCGTTCGTCGACCGGAACGGGGACCGCGTCACGCCCTCTGATCTCGCGTTGATCGCACTGTCGGTGTTGCCGACGATCTACTACGTCACCCGATACAACGAGATCACGAATGTGATCCGGGTTCGCGGACTCCGCGGGGCCGGGAGCCTGGGAGAGGTGTACCCGTTGCTCGCGCCGCTGGAGGTCGGGCCGCTGGCGGCGTACCCGTTCGCGTACCTGATGGGAGTGCTCGCCATCCTCCTCGTGTTGGAGGCGACACGCCGCGCGCTCGGGCTTCTCCTCACGCTGCTCGTCGGCGTGTTCCTGTTGTACGCGAAGTACGGCTCCCTGATTCCCCGCGGCGTTCCCGGTATCGGAACGTTCGCGACCTCCGAGCTCCGGTGGGACCAGATCGTCCAGAACCTCTGGTACACCGTAGAGGGAATACTGGGTGTGCCCGTCGGGGTGTCTGTTAGGTTCATCTACATCTTCATCCTCTTTGGCGCGTTCTTGGAGATGTCCGGCGCGGGCAAGTGGTTCATCGACCTCGCGTACTCCATCACAGGAACCCGCAAGGGCGGACCAGCCAAAGCCAGCGTCGTCTCCTCCGGGTTCATGGGAATGCTCTCCGGGTCGTCGGTGGCCAACACAGTGACCACGGGCGCGTTGACGATTCCGCTGATGAAACGCTCCGGGTACTCGCCGGAGTTCTCTGGGGCGGTCGAGTCGTCCGTCTCCTCTGGCGGGCAGATTCTCCCGCCCGTGATGGGGGCGGCCGCGTTCCTGATCGTGGAGTACACCGCGACACCGTTCGCCGAGGTCGTCATCGCGGCGACGCTGCCGGCGCTCGCCTTCTTCTTCGGGATGTGGGTGATGGTCCACTTCGAGGCGGCAAAAGAGGGGATCGGTGGGCTCTCGCGGAGCGAACTCCTCGACATCGGCCCGCACATGCGTCGCGGGTGGTTCTACCTCGTTCCGCTGGGACTGCTCTTATACTACCTCGTGATCGCCCGGCTCTCCGTCGGCCGTGCCGGCTGGCTCACCATCGCCGCGACGGTCGGGCTGATCGCCTTGGTCGCCGCCTACAACGAACGCACCGGACCGGCGATCGTCGGCGGCGTCGCCGGAGGGTACGCGCTGTTCGCGGTGTCGCTGTACTACGCCGGGGTGACCCCCGTCGAGATCCTCTTCTCGGGGATGCCTGTCGATCCGGCCTCGTTCTCTGTCGTCGAGGCACTTCGTGAAGCCGCAGGGTCGCTCCCGACGGTCGCGACCGTCATTGGCGTGCTCTTCCTGCTCTTCGATCCCCGTGGAGCGGCCCCGCTTCTGGAGTTAGACGAGACGGTCGAGGAGTCGGCGGCTACGTTCGACGAGCAGACCGGTCGAACGGTCGCGAACTCGCGTGCGGGCCGGTTTGCGGCGTTCGTGTTGAAGTCGATGGACAACGGAGCGCGCACGGCGACGATCGTCGTCATCGCGGTCGCAGCCGCCGGCATCATCCCCGGCGTCATCGGGATCACGGGACTCGGCGGGAGCCTCCGAGCGCTCATTCTCGACGTGAGCGGCGGGTCGCTGGTGCTGTTGTTGATCCTCGCCGGAATCGCGTCGGTGATCGTCGGGATGGGGATGCCCACCACGGTGATGTACATCATCATCGTGGTGTTGCTCGGTCCCGTGCTCCCGGAGTTCGGGATCGCGATCCTCGCCGTCCACCTGTTCGTGCTGTACTTGGGACTCATGGCAGACGTGACGCCCCCAGTGATGGTGGCCGCGTACGCGGCCGCCGGGGTGGCAAAATCAGATCCGTTCGAGACGGGGAAGAAGGCGTTTCTCCTCTCGTTGAACAAGATCCTCGTGCCCTTCGCCTTCGTGTTCGCCCCCGGAATCCTCCTGTTACGGTCGGGTGAGGAGGGAGCGTCCATCCTGACGATGGCTGACGTGACGGATCTGGGATTCTTCCTGCCGGAGGTGGTGGCTCCGGTGGTGGCGACGTTCGCCGGCGTCTACGCGCTGGGGGTCGCGATCATCGGCTACTATCACACAGACGTCTCTCGGGTGTCGCGCGCGTCGCTCTCGGCGGCCGCGATACTGTTGTCTGTGCCGGGAATGGTCCTGTTGCCCCTCGGAACAGGCGTCGGGATGGTGGGGGTCGAGACGACGCTTTACACCCTCCAGAACGACCTGATACTTCGGGGGATCGGGGCGGCGATACTCGTCGGCGGACTGATTCGGAACCGCCAGCGTGCCGCTGCAGAGCCGACCGACGACGACGGGAAGACGGACGACGCCCCCGGCACGTCGGCGTCCGCCTGACGTCCCGAATCGTTTCGCTCTCGCGCGAGTCGTCGACTAACGGGAGAAGCCCGTCGGACGGATAGCACACTCGTTAAGTGCCGTCCCGCGGAATCGACTCGTAATGAGTGGCGCATCCGGATCGGCACGTACGCGGTATGCGATCCTCGGCTGCGGAAGTGTTGGACATGCAGTCGCCGAGGCCCTGTCCGACCGCGGGAAGGACGTGCTCATCCTCGACCGCGACGAGAGCCGTGTGGAGGCGCTCCGTGATCAGGATCTCAACGCTCGAGTACAGGACATCGCGGGGCCGGACGTCGTCGACGCGGTCGCCGATCGAGACATCGTCCTGATTCTCGCGTCCGATGTCGAAGCCAACAAGGCAGCCGTCTCCGCGATTCGCGAGGTCGACGGCGACCAGTACGTCGTCGTCCGGGCCTCCGACCCCGTCAGCGAGGACGAACTCCGCGAGCGTGGCGCGGACGTCGTGATCAATCCGTCGACGGTGATCGCCGACAGCGCGCTCCAGTCGCTCGAAACCGGTGAGCTGGAGTACATGGCTCGTCAGCTCGCGGAGATTATCGAAGGAGGTGGTGGACGGATGGCGATCCTCACTCACGACAATCCCGAGCCGGACTCGATCGCGTCAGCCACCGCACTGCAGGCCATCGCGGAGGCGTTCGACGTCGAGGCCGACATTCTCTACTCCGGGGACGTGGGTCACCAAGAGAACCGGGCGTTCGTCAACCTTCTTGGGATCGACCTGCTCGCACAGGCGGACGCCCCGCCGCTCACCGAGTACGAGACGGTCGCCGCCGTGGACCTCGCGAAGTCCGCCGAGGACGACGTGGATCCCGCCACGGGGATTGACATCTACGTCGACCACTTGGAGTCGGACAGTCCGCCGGACGCCCGGTTCGTCGACGTGCGCACCAACGTTTCCTCGACGTCGACGATCCTCACGAAGTATCTGCAGGAGTTCGACCAGTCACCCACCGAGGCGGTCGCGACGGCGCTGTTGTACGGGATCCGCGCCGAAACGTTAGATTTCAAACGCGACACGACGCCGGCGGATCTGACCGCTGCCGCGTATCTCCACCCGTTTGCGAACCACGACACGCTCGAACAGGTGGAGTCCCCGTCGATGAGCCCGGAGACGCTAGACGTACTCGCCGAGGCGATCCAGAATCGCCAGGTACAAGGCAGCCATCTCTTCTCGACGGCGGGGTTCATCCGTGACCGCGAGGCGCTCGCACAGGCGGCCCAACACCTGCTCAATCTCGAAGGGATCACGACGACAGCGGTCCTCGGAATCGCCGACGACACAATCTACCTCGCGACTCGCTCGAAGGATATCCGACTCAACATCGGGAACGTGCTCCAAGAGGCGTTCGACGAGATGGGCGACGCCGCCGGTCACTCCACACAGGGGTCCGTCGAGATTCCGCTCGGGATCTTCACCGGGATCGAGGCGAGCGGCGGGAACCGCGATACCTTGCTCCACCTCACCGAGGAAGCCGTCCGTCGCAAGCTGTTCGACGCACTCGGCGTCGAGGGCGGCACCGAGAGCGGCAACGGCGCGTCGTAACGGTCGTCGGAGCCTCCGCTCCGTCGGTCTACGCGCCACGGACACACGACGGGCGTGTCTTTTTGCCCTCGCTGGGCGACTGACATCGTATGGACGAACCGTTCGTCGTCGTCGGAGGGGATGCCGCCGGGTTGAGCGCTGCGAGCAAGTTTCGTCGAGAGACCACAGACCGCGATGTCGTCGTGTTCGAGAAGGGACAGTGGATCTCGTACGCGTACTGCGGAACTCCGTACTTCATCGAAGGACGCATCGAGCGGCTCTCCGATCTCCTCTCGTTGTCGCCGGAGGAAGCCGAAGAACGGGGGATAGACCTTCGACGCGGCCACGAGGTGGTCGCCGTCGATCCGGACGAGCAGTCGGTCGTCGTGGAGACGGCGACAGGCGAGACGCACACGCAGTCGTACTCAGAGCTGCTCGTCGCCACGGGAGGTCGAGCGGTCACCGGCTCGCTCGACGTGCGGGGGGTGACGGGCGCGTTCACGCTTCACCACATGGACGCCGCCGCGGCGATAGACGCCTACATCGCCGCCCCCGAAGCGTACGACCCCGAGCGGGCCGACGTCTCTGCGGTCGACCGTGAACGGGTCGCGCGGAACGCGGCGCAGCCGGCTCCACAGTCGGCCGCCATCGTCGGCGGAGGATACGTCGGCGTGGAGATGGCGGAGGCGTTACGGGGACGAGGACTCGACGTGCACCTGTTTCACCGACCAGACCGACTGTTGCCGCCGTTCGGCGATGCGGTCGGCGAACGCGTCGAGACGGAACTCGACACGAACGGAGTGACCGTCCACACCGGCACGCCGGTCGAGAAGCTCGTGGTCGAGGACGGACGAATCGAGGCGGTGGCGACCTCCGACAGCCGAGTTCCGGTCGATCTCGCGATAGTCGGCGTCGGGATCCGCCCGAACACGGCGCTCCTCGACGGAGCCGGCGTCGAGACCGGGCCGGGTGGCGCAATCCTGACCGACGAGTACGGGCGAACGAACCGATCGGACGTGTACGCCGCGGGCGACTGTGCGACCGCGGTGCACACGGTGACCGGTGAGCCGGCGTGGACGCCGCTCGGATTGACGGCCAACCGCGCGGGACGAGCGATCGGATCGACCGTCGCCGGGCGGCCAACACCGGTCGGCGAGATCGCCGGAACGGCGGTCGTCAAAGCGTTCGATATGGAGTGTGGCCGGGCTGGTATTCTCGACGAGGACGACGCGGTCGAAGCGGGGTTCGACCCGGTTCGAGAGACCGTTACCGCAGGGTCACGGTCGGGGTACTACCCCGGAGCCGCAGCGACCGACGTGACGCTCGTCGCCGACCGCGGCTCTGGTCGTCTCATCGGCGGTAGCATCGTCGGACCGGACCGCGCCGCTGTCCGGATAAATACCCTCGCGACCGCGCTGGAGGCCGGGCTGTCTGTCGGAGCGTTCGAACGGCTCGACTTGGCGTACGCCCCGCCGTTCAGCCCCGTGTGGGATCCGTTGCTCGTCGCCGCGAAAGTGTTGAACGGAACGTTGTCGGAGGCGTAGTCGCAGCGGGTCAGTCGTCGGCGCCGGCGGTCGGAGAGTCGGGGGTTCCACTGTCGTCGTGGCCCTTTCCACCGGTTTCGACCCCGCTCTCAGAACGTGCCGCGAGCGTTCGCCCGACGACGAATCCGGCACCGCCGACCGCGACCGCGGCGGCGACGGCGACAGCGAGCGGCTCACCGACCGTCAGAGCCGCAGAGCCGCCGTCGAAGGCGGGTTCGAACACGACACCACCGCCGGCTACGAGCGTGAGTGTCGGACCGACGGTTTCGAACAGGACGGCAGTGAGCGGTCCGTACGCGAGGAGGATCGACGGCAGCACACCGCCGCCAACCCAGGCAAACCCGATCACGCCGAGGGCGACGACGGTCGCACAGACGGCCGCGACCCACCAGGGAGCCAGCGCGTCGAGGAGTTTCGCCACCCGGAACGCGGCTACCGTCAGCCCGAAGCCGGCGACGCTCCAGACGGCGGCGCGCTCGAACCCTCGTTCGCCGAGCAGCACGCGAGTGACAGCCGTCATTCCGGTCGAGTCGCTCCCCGACCGTCCCGGTCGGGAGTGAGGTTTCCGTGTTCGTCTATTTCGCCGGCGACGATTCGTGTCGAAGAGATACGCCTGCCGTCGTCCGCCGAGACGTGGTCAACGACGACGATGTCGAGCGGCTCGTGGCCGCGATCCCGTCTGATCTCGTTGATTCGCTCGCCGCCTGCTCTCGTCTCTGGAGAGACGATGAGCGCGTCGAACTGCGGCTCGACGGCGATGCCGGTGGGCTCACACAGCTTCCGGACGGTGAACTCGCGGTCGTGCGCGGCCGCGAGAGCAGCGAGCTCCGTTTCCACGTCGCGCTTTCTGTCCGCGAACGATCGAACGTATCGCTCGACGTGGCGGGTCTTTGGGGCGAGCTCGTCGGAGGTCAGGCCGACGGTCACGTCTCCCAGTTCGAACGCCCGTTCGAACAGCACCCGGTGGCCGTCGTGAACGGGATCGAACGTGCCGCCAAGCGCGACATCCATATCCGTTGGTTGCGTGGCCGGGACTTAAATCATCACGAACCGCCCTCACGCGTGGGTGAAGCCGACAGCCTCGGCACGACCTACGTGTCGCTGCTCTTCGCGGCGTCTTCGGGCTTCGACTCGGCGTCGGCCGCCGTGCTGTGATCGGCCTCCGCAGCCGTGTCGGCATCGGCGTCTGCTTCTGTGTCAGCGTCGTCACCCGCGACAGAGATCTGCACCGGCTCGTCGTCGCCATCGGCCGACTCTCCACCGAGCCGACGGTCGAGGTTGAACACCGCGTTCAGCTCCGCCTGCACGTCGCCGACGACGCCGCGAACGAGTTCGCTCGGAGCGATCGCCTCGTACTCGTACGGGTTGTTTCCGGCCCCGTCGGCCTCACGTTTCCCACGCGAAACCGTTCCTTCCTCGTGGAGCTCGGCGAGCGCCTCGCGGACCGTGCTCGGATAGAGCCCGGTTCCGTCGGCGACCTCGTCGCTGGTACTCTCGGGGTTCTCACGGAGGTAGACGTAGATTCGCGCGCGCGTCTCCGTATCGAGTAGCCACGCCAGCAGGTCGACGACGTTGTCGTCGAACCCTTTCACAGCTCTGTCGGCCCCCTCACCGAGTCGTTCGCGGGTTTTTCGTATCTCTTCTTTGGTCCGCTCGGTGGGCGACTCGTCGTCGTCCGCTGGGTCCGGTGTCTCGTTGGTGGTCATACGATACGATCGGGTCCGCTCGGGCAAAAGGGTTTCTCGTCGTCTCGAAACCGACGAAAACTGGGGGTCGCTGTGGGCGGGAGTCCGGGGTCGAACTGACGCCGCCACGAACGGCGAGGCTGTGCCCCTCGACGAGTCGGGGGCCACCAGGGACGCCCGAACCGTTACCAACGATCACGGCGTCGTTCCGCTCAGGCGTCCACCAGCAAACTTCGGCACAGCGCGTCGCTTCCGCCGTCGGCGTGGATCCGACGCTGACGCGCGGTCCCGCTCTCGTCGTCGTACACCTCCCGGATCCCGTCGACGTTCAGACGGTCACACGCGCGGTCGACGGCGTCGGCGAGGCCGATCGTGCCCTCGCCGTCCCGCCTGAGGAACGAGGCGTCGTGGCCGTGGCGGAGCGCCCGCCACTTGTTTTCGTCGAGAAGTTCCCGCCGCGGAAGCGAGCACGACTCGCCATCCTCGTAACGCGCTGCGAGGTCCATCACGAGCGCGTGGACGTACTCGGCGAACGCCAGCGTCCGATCGGGGTCGTGTTGAGCGTCCGGCGCACGCACCTCGACGGTTCCGTGCCCCGTGTGTGGCCGCACGTCGAACCAGATCTCCCCACGGTCGTCGATCGAGCCGTGTTCGACCATTCGCCGTTCGTAGCGGTCGAACGCCTCGAAGCTCTCGAACGCCGACGGAATCCCGGTGTTCGGGAGGTTCTCGAAGATAACAGCCCGCCCGGACGCCAGGCCGGTGTCGTAGCCGTTCCAGAACGGTGAGTTCGCCGAGAGCGCCAGCAGCACTGGACAGTGCCATCGGAGTCGGTTGGCTATCCAGACGGCCTTGTCCGCGTCGTCAACGCCGACGTGGACGTGGAGTCCGGCGGTCGTGTTCCGGTGTTGTGGGTACTGGATCCGCTCCAGTTGTGACCGGTAGCGGGGCTTCTCCGCGTGGTCCAGATCGCGCCACTCGGCCGCCGGATGTAAACCAGCGGCGGCGATGTGGTACCCGCTCTCTGCGGCGTGTTCGACGAGCGCCTCACGGACGGAGCGGAGCGCTGTGGGAGCGTGAGCGACATCCTCGATGAGCGGCGTCTGGACCTCGATCGTACATTTGAACAGTTCGTGGTCGAATCCGTCGGGGATAGCCGCCGGGGGATCGCGTTCGTACACGAGTTCGTCCGTGCCCGACACGGGGCGGCCGTCGGCGTCCACGATGAAGAACTCCTCTTCGATTCCGAGGGTTCCCGTCCGGGTGAACGCCTCCCGCGATCCGCGTTCCATTATCCTTCATTCAGCCTCCGTGTTCTTATATGGATTGGAACGAGAACCCACCCGTCTGTGTGTCTGTTCAGGACGGATTCTCGTCAGCGGCGAGGTCGCGTCGGATCACCCTCGCCGGTGAAGTGAGGTCGAGACGGCGTCGGGGATCACGCGTCGAATCGATTTGGTGGTCGGCTGTGGGATCGTGGATGCAGTCGGGTTCCTTCCACGATTGAACTCATGGGCTGTCTCCGTGCAGCTCTGTGAAAACGAGAGGGGTGGAGGGACCCGATACGTCGGAGATCGAGACGCCCGCGTCCCCGGTGTTAGCCGAGGAGGTAGCGGGCGACGGGGAATCGCTCGACCAGCGGCTGGCCACCGATCTCGATGTTCTCGATGTAGCCGTCGAGGCCGAGGATGCGACCCGCACCGAAGGCCGCGACCGTGAGGAACACGACCGCGTAGATGAGCGTCGAGTCGAAGAGCGCGAGCCACTCGCCTTCCCAGCCGCCGAGGTAGAACATCATCATCTGCATGGCACCGCCGAGCGCGGCCAGCCGGACGAACGCGCCGGCGATGAGTGCCACGCCGATGAGCACCTGTGTGACGGGAACGATGACGTTGACCATCTCGACGAACCAAGCCGTCTGTCCCATCGCCGCGTAGATTCCGCTCACGGGACTCGCGTCGGCGACGCCGTGGACGAGATACCCGCTCGCGTCGAAGGCGTCACCGCCCGGAACGGCAGCGAACTTCCCGAGACCCGCGAACAGGATCATCCCGCCGATGACTCCCCGAAGCATGACGATAAACAGCGCCGACATTGAGTGTGCCTTCCCCAACAGCGTTACTCCGCCGAACTCCCCGCCGAACTCGTTGCGTGATTTGGTGGACATAGTGTCTCTCTCCACCTACGTGTAGGCCGTATACCCGCATAAGAACCGGAGCAAGTTCCAAGATCGGGGGAAGGACTTCGCCAGATCCCCTGATCGTTGGGTGTTTTATATACTCGCGACGACGCTCGTGGTGTAAAAGACCGTTACATACCTAAGTGATCAATTTATACGTCGTATATAGGGAACAAAGTGACCGATCGTTCACTCACCTGCCGGGTAGCGCACGGACAGCGTGTCGACGCCACGACAGCCGGACCGGCGTCCGCTCACCACGGATCGCCGCTCGCCAAGTCGACCTCGGCGTCTGGCTTCGCCGAGGGACAGCGGTCGGCCAGCACGCAGTCCTCGCAGTCTGGGTTGATCGCAGTACACGTCGCCCGGCCGTGATCTATCAGCAGGTGGGTGAACTGCTGCCAGTCGTCTTCGGGAACGATGTCGAGGAGGTCGGTCTCGATCCGTTCGGGCCGTTCCTCCTCGGTGATCCCGAGCCGGCGGGTGAGCCGCTGTACGTGCGTGTCGACGACGATACCTTCGACGACATCGTGGCCGTGTTGTAACACGACGTTGGCGGTCTTGCGGCCGACACCTGCGAGCGCCGTTAGCTCCGACATGGTGTCGGGGACCTCGCCGTCGTGCTCGTCGACGATGTCCGCGCACGCCGAGCGGATGTACTTCGCCTTGTTGTTGTAGTAGGTGATCGAGTTGATCGCCTCTGCGAGTTCTTCTTGAGGGGCGTTCGCGTAGTCCTCTGGAGTCTCGTACGTTTCGAAGAGGTCGTCACACACGGCGTTCACCCGTTCGTCCGTGCACTGTGCCGAGAGGATCACGGCGATCAGCAGTTCGAGCCGGTTCGAGTAGCGCAGCGAGATGGTCGAATCCGGATACTCCTCGTAGAGGCGATCGAGGACATCCGTAACCTGTGCCTCTCGTGGCTCCAGCGGCGTTCCCATACGCGTTCCACCGGGCGCACTATATAAAGCGATCCGGAACCGGCGACCGGACGGATCGGGTGAGACCGACAGGTTGAGGGTCGATCCCGTCCACCCTCCGCCGTGTCCCGTTCCCGCGATCGGTCCCGTCACCACCCGGCGTACCTCCGTCGGCCACGTGAGTTCTACACGCTCTGGATCGCGGCGACCACTACCTACGGCGTCGGTGACATCGTCTCTACTATCGCCTTCCTGCGGTACGTGCCCGAGGTCGACGAGGGGAATCCGGTCGTGGTGGCGGCGATCGACGCCTTCGGCTTCGCCGGACTCGTCGGCTTGAAGCTGGCCGTCTACCTGATCATGCTGGCGATAAGCGTTCACGGCGCGCGCAACGGTGACGGGCTTCTCTATTACTTCCCGCCGGTGCTGTTGACGCTCGTCGGACTCGGTCTGACGATCAACAACGTGTGGCTGATGTGGGTCGCAACCGGCTGAGTCGAGCCGACAGGTGGTCCGTCGAGGCTACACGGACAGCTCGTCGACCACGCCACCGATCCGGTCGATTGCGGCGTCGACGGCTGCCGTATCCACGTCGAGGTGTGTCGTGAATCGCGTGGTGAACTCGTCGAACTCGACGCAGCCGACGCCCGCATCGGAACACGCATCCACGAGGTCTGACGCGGGAATCCCCGCGGCGTCCGTGTGCGCCACGACGATGTTCGTGTCCGGGTCGGGTGCGGTCACCCCCGGAAGCTCGTCGAGCCCGGCGGCGAGCCGCGACGCGTTCGCGTGGTCTTCGGTCAACCGATCGACGTTGTCCAGCGCGAGCAGGCCGGGAGCGGCGATCATCCCCGCCTGTCGCATGCCGCCACCGAAGAGCTTCCGGACCCGACGAGCCGCCTCGACGAACGCTTCGTCGCCGGCGAGGATCGACCCGACCGGAGCGCCGAGCCCCTTCGAGAGACAAACGGTGACGCTGTCGACCGGATCGACGATCTCGCTCGCGTCGACATCCAGCGCGACTGCGGCGTTGAACAGGCGTGCACCGTCGAGGTGAACCGGCACGTCGACGTCGTGTGCGGCTCCAGCGGCGGCTGCAATCCGATCGACCGGCACTGCGATCCCGCCTCGGTAGTTGTGTGTGTTCTCCAGCGCGAGCAGACCAGTTCCGGGACGGTGGAGAGACTCGGTAACGAGCGCGTCCTCGACCGCCTCGGGCGTGGGCACACAGCGTTCGCCGGCGTCGACCGTGCGCGTCTGGACCCCAGAGAGCTTCGCCGCGCCCGCCAGCTCCCACCGATAGATGTGTGACTCCTGTTCTAACACGAGCTCTTGGCCCGGCTCGGTGTGGACGTGAACGGCGATCTGATTTGCCATCGTCCCAGAGGGTACATAAAGCGCCGCCTCCGTTCCCACGGCCGTCGCAGCCGCCGCCTCCAGTCGGGCGACGGTTGGATCGTCCCGGTACACGTCATCGCCGACGTCGGCATCACGGGCCGCCTCGCGCATCGTGGTCGAAGGACGGGTGACGGTGTCTGAACGCAGATCGATGAACGCGTCGGTGTCGGACATTCGCTATAGACGTTTCGACACCAGCCCTCAAATAGGCCGCGCTCCACGGCAACGGACTCGGCTGTCCGTTCCGCGGCCGGTTACTTCAATACCCGGGGGACACACGTGATCGCCATGGCGACAGATGCTGCGGCCGATCCGGAGGAGGCGTCAGACGTGCCGGACGCGTACGACGCGTTGCTCGACCGCGTCCGCCGCTGGAACACTCTTGGGAGCGCCGCTGGGGTCCTCGGCTGGGACCAGCAGGTGATGATGCCCGAGGGTGGGACACCCGCCCGCTCGAAACAGCTCTCGACCATCTCCTCGATCCGCCACGACATGCTCACCGACGAGGAGACTGGTGATCTCCTCGACGAACTCATTGCTGCCGACCTCACCGACGAACAGGCGGCCGTCGTCCGAGAGGTGCGTCGCGACTACGAGCGTGCCGACGCGGTCCCGGTCGAACTCGTCGAAGCGATCTCCGAGACCGGCTCCGAGGCGTTACAGGCCTGGGAGGAGGCGAAAGCCGAAGACGACTTCGAGACGTTCGCGCCGTATCTGGAGAAGCACGTCGAGTTGAAACGGGAGTACGCCGAGCACATCGACCCGAACCGGGACCCGTACGAGGTGCTCTTCGAGGACTACGAACCCTGCCTCTCGATGGAGCGGGCGGAGTCGATCCTCGAAGAGCTTCGGGAGGCGCTCGTCCCCATGATCGAGGCGATCCGTGAGTCGGACCGCGAGCTCGCTGTCGACACGTTCGAGGGTGCGTTTCCGGAGGCGGATCAGGAGGAGCTCGCACACGAGACGCTGGAACTCCTCGATTACGACTTCGACCGCGGACGGCTCGATGTCTCCTCACACCCGTTCACGTCCGGCAACCAGTTCGACTGCCGGGTGACGACTCGGTTCGACGAGTCGGACCCGCTGGGCGCGATCGGCTCGACGATCCACGAGTACGGCCACGCGCAGTACAACCTCGGGCTGCCGCAGGACCACTGGGCGACCCCACTCGGCGAGTCGCGTGACCTCTCCGTACACGAGTCACAGTCCCGGCTCTGGGAGAACCACGTCGGCCGGAGTCGCGCGTTCTGGGAGACATTCCTGCCGGTCTTCCAAGCGCAGTTCCCGGAGACCGACGACGCGTCCGTCGAAGACGCCTACGAGGCGTTCAACCAGGTGTACGAGGACAACCTGATCCGCGTCGAGGCCGACGAGCTCACCTACCACCTCCACATCATCGTCCGGTTCGAGATCGAGCGCGACCTGATTCGCGGCGATCTCGCTGTCGAGGACGTGCCGAAGACCTGGAACGACAAGTACGAGGAGTACCTCGGTGTTCGTCCGGAAACCGACAGCGAGGGATGTCTGCAGGATATCCACTGGAGCCACGGCAACTTCGGCTACTTCCCCACCTACTCGCTGGGGTCCGTCATGGCCGCACAGCTGTACGCGGCCGCCGACGAGGCGATAGACGCACTCGACGACCAGATTGCGGCCGGCGAGTTCGACGCGCTCCACGACTGGCTCGGCGAGAACGTCCACCGGCACGGCTCCAGATACGAGACGAACGAACTCGTAAAACGCGCGACCGGTGACGACTTCTCGGCAGACGCCTTCTTAACCTACGTCGAAGAGAAGTACGGCGAACTGTACGATCTGTAGCCGGGTGGACTGGCGCGTCGGTCGTCACGGACACCGACGATGCGCCCCTCTCGTTCTCCCCCATCCGGGGACAGCTCAGAGCGCGTGCGCGACTCGCTCGCCTACGTCGAGTCCGTTCGCGAGCGCGGCGTGGAGTCGTCCCTCGCCCACGACCCAGTCACCGAGGACGTACAGGCCCGCGTCCGCGGCGGAGTCCACCGGCCCCCGTTTCACGCCGCCTTCGGGAATCGCGTACCGCCACCCTTGGTGGTCCGTCCAGTCCGGGTTGGCGAGGCGTTCGTCACCGACAACCTCGGCGGCGTGTGCAGCAAGCGCTGCGACGTTCTCTGTGGGATCGGCGTCGTAGTGTTCGGTCGACCACTCGCCGCCCGCCTGAACGACGAGCAGGGACTCCCCATCCGGCACGTGCCCAGCCTTGCACTCCTCGCGGGAGATCCAGCCGACGGCGTGTGCTTTGTCGGTGTTGACAAGCCCGTAGTATGGACGGTCGATCTCGAACTCGTAGTGTAGCACTGCGGTCCAGACGCTTCGGTAGGGAACGTCGGCGGCGGCCGCGCTGAGCGCCTCTCGAACCGGGGACTCCCACTCGGCGTCCGCGAGGAGCGCCGCCGTCTGTGGGGCAGGCGGGTTACAGAGGAGTACGTCGAACGGCCCCCACTCCGTTCCCTCGGTGTCGAGGAGACACCAGGTTCCGTCGGTCTCCGTCTCGTCCATCCGTCGGATCGTCTCGACCCGGGTACGCCGATGGACGGACGCGTCGGTGCCGCCGAACAGCCGTTTCGCGATCTGTGTGAGTCCCATGCGGTAGCTCCACTTGTGCTCGTCGGCGTCCCGACCGGGTTCGACCTCGCCGTCCGCCTCGAAGGTGTAGATTGGCTCCGTCGCGTCCACCATCCCCTCGTCGCTCAGCGTCTCGGTGACCAGGTCGGCGACGCGCTCGTCGTCGGACTTGAGATAGTTCGCGCCGTAGTCGTACACGAGATTTCGCTCGTCGTTCCGCCGGGTTGCGGCGCGACCGCAGAGTCCGCCGGACTTTTCGAGGACGGTTATCTCTGCGTCCGGAACGGCGGTGTCGAGAACGTACGTCGCCGCTGCCGCGGCCGCACCTGCGCCGACGATACCGATAGAGGTCATTCGTGTACGGACTCACGGGCGCGAGCGGCTAACCGTTGTCGGGACGTCTGCCGACTCGCGTGTCGAACGGGTCCGGTCTCGACGACACACCCAGAGACGATCCGATCAGTAGGGGGGTGCGTCCCGAAGAAACGCGAGAACCGCGTCGATGTCGACGGCATCTGCCTCGGCCGCGGTCAGAACGATCGGCTCCGCCGCCGCCCGATCGCCGAGGACCACCTTCGGCAAGTCGCTCCCGCTGAATCCCTCGACGATCGCGTACTCGTACCGGCGGTCGAAGTCGGTGAGAATCTCGTTTAGCCCCCGTTGCTCACCCGTCGCGAACCACGTTCCCTCGTCCGTGACGCCGACCGTGTGTACCGCACCCCCTGCCCGATGTCGTGCCGTGTCTTTTCCGTCGGTGTCGATGTCGGGTTCGTGGGTGAGGTGTTTGATCGTCGCGACGCTTCCGCAAGCGCTCAGCCGCTCCGCTAGACGCGCCACCAGCGTGGTCTTCCCCGAGTCGGACGGACCGGCGACGGCGATCACCTTCATCTCGCGCGCCTCGGGCGTCGATGAGACACCGGAGACGGTCCAGTCACGGGCATCGTGATCACTTCTCGATGATGCTCTCTTCGACGGCCTCGCCGAAATGTCGCGCGACATCCTCGTAGTAGACGAGTGCCTCGTCACCGGGTTCGAGGTCGGTCACCGCCGTTCGACCCTCGCTCGTTGCCACCTTCACCGTCTCGGCGTTCTGGATGAGCGTCTCGACACGGTCGACGCCGTCGTCGGTCTCGAGTTCCGCCTGGACGCGGAACATCGGGCGTTTCTCGATCTTCACGCGGCCGACGATCGCTTCCCGCGTGTGGCCGGCAGTGTCGACGACCTGTATCTCGTCGCCGCTCGACAGCTCCGCGAGGTAGTTGGTACCGCCGTCTGGATTCCGAACGTACGCGTGAACCGCACCGGCGTTCACGCGGAACGGACGAGACTCGACGTACGGCGACTCCGCGGTCTCCGCGTGGACGAAGAAGAGCCCGCGAGACATCGATCCGACCAGCATTCCCTCGTCGTCGTCCATCAGTGATCCCGTGTCGATACAGACGCGGTCGGCCATGCCGGTGCGTTCGACCTCCGTCACTCTCGCGTACCGAAGGTCGAGGCTCTCGCGGTCGGCGTCGTCACGCGCCTCGACCGCGCCGCGAATCTCGTCCGGTGAGTCGGTGTCGAGGAGAACCCCGTCGGCACCGATCTCCAGCGTCTCGAAGGCGGTTCGGGCCTCGGCGGCGGTCGTCGCGCCCGCGATGAGATGCGTCTCCTCGCCCACACGCGCGATGAGGTTCTCCAGTGGAATGATGGACCAGTCCTCGCCGACGACGACCGTGAAGTCGGCTGCGGTCGCCGCCTCTTCAGCGAACGCCTCGTACGCGGTGCCGAGCACACGGACGTACGCGCCCTGCGCACGATCGTCGCGCCGACGGAGGGTGGTGAGATCTGCCGATCCCGAGAAGTCCTCCGGGAGGTCGATCGTTCCGTCACCCTCACCATCCTTGCCGACGAAGTACGCGTCCGCCTCGGCGTCTCGTCCGTCGCCGTCGACGACGTCGGCGTCCGCGAGGAACGCCGCCACCTTGACGTCACCGAGTTCGCGGACGCGGCCAACGTCGGCCTCGTCGACGAGCACCCAGTCGACGCCAGCCTCGATTCCGGCCGTGATCCGTCGTTTGCGAGCGTTCCAGTCTCCGACCGTCCCGTCGGCTTTGACCCAGACCGTACGCGTCATTGTCGGACTCTCTCAGCGGGCGGGCTTGAAAACTGCGGAACGGTGAAGCGAGACCGACCGAGGGGAAGATGACGATGACAGCGAGGCGGTGCAGACCGAGAAGGTGAGCTGACAGCGAGAGAGAGTGGCTTACGCCTCGACGAACCCGCCCGCCCTGAGCGCCGCTTCGATGCCGGCGTCGTCGTGAACGACCGCCGACACCGCGCTTGCGATCCCGTGGGGGTCGTCGTGCTGGAAGATCGACCGTCCCATCGAGACGCCGGCCGCACCGCCGTCCATCGCGCCGCGCACCATCTCGACGGTGTCGCGATCCGTCCCTTTCGACCCGCCCGCGATGACCACTGGGAGTCTGGTGGACTCGGTGACGCGCTCGAAGGAGTCAGCGTCCCCCGAGTAGCCCGTCTTCACCACGTCCGCGCCGAGTTCCTCGGCCAGCCGGACGGCGTGGCCCAGCGACTCGGGGTCGGTCCCGTCGACGCCCGGGCCGCGGGCGTACGCCATCGCGAGCACCGGGAGGCCGAGACGGTCGGCGTCGTCGGTCAGAGTGGCGAGGTCCTCTATCTGGTTCGGCTCGTACGTGGACCCGACGTTGAGATGTAACGACACCGCGTCCGCGCCGGCTCGAACCGCCTCCTCGGCGGTGGCGGTTAACCGCTTGTCGTTCTCGTCGGGACCGATCGTCGTCGAGGCGTTCGCGTGGACGATGTATCCCGCGCCGTTCTTGTTGTCGTGGACGCGGTCGGCGATTCCTTTCTGGGTGAGGACGGCGTCGGCACCGCCCCGCGTCACGCCGTCGATCGTCGACTCGATGTCGACGAGTCCTTTGACGGCGCCCATCGTGATCCCGTGGTCCATCGGAACGATGAGGTAGCGGTCGTTCGTCGAGATGCGGTCGAGTCGTGCGGTGAGTCCTGGTGTCATGTGAGTGCTCGTTGTGAGAGAGTGTGTCAATCGGAGGTAAGTCGGTTTCGTTCGGGGACGTATTCTCTCGAAGTCGTGTGTACGGATCGGTTCTGGGGGGTTACGACCCCGGCGTGCCGACACGCGTCTCGTAGCCGCGCTCGGCCCCTGCCGTGAGTTCCTGTGAGAGTGTAGCCAGCCGGTCGGCGACTGCCTCAGTCGGCTCGTCGTTCTCGTACCCGTCGGCGACGATGTCGACGAGCGCCGAGCCGACGATGATGCCGTCGGCACCGCCGGCCACGATCCGCTCTGCGTGGTCACCTGTCGAGATACCGAACCCGACCGCCTTCGGCACCCCGTACTCGCGAAGTCGGTCGAGGCTCTCGGCCGTCCGGTCCGAGACATCTGACTTCGCCCCGGTAGTGCCGAGTCGTGCCTGCACGTAGACGTACCCCGACACCCGCTGCATGATTCGTTCGAGTCGGTCGCCACGGGTCGTCGGTGCGACGATGAACACGAGGTCTACCCCGAACTCGTCACACGCCGCCCGCAACGGATCCGCCTCCTCGGCCGGGAGATCGGGAACGACGAACCCCTCCAGCCCGGCCTCGGCGGCCCGTTCGACGAACGCTCTGGGACCGCCGTGGGTCGCGTCGTCGCCGTTCGATTCTGCCCCGTCACGCGCCGCTCTCCCCCCGTACTGGTAGATGAGGTTGTAGTAGGTCATACAGACGAGCGGCGCGTCGACGTCGAGTTCCTCGACGAACCCGAAGAAGCGGTCCGGCGTCATCCCGCCGTCGAGCGCGCGGACGATCGCTCCCTGTATCGTCGACCCCTCGGCGATCGGCTCCGAGAACGGGAGGCCGAGTTCGATGATGTCGGCCCCGCCGCGGTCGAGCGCTTCGACGTACTCGAGTGATGACTCGTAGTCTGGATCGCCGACCGCGAGATACGGGATGTACGCCGGGCCGTCGGCGAACGCGGCCGCGATGGCATCGCTGTTTCCAGTCTCGCTGCCGCGTGTTGCGTCGCCCATCTACATCCCCCCCGTGAACATCGACATGTCGGGCGCGCCATCGATGTCGCGGGCATCGGTCTCCTCGATCGCGGCGTCGAGGTCCTTGTCACCCCGCCCGGAGACGTTCACGACCACCCGGTCGCCGAGCGACTCGTAGTGTTCCTCGAGGAAGCCGAACGCGTGAGCGGTCTCCAGCGCCGGGATGATCCCCTCCGTCGAGGAGAGCCGGTGGAACCCCTCCAGTGCGGTGTCGTCGTCGACTGCGACCGGCGTGACCCGCCCCTCGTCGACGAGGTAGGCGAGTTCAGGGCCGACGCCAGCGTAATCGAGTCCAGAAGAGACGGAGTGGCTCTCCATGATCTGGCCGTCAGAGTCCTGCAATAGTTTGGTTCGCGCGCCGTGGAGGACGCCCTCCTCGCCCGTGTACAGCGAGGCGGAGTTGGGCGCGACCCCCGTCTCCTCGTCGACCTCCAGTGTCGATCCGCCCGCCTCGACGGCGTGGAGCGCGACCGACTCGTCGTCGACGAACGCCGCGAACGTTCCCATGGTGTTCGACCCGCCACCGGCACACGCGACCACGTCGGTCGGGAGCGTCCCGATGCGGTCGAGTGACTGATTTCGGGCTTCCTCAGAAATCACCGCCTGGAAGTCTCGCACCATCACCGGGAACGGGTGGGGACCGACGATCGACCCGATCACGTAGTGGGTGTCCTCGACCGTCGCCGCCCAGTCGCGCATCGTCTCGGAGATGGCCTCCTTGAGCGTGCCGCGGCCTGCCGTGACCGGCTTCACGTCGGAGCCGTTGAGCTTCATCCGGAAGACGTTCGGTCGTTGGCGGTTGATGTCGCGCTCGCCCATGTATATCGTACACGGCATATCGAGGTGGGCGGCCGCCATCGCGGTGGCGGTGCCGTGTTGGCCCGCGCCAGTCTCCGCGATGATTCGCTCTTTGCCCATGTACTTCGCGAGGAGCACCTGGCCGAGGGCGTTGTTCAGCTTGTGTGCGCCGCCGTGAAGCAGATCCTCACGTTTCAGATACACGTCCCGGTCGTATCGCTCCGAGAGTCGGTCGGCTCGCTGGAGCGGTGTCGGTCGACCGCCGAAGTCGGCGAGTCGCTCGCGGAACTCGTCCATGAAGCCGTCCTCGTTGTCGAGGACGTATCGTTCGTACGCGTCGGTCAATTCCTCGATTGCGGGCATCAACGCCTCCGGGACGTACTGGCCGCCGTAGCGGCCGAACTTTCCGTCTTCGCGGCCGCGTTGACGGCCAGGGCGTCGTGACAGCACGCCAGCGTCGTCGACCCGGCTCGCCTGCTCGTTCGTCGTAGGTTCGCTTTCGCTCATGTGGATGTGTGTGTCGTGTGGTCAGTCTCTGCGTCGGTCAGCTCGCGCGTGGTGGTCGTTACGTCGCCGTCCATGATAGCACTCCCGACGAGTAGCGCGTCGGCACCCGCCGCCCGCATTCGCCGGACGTCCGCCGGCGACCCGATTCCGCTCTCGGCTATCAGGGTGACGCCCGCTGGAACCTCGGGGGCGACCGTCTCGAACGTTGTGAGATCGACCTCCAGTTTGGCGAGGTCACGGTTGTTCACCCCGATAGTCGTCGCGCCGGCGTCGAGAGCCGCAGCCAGTTCCTCACGGTCGTGAACCTCGACGAGCACCTGAAACCCCCTGTCGCGAGCGGCGTCGAGCAGGTCCGGCAGGTCGTCCCCGACGAACCGGGCGATCAGCAGGACCACGTCGCTTTCGACGGCATCGAGCTGCGACTCCTCCACGACGAAGTCCTTCCGGAGGACCGGCACGT